>NZ_JBIWLW010000001.1:24471-526234 GCF_044766385.1 Streptomyces sp. NPDC102274 | reverse complement strand
GCGGCGTTGACCAGGAAGTGGCGGGAGGGGAAGCGGCCGAAGCCGGTGGTCTTGCCGCACCTGATGTGGTCCTCGACGGTGGCGTGTCCGCGGTGGCGGACCTCCAGAAACTGGGCGGAGCCCCCGCTGGCGAACGGCGTGTCGGTGAGGAAGGCCTGGTGCCGCAGGCCCTCGTCCTGGTCGAACAGGGACAGTTGGGCGCCGGGGTGCGGTCGCTCGCGGCGCACGATGATGCGGGTGCCGTCCGGATAGCCGGCAAGGTCGGCCATGCCAGTCAGCTCGGCGACCTCGGCGCCGGCACGCAGTGTTCCGTCCTGGTCCAGGGCGGGGTGCCAGACCTGTTCGGGCAGGGCCCGGATCGCGCGGCGGACCGGTGCGGTGACCGCGTATCCGACCGAGAAGAAGGTGCGGATTCCTCGTATCCGCACGTCTCGGACGTGGGTGAGGAAGGCTTTCGCCGATCCGGCGCTGTCGGTGCGGACGAGGATGTCGGTGCCGTGCCGGTGGGCGTCGGGGATCTGCGCGAGAGCGTCGTCCAGCACCGCGATGTGATCGGCGGCGGTGTTGGCTCCGGCGTTGCCGGGCCGCAGCCGCCCGGACATGCCCTCGCCGGTGTTGGCCAAGAAACACACCAGAGGGTGGAATCCGAAGCCGCCTTTATAGGTGGGTGCGGCTTGGTCTTTTTCGGAGTGGCAGGTCACCAGCGTGGCGTCGAGGTCCAGGACCAGGCCGGGCGGTTCCCGTCCGCCGGATTTCACTGCCGGTATTCCGCAGCGGGTCTCGGCGGCCTGCAGCCAGGCGACCTCTCGTGCCTGGGCGCGGGCCGCTCGCAGCCGGGCGAGTCCGGTCTCGTCGATGTCGGCGAGCAGCCGCCAGGCCGTGGGTGTCGAGGCGACCGGGCCGAACGCCTCGCCCTGGTCCCGGAGCACGGCCAGATCCGTGATGGCCTCCCCGCCGTCAGCCAGCATCACCGCGGATCGGTGGCGATCCGGCCCGGGTCGTGGCCGGTGCCGCGTCGCCGAAGTGGTCCCAACGCGGTGGAGCACGCGCTGGTCAGTCCGGTGGCATCGGCAAGATCAGCCAGCAACCGTGCCCCGGCATGACCGACCACCCCCGAACCATCGGCACTGACCTGGACCTTGGGACGCAACCCGATAGTCTGCACGTAGAAAGTGCCCTCCGCCTGGACCGACAGAACCCCTCAGCAAGGTTCATCGTCCCAGGTCAGGAAGGCACTTTCGGGTTTCCGACCCCATAACCAGCCGTCCCCAAGCGAAACGGCGAGGTTAGCGGCGGCTCGGCGGCCCGGCCTGCCCGCCCGTCGCCGCCGCTACTGCCCGACCGCGCCGCAGATGAATTCGTCCCTCGTGGTCCAGAAGCTGAAGAGATCGCGTCCGCAGTAGCTGTCCAGCTCCGAGACCCCCAGCCCGCGCAGGATCGCGTGGATCAGGTCGAAGAAGGCCGCGTTCACCTCGGGGATGAAGAAGAGCAGGACGAAGACGGCGAGCAGTCCGTACGGGGCGAACGGCTCGACCTGGCGGCGGAATGTGTACGAGAGCCAGGGCTCGACCACCCCGTAGCCGTCGAGGCCCGGGACCGGCAGGAAGTTCAGGATCGCCGCGGTGACCTGGAGCAGGGCGAGGAAGCCGAGGGCGTAGCGGAAGCCCGTCGGGACGCCGGAGAGGGCGTTCAGCCAGAAGGGCGCGGTGCAGACGAGGGCGAACAGTACGTTCGTCAGCGGGCCGGCCGCCGAGATCAGGCTGTGCCGCCAGCGTCCCTGGATGCGTTGGCGCTCGATGAAGACCGCGCCGCCGGGCAGACCGATACCGCCCATGATCACAAAGACCACCGGCAGCACGATGGACAGCAGCGCGTGCGTGTACTTGAGGGGGTTGAGCGTCAGATAGCCCTTCGCCCCGATCGAGATGTCCCCGCTGTGCAGCGCGGTACGGGCGTGTGCGTACTCGTGCAGACAGAGCGAGACGATCCAGGCGCCGACGACGAACAGGAAGACGGCGATCCGGATGTTCGCCGCGAAGTCCGTCCACACGGCCCAGCCCGCGACAGCCGTGACAGCGGCGATCCCCAGGAAGACGGGGGAGATCCGCCGGTCGCCGCGGCGGGAGGAGGCGGTGGTCATGGGTGGGTCTCCTCGGGGGCGTGGGACGGCGGTCGGACCGCCTTACCGTAAGCGGCGCGGGTCGGTGGTCGGATGCCCGGCCCTGAGCGGTGCGGGACGGCGGTCGGCGTCGCCCGACCGTACAGCTGACAGAACGGGAACGTCCGGCACGCCGATAACGTCTCGCCAACGGTTCCCGGTTCCGGGGGAGGCCGGCCGCCCGCGTCCCGGCGGGAGGGCTACCGGCGCGACGCGACCGGCGTGCTGGTCGGACTCGCGACTGAATAAGAGGCCGCCCCACCCATGCGCCCGGCCTCTCATGCCGGGGCGGCCTTCCTGGACGCCGTCACGGACAATGGGCGGATGCGCTATCGGCTCCTCGGCACCACACGGGCACTGCACGACGACGGCACCCCCGTCGCCCTCGGCGGTGCGCGGCTGCGTGCGCTGCTGACGGTGCTCGCCCTGCGGCCCGGCCGTACGGTGCCGGTCGGCCAGCTCGTCGCCGAGGTCTGGGACGGCGATCCGCCCGCCGACGCGGTGGGGGCGCTCCAGGCGCTGGTCGGGCGGTTGCGGCGGGCGCTCGGCCCCGCGGCCGTCTCCTCCGCGGAGGGCGGCTACGGGCTGTGCGCCGACGAGGAGGATGTGGATCTCCACCGCTTCGGCCGGCTCGCCGCCGAGGGCGCGCGGGCCTTGGCGGACGGTGACCCGACCAAGGCGGCGAGCCTTCTCGACGAGGCGCTGGCGCTCTGGCGCGGTCCCGCACTGACCGACCTTCCCGACCGTACGACCGGGGCGGCCCGCTGGGAGACCCTCCGGCTGGAGGCCCGCAGGGCGCGGCTCACGGCCGCGCTCGCCCTCGGTCGCGCCGAGGAGGCGCTGCCCGAACTGGCCGCGCTCTGCGGTGAGTTCCCGCTCGACGAGCCGCTCCAGGCGCTGCGTATCCGCGCCCTGCGCGACGCGGCGCGCCCGGCCGAGGCCCTGGCCGCGTACGACAGGGTGCGCCGGGCGCTGGCGGCCCGCCTGGGCACCGACCCGGGCCCGGAGCTGCGCGCCCTGCACGAGGAGTTGCTCCAGGGCGCCGGCGGGCCCGGTGGCGCCAGCGGCTCCGGCGGCAGCGGTGGGTCCGAGGAAGGGGCCGGGGGCGGCGAGCTGTCCGACCGTACGACCGCCACGCCGCCCGACCGTATCCGCCCACCGGTCCGGGCTCCGCGCCCCGCCGCGCCGCCCGGCAACCTCCGGGCCCGGCTGACCAGCTTCGTGGGGCGCGAAGGCGACATCGAGGACATCCGCGGCGATCTGGGCCGCGCCAGGCTCGTCACCCTGCTCGGCCCCGGCGGAGCGGGGAAGACCCGGCTCTCGCAGGAGGCCGCGGAGCTGATGGCCGAGGGGTGGCCCGACGGCGTATGGCTCGCCGAACTGGCGCCCGTGAACGATCCGGAGACCGTGCCCGAGGCCGTACTGACCGCGCTCGGAGCGCGGGAGACCGTACTGCGGGGTGCCGGGGCCGAGGAGCTGCGGGCCGCCGACCGGCACGCCGGTGAGCCGCTCGTACGGCTGGCCGAGCACTGCGCGCGCCGGCGCATGCTGCTGCTCCTCGACAACTGCGAGCACGTGATCGGCGCTGCCGCCGCTCTCGCCGAGGAACTGCTCGCCCGCTGTCCGGAGCTGACCATCCTGGCGACCAGTCGTGAGCCGTTGGGGGTGCCGGGTGAGTCGGTGCGGCCGGTGGAGCCGTTGCCGCCGGATCCGGCGCATCGCCTGTTCGCGGAGCGTGCCCGTGCGGTGCGGCCGGGGTTCGATCCGGCGGGGGATCCGGAGGCGGTGGCGGAGATCTGCCGTCGTCTCGACGGGCTGCCGCTGGCGATCGAGCTGGCGGCGGCGCGGTTGCGGATGCTGACTCCGCGTCAGATCGCGGATCGGCTCGATGACCGTTTCCGGCTGCTGACCAGCGGGAGCCGGACCGTTCTGCCGCGTCAGCAGACGCTGCGCGCGGTCGTCGACTGGTCCTGGGACCTGCTCGACGCGTCCGAACGCGCGGTACTGCGGCGGCTGTCGGTCTTCGCGGGCGGCTGTGGACTGACGGCCGCCGAGTCGGTCTGCGCGGATGAACCGGCCGGCCCGGAAGGCCTGGACGACAGGAACGACGCGGCTGCCCCCGACGGTACGGCCGCCCCACCCGTCACCGACGGTACGGCCGCCCCGGCTGCCACCGACGGTACGGCCGCCCCGGGCGCCACACGCGACGCCCAGACCGCCACACACGTCGTCGCGTCCCAGGACGTCGCCCGGCTCCTCGGCTCGCTCATCGACAAGTCCCTCGTCGTCGCCGCCCCCGCGCCGGACGGCGACATGCGCTACCGGCTGCTGGAAACCGTCGCCGAGTACACCGCCGAGCGGCTCGACCAGGCCGGTGACCGGGCCGCCGCCGAGCGCCGGCATCTCGTGTACTACCGGGAGCTGGCCCGTACCACCGACACCGAACTTCGCGGCCCCGGCCAGCACGCCGCGATCGCCCGGTTCCAGTTGGAGTACGAGAATCTGCGCACCGCGCTGCGCCGTGCCGTCGCCGCCCGCGACGAGCACGAGGCGCTCTGTCTCGTACTCTCCCTCGCCTGGCTCTGGCAGATGCTCGATCTGCGCGCCGACGCCCGTCACTGGGCGGAGGCCGCCGGGGCTCTCGGCCCCGACCCGTTCGCCCCGCCCGTGGAGCCGGCTCCGGCCCTCTCGCAGCGGTGCACCGACGCGCCACCGCCCATGACACCCGAGTTGCTCCACGAGGCCCGGCGCCAGGTGCGGCTGATCGGGATCGCCAGCATGAATCACGACGCGGAGAACTGGACCACACCCGAGCGGCTCGCGTGGTTGCGCAAGGTCGCCGACACCTACCGCCCGGGGCTTCCGCAGACCTGCCGGTTCCCCGGCACGCTGTGGGTCTTCGCGTACATGCTCACCGGGGATCCGAACGAGCTGAGACGGGTCGTGAACGAGACCGTACGGGCCTGCGAGAGGCTCGGTTACGAGTGGGAGCTGGCCGGCGCGCTGCATCTACGGGCCAATATCCTCGCGAACCGCAGCGACTGGGCCGAGGACGCGAGCCGGGACGCCGACCGCAGCCTGGAGATCTTTCAGCGGCTCGGCGACGCCTGGGGCGCCGCGGAGGCGCTGTCCGCGCGGGGAGAGGCCAGGGAGAGGGCCGGGGAGTACCTCCTCGCCGCCGACGACTACCGGGCCGCCATGGCCCACGCCGAAGGGCTCGGCGCACAGAGTCAGGCCGCGCTGCTGCGTTCCCGGCTGGCGGCGACCATGTTCGAGACCGGCCGGGGCGAGGAGGGCGAGCGCATCCTCCGTGAGGTGCTGGCCGAGGGGCGCGACACCTGGCACGAGGCGCAGCCCGCGGCCCGGCTCTTTCTCGCGCTGTGGCTGGGCCATACCGGACGCGGGGACGAGGCGCGGGAACAACTCAACCGTCTGCTCGTTGTGTTCCGCTCCGAGACGCTGGCCATCTTCGAGGGTTTCGTCCACGGCGTCTTCGCCTGGCTGGACTGCGCGGACGGCCGCTACGCCGCGGCGCTGGAGGAGTCCCGCACGGCCGTGGAGGCGGCGCTGTCGCCGCTCTCGCTGATGGTCGCCCCCGAGATGCCCGCGGTCCATCTGATGACGGTCGCCTGGGCGCTGGGCGGTCTGGCCGCCGAAGCGGGCGACCGGGAGCGTGGACGGGACGCGGCCCGGCTGATCGGCGCGTACGAGACGCTGGCGCCCGCCGGGCACCACCCCACGTTCACGGAGCGGTACATCGGGAGGAGCGCGCGCGAGACCGTGGTGGGCGTGCTCGGCGACGCCGCGTTCGAGGAGGCCCGTGCCGAGGGCGGCGGCCTCACTCTGGAGGAGGCCACCGCTCTCGCCGGATGCTGAATCCGCCGTCCCGGATCTGTCGAGTCCTGGTCCGGACGGGACCCGGAGTCCTGGGCCCGACGGATCCCGGAGTCCTGGTCAGGACAGGTCCCGGAGTCCTGGGCCCGACCGGTCCCGGACCTCAGGACTTCTTGCGGAACTTGGCCACCGCCAGCGGCGCCGTCACCACCATGATCGCCGCCGCCCACCCCAGCGTCATCCACATCGAGTGCAGGACAGGACCGCCGTTTATCAGGCTTCGCGCCGCGTCCGCGAGATTGGACAGCGGGTTGTAGTCGGTGAACGCCTGGAGCCAGCCGGGCATCGTGGACGGCGGGGCGAAGATCGACGAGCCGAACTGCAGGGGCATCAGGACGAGCATCGCCACGCCCTGGACGGCCTGCGCCGTCTTCATGGTGAGCCCCAGCAGTATGAAGATCCACATCAGCGAGGCGCCGAACGCCAGGGACAGACCGACGGCCCCGAGCAGTTCGGGCACCGACGTCTTGATCTCCATGCCGAGCAGGAAGCCCATGCCGAGCAGGATGGCGGTGGCGACGAGCATCCGGCCGATCTCGACGACGATCTTGGCGATCAGTACCGAGGACCGGGCGATCGGCATCGTACGGAACCGGTCCATGACCCCCTTGCGGAAATCGTCGTTCACGCCCGTGCCGACGGCCATCGCGATGTTCATACCCATCATCGCCATCAGACCCGGGATCACATAGTTCACATACTCCTCGCGGCTGCCGCCGAGGCTCGCGCCCACGGAGCCGCCGAAGACGTACACGAACAGCAGCGTGAAGATGATCGGCATCAGCAGGACGTCGAACATCGACTCGGGGTCCTGCTTGATCTGGAGGGCGTTGCGGCGCACCAGCGCGCCGATGTGCCGCAGGTTGGCGCGCAATCCGATCCGGCCCTCGTCGGCGGCGATGGCGGGCGACGGCGCGGGTGCCTTCTCGGGCGCGGACGTGGGCAGTGTGGTCGTCGTGCTCATGCCGCGACCTCCTCGGGTGTGGTGTCGGACACGGAGGCCGTCTTCTGGCCGGTGATGGCCAGGAACACTTCGTCCAGGCTCGGGAGATGGGTGCCGATATGGGCGATCCCGAAGCCGCGCTCGCCCAGCAGGCCGACGACCGCGGTCAGTTGCTCGTCGCTCAGGATCGGTACGTACAGCAGGCCCTCGTCCGGGACGGCCTGCGTGCCGGCCAGGCCGTCGAGCCCGGTCTCGGCGATCGCCCGTGCCATCGCGGGGAGCTGCGCCGGATCCGCGGGCCGGATCTGGAGCGTACGGCCGCCGACCTTCGCCTTCAGTTCGTCCACCTTGCCGTTGGCGATGACCCGGCCGCGGTCGATGACCGTCAGCTCGCTGGCCAGTTGCTCGGCCTCTTCCATGTACTGGGTGGTGAGCAGGACGGTGGCCCCCTCCGCGACCATCCGCTGCACCTCGTCCCAGACCTCGTTGCGGGTACGGGGGTCGAGCCCGGTGGTCGGCTCGTCCAGATACAGCACGGACGGTTGGCCGATCATCGAGGCCGCCAGGTCGAGCCGGCGCCGCATACCGCCGGAGTACTGCATCGCGGGCTTCTTCGCCGCCTCGGTGAGGGAGAAGCGCTCCAGCAGTTCGTCGGCGCGGCGGCGGGCGTCCTTGCGGGACAGATCGAGCAGCCGGCCGATCATGTAGAGGTTCTCCCAGCCGGAGAGCTTCTCGTCGACCGAGGCGTACTGCCCGGTGAGACCGATGGTGCGGCGCAGTTGGCGCGGCTGGCGCAGTACGTCGTACCCGGCGACCATCGCGGTCCCGGCGTCGGGCTGGACGAGTGTGGAGAGAATACGGACGAGCGTTGTCTTGCCGGCGCCGTTGGGCCCGAGCACACCGAGCACGGTGCCCTCGCGCACATCGAGGTCCACTCCGTCGAGAGCCCGGGTGCCCTGTGGTCCGCCGTAGTGCTTGACCAGCCCCCGTACCTCGACGGCGTTGCCCGTGCGGCTGCCGTTGGGGTTCTTGTCGATTCGCGTCATGACACCAGTGGACCAGCCGCCACCGACAAGCCGCCGACAAGCCGCCGACAAGCCGCCGACAAGCCGCAGTCAAGCCGCCGTCGAGCCGCCGTCGAGAGGCTGTCGGACAGCCGACAGCCCGCCGACGGGGGAAGATCGGCGGGCTGTCGTCCGTGCGGGCAGTGGCTTCTGGGGCCTTCTGGGGCGGAGAGGCCTCGCGTCGCGGGGGTGAATCCGTCCAGTGGGGTGTGAACCCCGTCTAGTGGAACGTGTGCTCCTCCTGAGGGAACGTTCCTCCAATGACCTCGTCCGCAAACTCCCTCGCGGCGTCCCCGAGCGTCTGCCGGAGGTTCGCGTACTGCTTCGTGAAGCGCGGCACCTTCCCTCCGGTGAGCCCGACCATGTCGGTGTAGACGAGCACCTGCGCGTCCGTCTCCGGCCCGGCGCCGATCCCGATGGTCGGGATGTGCAGGATGCGGGTCACCTCGGCGGCCAGCTCGGCGGGGACCAGTTCGAGCACGACCGCGAACGCCCCCGCGTCCTGTACCGCCTTGGCGTCGCGGAGCAGCTGCTGCGCGGCCTCCTCGCCGCGGCCCTGCACCCGGTAGCCCAGGGTGTTGACGGACTGCGGGGTGAGCCCGATGTGCCCCATCACCGGGATACCGGCCTGTACCAGCAGCTCGATCTGGGTGTGCGAGCGCTCGCCGCCCTCCAGCTTGACCGCGCCCACACCCGCGTCCTTCACCAGCCGGGTGGCGCTGCGCAGGGCCTGGACCGGCCCTTCCTGGTACGAGCCGAACGGCAGGTCGCCGACGATCAGGGCGCGCTTCGTGCCCCGTACGACCGCCGCGGCGAGCATCGTCATCTCGTCCAGCGTGACGGGCACGGTCGTCTCATACCCCAGATGGCAGTTCCCCATCGAGTCGCCGACGAGCATGACCGGGATACCGGCCTCGTCGAACACGGAGGCCGTCATCGCGTCGTAGGCGGTGAGCATGGGCCACTTCTCGCCGCGCTCCTTGGCGGCGGCGATGTCATGGACGGTGACGCGCCGGGAACTCTTGCCGCCGTACAGCGCCTTGGAGGCGACTTCCGGGCGTCCCGCGGGCGGCTTCTGCGCAGCCTCGGTCTGAACAGTCATGGCCAAAGGCCCTTTCGTCATCTCGAGGCACCCTGTCGGTGTCCCCGGACCGGTTCCATGGTGGCATCCCGGTACCGGTCACGGGAAGTGGGGGCCGCGCGTAAAGACTTTACAATACGAGACGGTCTCGTATCGAAAATGCTCTAGGGTATGCGTCATGTCCACACCGTCCGGCGGCGCTGCCGCCGCACCCCGAATACCCGAGTCCCGTGTCCCGGAGGCGGTCCACCGCCGCCGCTGGGCCATCCTCGGTGTCCTGATGTTCAGCCTGCTCATCGTCGTGCTGGACAACTCGATCCTGAACGTGGCGGTCAAGACGATCGCCGCCCCCGAGCCCACCGGCATCGGCGCCACCCAGAGCGAGCTGGAGTGGGCGATCAACTCCTACACGCTCGTCTTCGCCGGACTGCTCTTCACCTCCGGGCTGCTCGGTGACCGCATCGGCCGCAAGAAGGTGCTCCTCTTCGGCATCGCCGTCTTCGGACTCGGCTCGGCGCTCGCCGCCCTGTCCGGGTCCCCCGCCGAACTCATCGGCTACCGCGCCCTGATGGGCTTCGGCGCCGCCTTTGTGATGCCCGCAACCCTCGCCGTCCTGATGAATGTCTTCGAGCGCGAGGAGCAGCCCAAGGCCATCGGCATCTGGGCGGGCAGCGTGGGCCTCGGCATCGCCATCGGCCCGATCACCGGCGGTCTGCTGCTCGAACACTTCTGGTGGGGCTCCATCTTCCTCGTCAACGTCCCGGTGGCCGTTGTCGCGCTGATCGCGATGGTGCTGCTGGTCCCGGACTCCAAGGACCCCAGGCCGGGCCGGCTCGACCCGCTGGGCGTCGTGCTCTCCATCGTCGGACTCGTCCTGCTGGTGTACGGCATCATCCGCGGCGGCGAGCTGGCGGACTTCACCGGCGCGAGCGTGCTCGCCCCGCTCCTCGGCGGCGTGGCCGTGCTCGCCCTCTTCGTCTGGCACGAGAAGCGCAGCAGCCACCCGGCCATCGACATCTCGTACTTCAGGAAGCCGGCCTTCGCCGCCGCTGTCGCCTCCATCGCGCTGGTCTTCTTCGCGCTGATGGGCGTGACCTTCTTCTCGGCCTTCTACCTCCAGAGCGTGCGCGGCTACAGCGCGCTCCAGTCCGGACTGCTGATCCTGCCGCTCGCCGCGGCGCAGATGATCTTCGCGCCGCGCGCCCGGCTGGTGGTGGACCGGTTCGGCGCCCGTGCCGTCTGCACGGTCGGCATGCTGCTCGTCGCGGCCGGACTCGCCGCGTTCGCCCTCTTCGGCGCGGACACCCCGGTCTGGGTGCTGTGCCTGGTCTTCTTCGTCCAGGGCACCGGAATGGCGCACATCATGCCGCCGGTGACCGTCGCGGTCATGCAGGCGCTGCCCCGGGAGAAGGCCGGTTCGGGCTCGGCCATCAACAACACCTTCCGTCAGGTCGGCGGCGCGCTCGGGATCGCCGTACTCGGCTCGGTGCTCTCCGCGACCTACCGGGGCGGGATCGAGGGACACCTCGGCGCGGTCCCGGCCGGTGCGCGGGACGCGGCGGGGGAGTCGATCGAGGCGACCCTCGGCGTCGCGGAGAAGATGGGGCCTGCGGGCCGGCCGCTGATCAGCTCGGCCTACGACGCGTTTCTCGACGCCATGCATGTCACGGCCCTCGGCTCGGCGGCCGTCGCGCTGATCGGCGCCGTGGTGGTCGCGCTCTTCCTGCCGGGCCGCCCGGAGCCGCGGAAGCTCGCGGGGAGCGAGGAGGCGCCCGAACCGGCGACGGCCGCCCGCGCCTGACAGCGACGCCGTGTACGCCGCGTACGCGCGCACGGGATGCCGTGGAAAGAGACGCCGTGTACGAGAATCGGCACGGCGGAAGCGCGGCGCGGCGAGAGGCGGAGACAGGTGCGGGAGCAGGGTCACGAGAACGGACACCGGCGCGGCAGGCCACGCAGTGAGGCGGTCGAGCGGGCGATCCTGGAAGCCGTCGTGGCCCTGCTGGAGGACGGTGTGCCGCTCGGCGCGCTCTCCGTCGAACGCATCGCGCGTACGGCGGGCGTCGGCAAGGCGACCATCTACCGGCGCTGGCAGGGCAAGGAGGAGATCTTCCTCGACGTCCTGCGGGAGATCGAGCCGCCGGAGCCCGAACTGCCCGGAATCTCGGCGCTCGACGATCTCAGGGTCGTGCTGGAGTCGATGCGCCGGCGCGGGCTCGCCCAGCGGTCCTCGGCCCTGGTGCACAACGTCGCCGTCGAGATGAAGAGTCAGCCCAAACTCTGGGCGGAATACCACAGGACGGTCATCGGCCCCCGGCGTGAGATGACGCTGGCCCTGATCCGGCGCGGGGTCGCCTCCGGTGAGCTACGGGACGACCTGAGCGTGGAGTTGATGCACGAACTGCTGGTCGGCCCGATGCTCATGCGCACCCTGCACCGGCCCGGCGCGCCGCTGGAGGAGGACCTCCCCGACCGGATCATCAGCGCCGTGCTCCAGGGGCTGCGCCCACGTACATGACGGACGCGCGCGCCGGTGACGGGCGCGCGGAGTTCCGTACCGGACCGGCGCGACCGGATCGGCGCGCGATACGAGTCGCCGGGTCGGCGCGCGCGACGTGAAACACCCGGCCAGGCCGTGCGGGATCTGTCACACCTGCCGCTTTTCGTCCTTGATCGGAACCCCCGGACCCTCCCTCTTCGTCTCCGTGCGGGAACGGCTGTCCCCGGACGGCGTAGAAAGTGCCCGTACATCGCCTAGGGTCGGGGGCGAGCGTGCACGGCAAGGCAGTGAGGGCAGCGCATATGACGCAGGAGTACACGGCGCATTCGGTGACGGACGGCGGGGAGGACCACCGCTCCGGCTCCCGCGTCAGAACTCTGCTCGACCGATGGCGGGGCGATCCGGGTATCTGGCGGCGCGGGATCGTGCTCGCGCTGCTCGCGGTGGTCGTCGCGCTGTTGATGATCTCCCACGCGCAGATCCCCAACAAGATCGGCAACTTGGGCAGTCTCATCGAGACATTCCTGCCCTGGTTCGGGGTGTTCGTTCCGCTGATCCTCGTGCTGGCGCTGGTACGGCGCTCCGCCACCGCGCTGATCGCCGTGGTGCTGCCCGCCGTGGTCTGGGTCAATCTCTTCGGCGGACTCCTCACCGACAAGTCCGGCGGCGGCGGTGACCTCATGGTCGCCACCCACAACGTCAACGCGGACAACCCCGATCCGGCGGGCACCGCGCGCAAGCTGGCGGAGTCCGGAGCCGATGTCGTGGCGCTGGAGGAGCTGAAGGCCAGCGCCGTGGAGACCTATGTCGAGGCGCTGGCCGGGACGTACAAGTACCACTCGGTGCAGGGCACGGTGGGGCTGTGGAGCAAGTACCCGATGACCGGGACCGAGCCCGTCGACATCAGGCTGGGCTGGGTCCGCGCCATGCGCGCCACCGTCACCACACCGGAGGGCGGCCGGGTCGCCGTCTATGTGGCGCATCTCCCCTCCGTACGCGTCAAACTGAACGCGGGCTTCACCGCCAACCAGCGCGACAAGAGCGCCGACGCGCTGGGCGAGGCCATCGCCGACGAGTCGCTGAGCCGGGTCATCCTGCTCGGCGATCTGAACGGCACCATGAACGACCGGTCGCTCAACGCCGTGACCTCCCAGATGCGTTCGACCCAGGGCGCGGCCGGGCACGGGTACGGCTTCAGCTGGCCGACGTCGTTCCCGCTGGCGCGGATCGACCAGATCATGGTGAAGGGCGTCGAGCCGACCTCGTCCTGGACCCTTCCCGAGACGGACAGCGACCATCTGCCGATCGCGGCGCGGGTGGAGCTGAGCTGAGCGCGAGGCCGCGCGGGCCGGAGCGGCGCAGACCGGAGCCGTGCGGGCCGGAGCCGCGCGGGCCGGAGCCGGACCGGCCGGTCGGGCCGGAGCAGGACCTACCGGAGCCTCGTCGGCCGGACGGGACCTGGGCGCAATCCGGAGTTCATCCGCCGGAATAGAAACCCTGAGAGGCTTTGTTCCGTGGGGGTACTTAACCCCTGAACCTCACCACGGAAGGTCTCTCTCGATGCCCCTCGCCCTGTTCGCCCTGGCCGTCAGTGCTTTCGGCATCGGGACGACAGAGTTCGTGATGATGGGCCTGCTGCCCAATGTCGCGGACGATCTGGGTACGTCCGTGCCGACCGCCGGATATCTGGTCTCGGCCTACGCGATCGGTGTCGTCGTGGGCGCCCCGCTGCTCACCGCCCTCGGCTCCCGTATCCCGCGCAAGCGGATGCTGCTCCTGCTCATGGGGCTCTTCGTCATCGGCAACCTCGGCTCGGCGCTCGCCCCCGGCTTCGGCTGGCTGCTGACGGGCCGCTTCCTCGCCGGGCTGCCGCACGGCGCGTTCTTCGGCGTCGGCGCGGTCGTCGCCGCCCGGCTGGTGCGCGAGGGCCGGCAGGCGCGGGCCGTCGCCACCATGTTCCTGGGCCTGACCGTCGCCAATATCGTCGGCGTCCCCGCCGCCACCCTGCTCGGCCAGAACCTCGGCTGGCGCGCCACCTTCCTGGTGGTGACCGTGATTGGTCTGATCGCGCTCGTGGCGCTCGCGCGGCTCGTGCCCTACATACCGATCGAGGCGCATCAGAGCGTGGGCCGCGAGATACGCGCCCTCGGCGACCGCCAGGTGCTGCTCGGCCTCGCGACCGCCGTCTTCGGCTTCGCCGGGGTCTTCGCCGTCTACTCGTACCTGGCCTCGATCACGACCGAGGTGATGGGCTTCGGCGAGTCCTCCGTCACACTGGTCCTCGCCCTTTTCGGCATCGGTATGACGCTCGGCGCGCTGGCGGCCGGGCCGCTGACCGACCGGGCGCTGCGGCCCACCCTGTACGCCTCGCTCGGCACGCTCGCCGTCGTACTGCTCGCCTTCCGGTTCACGGCGCACATCCAGTGGGCGGCGCTGGTGACGGTCGTGGTGCTGGGCGCGGTGGGGTTCCTGACGACCACTCCGCTCCAGATGCTCGTCATGCGGAAGGCCAGGCACGCGCCCACGATCGCCTCCGCCTCGAACCACTCGGCCTTCAACCTGGCCAACGCGGGCGGCGCCTGGCTCGGCGGCGTGGCGATCGCGGCGGGCTGGGGCTGGCTGTCCCCGACCCTGGTCGGCGCGGTGCTCGCGGTCGTCGGCCTGGCGATCGCGGTGACGGCCGGGCTGCTGGACCGGGGGGACGGGAGCGGCCGGGTGCCGGAGACATCGCGGGTCGTCGCCTCGGCCACGGCGAAGACCGGGACGACGGCGGAACGGGTGGGCTGAGCCCGCAGGGCCCTCTGGGCGCCGCCAGTCCCCCCTGGCCCGTCGGCCTCCTTGGCGCTGCCGGCCCCTCTTGGCCCCCGCCGACCCGCGTCCGCGTCCGCTACGACCCGTGCTCGCGCCAGCGGTTCGTGATCGGCAGCCGCCGGTCCTTGCCGAAGCCCTTCGCCGAGATCTTGGTGCCCGGCGGGTACTGGCGCCGCTTGTACTCCGCCGTATCCACCATCCGCAGTGTCCTGGCGACCAGTTCGGGGTCGAAGCCGGCCGCGACGATCGCGTCCATGCCCTGGTCGCGGTCGACGTACAGCTCCAGGATCCGGTCCAGTACGTCGTAGTCGGGCAGTGAGTCCGTGTCGACCTGGCCGGGGCGCAGCTCCGCGCTCGGCGGCTTGGAGATCGAGGCCTCCGGGATCGGCGGGGTCTGGCCGCGCTCCTCGGCGGCGCGGTTGCGCCAGCGGGCGAGCCGGAAGACGGAGGTCTTGTAGACGTCCTTGATCGGGCCGTACGCGCCGACGGAGTCGCCGTAGAGCGTCGAATAGCCCACGGCCAGCTCGGACTTGTTGCCCGGTGCGAGAACGATGTGCCCCTCCTGGTTGGAGAGCGCCATCAGCATGGTGCCGCGCAGCCGAGACTGGAGGTTCTCCTCCGCGAGCCCGGTCAGCCCGAGTTCGCCCATGTACGCGTCGAACATCGGCTCGATCGGGTGCGTACGGAAGTTGAGCCCGGTGCGGCGGGCCAACTCGGCCGCGTCGTCCCTGGAATGGCCGGACGAGTACTTCGACGGCATGGAGACGCCGTACACGTTCTGCGCGCCGACCGCGTCACAGGCGATGGCGGCGACGAGCGCGGAGTCGATACCGCCGGAGAGACCGATCAGCACCGACCGGAAGCCGTTCTTCGCGGCGTACGCGCGCAGGCCCACCACCAGCGCCGAGTACACCTCCTCGTCGTCGTCCAGGCGCTCGGCGTAGCCGCCGGTCAGCTCGGGCTCGTAGGCCGGCAGCGGGTCCTCGGAGAGGACGACCCGGTCGATCCGCAGCCCGTCGTCCACGACCCCAATGGGCGCTTCCGGCGAGGCGGCCGGCAGATCGAGGTCCAGAACCACACAGCCCTCGGCGAACTGCGGTGCGCGCGCCACGACTTCGCCGTCCCTGTCCACGACGATCGAGTCACCGTCGAAGACCAGCTCGTCCTGGCCGCCGATCATCGCCAGATACGCGGTGGTGCAGCCGGCCTCCTGGGCACGCTTGCGCACCAGATCCAGGCGGGTGTCGTCCTTCTCGCGCTCGTACGGCGAGGCGTTGACCGAGAGCAGCAGTCCGGCCTCGGCGGACCGGGCCGCCGGGACCCGGCCGCCGTCCTGCCAGAGGTCCTCGCAGATCGCGAGCGCGATATCGATGCCATGGACCCGGATGACGGGCATGGTGTCGCCCGGTACGAAATACCGGAACTCGTCGAAGACGCCGTAGTTGGGCAGATGGTGCTTGGCGAAGTCGAGGACGACCGCGCCCCGGTGCAGCACGGCCGCGGCGTTGCGCGGGGCGCCCGCGGGCTGGCCGTAGCGCGGCTGGGCCGACTCGGAGCGGTCCAGATAGCCGACGACGACGGGCAACTCGCCGAAGCCCTCCTCGTCGAGCCGTACCGCGAGGGCGCGCACGGCGGCCCGGGACGCCTCGACGAAGGACGGCCGCAGGGCGAGATCCTCGACGGGGTAGCCGGTCAGCACCATCTCGGGGAACGCGACGACATGCGCTCCCTGTTCGGCGGCGTGCCGGGTCCAGTGCACGATCGCCTCGGCGTTCGCGGCGAGATCGCCGACGGTCGAGTCGATCTGATTCAGAGCGAGACGTAGTTGAGGCACGGGACCCAGTGTAATCGTCTGACTGACGCGATGTCCTGGGGTGCGGGTGTGTGGCAGCCCACTCGGCGCGGGCGGTGCGTGCGACCCGCACGGCGCGGGCGGTGCGTGCGACCCGCACGACGCGGGCGGTGCGTGCGACCCGCACGACGCGGGCGGTGCGTGCGACCCGCACGACGCGGGCGGTGCGTGCGACCCGCACGACGCGGGCGGTGCGCGAGCCGGGGCTCAGCCGTGCGCGTAGACCTGCCCCATCCAGGAGGCGAGCTGTCCGTCGGAGAGATGCTGGGCCAGGTCGGCCTCGCTGATCATCCCGACGAGACGCTTCTTCTCGATCACCGGCAGCCGGCGTATCTGGTTGCTCTGCATCTCGTACAGCACCTCGTCCACGTCGGCGTTCGCGTCGATCCAGCGAGGGGTGCCGTGCGCCATCTCACCGGCCGTCGTCTGTGCCGGGTCGTGGCCCATCGCCACACACCCGACCACGATGTCGCGGTCCGTGAGAATGCCGGTCAGCCGCTCCTCCTGGTCGGCGATGGGGAGCGCGCCCACATCCAGCTCACGCATCAGCTGGGCGGCGCGGTCCAGGGTCTCGTGGGCCGGGATCCACTGGGCCCCGGTGTGCATGATGTCTTTGGCGGTAGTCATGGCTTCCCTGCCTCCTGAGTGCCGTCCACCCCGAGCCAGATCCATCATCGTGCACCCGTTCGGGTGACGCGACCGCAAGCGCCCGAACGGGGGACGCCGGACGGGGACGAAGACCGGGGCCGCGCGGTCCACGACGGAGCCGGGCCGCGCACGACGGAGCCGGGGGCCACGCGGTCCACGACTGAGCCGGGGCCGCCGGATCCCTGGGGAGCCGGCGGCCCCGCGCGTCAGCCGGTACGCGGCTTCGCGCCGCGCGCCGCGAGCAGGTCCGCCATCAGGTTCATCTCGGACTGCTGCGCCGCGACCATCCCTCCGGCGAGGTCCTTCTCCGTACCGGGCGCGCACAGCTGTACGCAGCCCTGGGCCATGGCGACCCCGCCCTTGTGGTGGTCGGTCATCAGCTGGAGATAGAGGATCTCGGCCGCCTTGCCACGGGCCGCGCCGAGCTGGTCCAGCTCCGTCTTCGTGGCCATGCCCGGCATCAGCGAGCCGTCGTGGACCTGATGACCCGCGTCACCGTGAGCCATCGAGCCCATGTCCATGCCGTCGCCGTGGTCCATGGTCTTGTCCATGGACATCCAGGCCATGGGCTCGCGGCCCGACTCGACCTTCGGCAGCCCCCACATGTCCAGCCAGCCCAGCAGCATCCCGCGCTGGTTCGCCTGGGTGTTGGCGATGTCGTACGCCAGCCGGCGCACCTCCTCGTCGTCCGTGCTGTCCCGCACGATGAACGACATCTCCACCGCCTGCTGGTGGTGGACCGCCATGTCCCGGGCGAAGCCGGCGTCCGCCGAGTCCGCCGTGGGGGTACGGGGCGCGGTCGAGCCGCCGTCACGCCCGGCCGAGGCCACCGCCGCCGTACCGGCGAAGACCAGCGCCAGGACGACGGCGGTGATCGCCGCCCACTGGGTGCGCGTCGCCCTGCGCGCCGGACGAGCCGTGTCGTCGGCCGCGGCCGCCGGGTCGGGCGCGCTCTGGGCCGTCACTGCGCGCCCATTCCGCCCGTGCAGGCGGCGCCCGGCTCAGGGGTCTGCGCGCCCTGCACGTACTTCGTGAAGAACTGGTCCACGCGCGGGTCCGTGGCGCTGTCCACCGTGACCTGCTTGCCCCACGCGCTCAGCATGATGGCGCCCGACTGGTTCTTCAACGGGCTCATCATCGAGTAGGGGGTCTTCCCCACCTTCTCGCCGAGCGCCTTCACATCGGCGTCGGAGGCCTTGTCGTTGTACGTGACCCAGACCGCGCCGTGCTCCAGCGAGTGCACCGCGTTCACGTCCGGGATCGCTTCCTTGTAGACGTCCCCCTGGCAGTTCATCCAGACCTGGTTGTGGTCACCGCCCACGGGCGGGGTCATCGGGTACGAGACCGCCTCGGTGACATGGTTACGGCCGAGCTTCTTGGCGTCCCAGGACTTCTCGTCCTTCATGGGCGCCTCGGCCGCCGCCTGTTCCTGCTCCTTCTTGTCCGACTCCTTGTTGAGGAGATAGGCGCCACCGGCGACGAGGGCGGCCACCACGACGGCGCTCGCCGTGATCGTGATGACGCGGCTGCGCCGCTCGCGGGCCCGCTCGACGCGGCGCATCTCCTCTATTCGGGCCTTGCGCTCGGCGGACTGGGACTTGGAAGCCATGATGTGTGTCCTTCTGCGATAACTGCGGAACGCGGATAACTGCGTGATCACGGAACGTGGTTCGGGATATTCGGGACCCGGTGCGGGGGTTGGCCCGGCGAGATCCGGAAGACAGGCCCTACGTCCGCAGTACTTGAAGGACGTGGAGATCCGGGGCGCGGGCGAGCGCTCCGGAGCGGGGCACCTGGCCGGTGGGGCAGGGCGGTTCGAGGTGCGCGGGCTGGACATCGCCGGCGAGCGGGATGGCCGGCGGCGGGACGGTGAGCACGGCCGGGCTCTGACGCGGGAAGAGCCCGCAGTCACCGTTGTCGTACGGACAGGTGTAACGGGCCTCGGCCTCGGCCCGGTCCCGGACCGTGGTCCCGGCGGCCGGGCCGTACGCGGTGCCGCCCGCCACCGCCGTCGCGGAACCGTCCGAGTGGTGGACCCCGGTCCCGCCGGGGTCGGGACCCAGACAGATGAAGAGCGCGGCGAACAGCGTCGCCACGGCACTCAGCAGTGCCGCGGGACGCGTGACGCGTATGTGGCCGGGCCGCGATCCCCCCATGGGCGCAGATCGTAGTGCGTATACCCCCGCCGGCAGCAGTGAGGAGCCGGTTTCCGGTTCTCCTCCGGGCCCCCGGACGGTACGAACCGGACGCCACCGGGGTACAAAGAGGCATGGTCGACGATCCGCAGCCGCATCGACAGCCGCGCCCGCACCCGGAGCCGCACCCGGAGCCGCACCCGGAGTCGCACGCGCGGGAGCCGCGGGGCCCGGCCGATGTCGACGCGGTGACGCACGCCGTACTGACCGCCTCCCGGCTCCTGGTGAAGGTGTCGGCGCGGTCCCTCGCG
The DNA here is from genome assembly GCF_044766385.1 of Streptomyces sp. NPDC102274. Taxonomy (NCBI): domain Bacteria; kingdom Bacillati; phylum Actinomycetota; class Actinomycetes; order Kitasatosporales; family Streptomycetaceae; genus Streptomyces; species Streptomyces sp. NPDC102274. The sequence continues at coordinate 506,837 of NZ_JBIWLW010000001.1, read as the reverse complement.
ACCGTCGCGGAGGCGGTCACCCTGCCGCAGTTCCGGCTCCTCGCGGTCCTCGCCGCCCACGGCGACGCCAAACTGGTCGATATCGCCGAGCGGCTCGGGGTGAATCCGTCGACCGCCATGCGGATGCTCGACCGGCTGATCGTCGCGGGCCTGGCGACCCGGCAGAGCAATCCGTGCAACCGCCGCGAGACGATGCTGCGGCTGACCCCGGAGGGCCGCACGCTCGTCGACCGGGTCACCGCCGTACGCCACCGCGAGATCTCGGCGATCGTCGAGCGGCTGACCCCCGAGCAGCGCACGGCGCTGGTCGGCGCGCTCACCGCGTTCACCGAGGCGGGCGGGGTGCCGGCGGTCCCGGGCGAGGACATGGAGACGTACCCCCTGGGCTGGTCGGACACCACCGTCCGGCACAGTGGTGGCTGACAGGCGCCAAAGTCGATCTTCCGCACCGATCTCCCGCACAATGGATTGCGTCCGCCTGTTTCATGGGCATCGGACGAACAGGCACTATGGGCGGCGGGACCGTACACACGCACGACGCGAAGCGTTGGACGGGGGTTCGCAACGCGCCGGAAATCGTGTGGTGGGATGCTCGGGTGCCCGGCGTGCCCCGCGGCATGGGAGCAGGTGGCCTGACCAGCAAGGATGGGTAGGACGGCTAATATGGATAAGCAGCAGGAATTCGTGCTCCGTACGCTCGAAGAGCGCGACATCCGCTTCGTGCGCCTATGGTTCACCGACGTGCTCGGCTTCCTGAAGTCGGTCGCGGTCGCGCCCGCCGAGCTGGAGCAGGCCTTCGACGAGGGCATGGGCTTCGACGGCTCGGCGATCGAGGGCTTCGCCCGGGTGTACGAGTCCGACATGATCGCCAAGCCCGACCCGGGCACGTTCCAGATACTGCCTTGGCGCGCTGAGGCCCCCGGTACGGCACGGATGTTCTGCGACATCCTGATGCCCGACGGTTCGCCGTCCTTCGCGGACCCGCGCTATGTCCTCAAGAGGATCCTCGCCAGGACCTCGGACCTGGGCTTCACCTTCTACACCCACCCCGAGATCGAGTTCTTCCTGCTGAAGGACAAGCCGGTCGACGGCACGCGCCCCACGCCCGCCGACAGCTCCGGCTACTTCGACCACACCCCGCAGAACGTCGGCATGGACTTCCGGCGCCAGGCGATCACGATGCTCGAATCCATGGGCATCTCCGTGGAGTTCAGCCACCACGAGGGCGCCCCCGGCCAGCAGGAGATCGATCTGCGGTACGCGGACGCGCTCTCCACCGCCGACAACATCATGACGTTCCGCCTGGTCATGAAGCAGGTCGCGCTGGAGCAGGGCGTCCAGGCGACGTTCATGCCGAAGCCGTTCTCCGAATACCCGGGCTCGGGGATGCACACCCATCTCTCCCTCTTCGAGGGGGACCGCAACGCCTTCTACGAGTCGGGCGCCGAGTACCAGCTCTCGAAGGTCGGCCGCTCCTTCATCGCCGGGCTGCTGAAGCACGCGGCGGAGATCTCGGCCGTCACCAACCAGTGGGTCAACTCGTACAAGCGCATCTGGGGCGGCTCCACCCGCACCGCGGGCTCGGGCGGCGAGGCCCCCTCGTACATCTGCTGGGGGCACAACAACCGCTCCGCGCTGATCCGCGTCCCGATGTACAAGCCGGGCAAGACCGGCTCGGCGCGGGTCGAGGTCCGCTCCATCGACTCGGGAGCCAACCCCTATCTGACCTACGCGGTGCTGCTCGCCGCGGGTCTCAAGGGCATCGAGGGGGGCTACGAACTCCCGGCGGGCGCCGACGACGATGTATGGGCCCTCTCGGACGCGGAGCGCCGCGCGATGGGCATCGAGCCGCTGCCGCAGAACCTGGGCGAGGCGATCGCCCTGATGGAGCGCAGCGAGCTGGTCGCGGAGACGCTCGGCGAGCATGTCTTCGACTTCTTCCTGCGCAACAAGAAGCAGGAGTGGGAGGAGTACCGCTCCGAGGTGACGGCCTTCGAGCTGAAGAAGAACCTGCCGGTGCTGTAGTGCTGTAGGCGTGATCCGATCCGGGCCGGCGGGGCTTCGTACCGCCGGCCCGGAGCTTTGTCCGGACAGGGCTCGGGCCCTGTCCGGAACTCATCGGTCGCCGCCGCGACCCGGGACCGGGCGTCGCGGGCCCGCGAAGATCGGCCGTACTGGTGCCGCGACCGGCAAGGTTTGCCCGTCGAGGAGCGGTGGCCGGTGCGTGTGATCGCGAGGCGGCCGGATGTCCTGGTAGCGGAGCTACCTGGGCTTTTGGCCAACGCCGCGAGCGCACGTGCCGGCCGCCGCGACGGGGCGAACGTTGCCGGGAGGGGTACTAGTCTCGATTCCTGAGCTTGTCGGACGGGGTCGTGGACAGGAGACGGCGAATATGGCGCTGCCGGGACGCAGGAGCAGTACTTTCACCCGCCTGCTGCGGCACGGCTTCACCGATCCCTCCGCCGCCGAGCGGCTGCTGGACGCCACCGCGATGTCACTCGTACGGTCCGATCCGATACTCCTCGACGCGCTCGGCGCCACCGCGGACCCCGATCTCGCGCTGCACGGGCTCGTCAGGCTGGCGGAGGCGCAGCGGCCCGACGAGCTGCCGGTGCTGCTCGACACCGTGGTGACGGCGAAGCCGCTGCGGGACCGGCTGCTCGGGGTGCTCGGCTCGTCGGAGGCGCTCGGGGACCATCTGGCCAGACACCCCGGGGACTGGCAGGTGCTGGTCACCTACGAGCTGGCCGATCTGCATCCCGGCGTGGAGGAGTTCGAGCGCGGTCTCGCGGAGGCGACCGACCCGGTCTCGCTGCGGGTCGCCTACCGCCGCTGTCTGCTGGCCATTGCCGCCAGGGACGTCTGCGGGACGGCGGACTTCGCCCAGACCGCCGCCGAACTGGCCGATCTGGCGACCGCGACCCTGCGCGCCGCCCTCGCGATCGCCAAGGCGGCCGCGCCCGGGGACGCCGCGCTGTGCCGGCTCGCGGTGATCGCGATGGGCAAGTGCGGTGGCCATGAGCTGAACTATGTCTCGGACGTGGACGTGATCTTCGTCTGCGAGCCGGCCGACGGGGTGGGCGGCGCGGCCGAGGGCATCGACGAGGGCAAGGCCGTCCAGGCGGCGACCCGGCTGGCGTCCCACATGATGCGGATCTGCTCCGAGTCGAACATCGAGGGCTCCATCTGGCCGGTCGACGCGAATCTGCGCCCCGAGGGCCGCAACGGGCCGCTCGTACGGACGCTGAGCAGCCATCGCGCCTACTACCAGCGCTGGGCCAAGACCTGGGAGTTCCAGGCGCTGCTGAAGGCACGCGCCGTGGCGGGCGACCCGATGCTCGGCGCCCAGTACATCGAGGCGGTGTCCCCGCTGGTCTGGCAGGCCGCCGAGCGCGATCACTTCGTCTCCGAGGTGCAGAAGATGCGCCGCCGGGTCGTCGACAACATCCCCCTGGGCCAGGTGGACCGCGAGCTGAAGCTCGGTCCCGGCGGGCTGCGGGACGTCGAGTTCGCCGTACAGCTCCTCCAGCTCGTCCACGGCCGCAGTGACGCCTCGCTGCACAGCGGCTCGACCCTCGAAGCGCTGGCCGCGCTGGCGGCGGGCGGCTATGTGGGCCGGGCGGACGCGGCGCAGCTGGACGAGGCGTACCGCTTCCTGCGCTCCATGGAGCACCGCATCCAGCTCTACCGGCTGCGCCGTACCCATCTGGTGCCCGATGACGAGAACGATCTGCGCCGCCTCGGCCGCTCGCTCGGACTGCGCGGCGATCCCGTCGCCGAGCTGAACCGGACCTGGAGGCGGCACACCGCGGTCGTACGGCGGCTGCACGAGAAGCTGTTCTACCGGCCGCTGCTGGACGCGGTCGCCCAGCTCGCGCCCGGCGAGATCCGGCTCAGTCCGCGGGCTGCCCGGCAGCGGCTCGAAGCGCTCGGTTACGCCGACCCGGCCGCCGCGCTGCGGCATCTGGAGGCGCTGTCGTCCGGCGTGAGCCGCAAGGCGGCGATCCAGCGGACGCTGCTGCCGGTGCTGCTCGGCTGGTTCGCGGACTCCGCCGATCCCGATGCCGGGCTGCTCGGCTTCCGCAAGGTGTCGGACGCGCTCGGCAAGACCCCCTGGTATCTGCGGCTGCTGCGCGACGAAGGGGCCGCCGCGGAGAATCTCGCGCGGGTGCTCTCGGCCGGCCGGCTCGCCCCCGATCTACTGCTTCGGGCGCCCGAGGCGGTGGCCATCCTCGGCGACCCCCAGGGGCTCGCTCCGCGCGGCCGTGACCCGCTGGAGCAGGAGGTCCTGGCGGCGGTCGGGCGCGCGGAGACCGCGGAGGGCGCGGTCGCGACGGCCCGTGGGATGCGCAGGCGGGAGCTGTTCCGTACGACCGCGGCGGACATCATCGGCTCGTACGGTACGGAGGACAGCCCCGCCGTGGAGGACCCGGGGGCGCTGGTGGACCGGGTGGGCAACGCGGTCACCGATCTGAACGCGGCGACCCTCGCGGGCGCCCTGCGCGCCGTCGTACGCGAGCAGTGGGGCGACACGCTGCCCACCCGCTTCGCGGTCATCGGCATGGGGCGGTTCGGCGGCCATGAGCTGAGTTACGGCTCCGACGCGGATGTGCTCTTCGTCCATGAACCGCGCGAGGGCGTCGGTGAGCACGAGGCGGCGCGTGCCGCGAACGAGGTGGTCGCCGAGATGCGGCGGCTGCTCCAGGTCCCCACCTCCGACCCGCCGCTGCTGATCGACGCGGATCTGCGGCCGGAGGGCAAGAGCGGTCCGGTGGTCCGTACGCTCGCCTCCTACGCGGCGTACTACCGGCGCTGGGCGCTGGTGTGGGAGAGCCAGGCGCTGCTGCGCGCGGAGCCGATGGCGGGGGACACCGATCTCGGCCGCCGCTTCATCGAGCTGGTCGATCCGTTGCGGTACCCGGCGGAGGGCCTGGGAGAGGACGCGGTACGGGAGATTCGCAGGCTCAAGGCGCGTATGGAGACGGAACGGCTGCCGCGCGGCGCCGATCCGACCCTCCACACCAAGCTGGGCCGGGGCGGGCTCTCCGATGTCGAATGGACGGTCCAGCTGCTCCAGATGCGGCACGGCTGGGCGGAACCGGGCCTGCGCACCACCCGCACCCGGGAAGCCCTGGCGGCGGCCCGCGCGGCGGCACTGCTCTCGACGGAGGACGCGCAGATCCTGGACGAGGCGTGGGTGCTCGCGACCCGGGTCCGTAACGGCGTGATGCTCGTCAGGGGCAGGCCGGGCGACACTTTCCCGTCGGACGGGCGCGAGCTGGGCGCGATGGGCCGCTATCTGGGGTACGGGCCGGGACACGTGGGCGACATGCTGGACGACTACCGCCGAACGACGCGCAGGGCGCGGGCGGTGATGGAGGAGCTGTTCTACGGGGCGGCGACCTGAGCCCGTACGCCGACCTGAGCCTGTACGTCGACCTGAACCTGTACGCCCCTGGGACAACGTCGGCCCGCGGGACCCCGTCGGCCCGCCTCGTACAGCCTCAGGCGGGCCGTGGGTGGCGGCGTTGTTCTCGTGGCCGGTCGTCGTCGACATGGCGGGGCAGCCGGTACGGCGGCGAGCCGTACCAGGCGTACGAGACCGCGATGCCGAACACGAGGCAGAGCATGCCGCCCACCGCGTCCAGCCAGAAGTGGTTCGCGGTGGAGACGATCACCAGCAGCGTGACCGCCGGATAGAGCAGACCGAGTATCTTCGCCCAGGGCGCCGAGGCGAGCGCGAAGATGGTCAGCCCGCACCACAGCGACCAGCCGATATGCATCGACGGCATCGCGGCGTACTGGTTCGACATGTGCTTGAGGTCGCCGGAGGCCATCGAGCCCCAGGTCTCGTGGCGCAGTACCGTGTCGATGAAGTGCTGCCCGTTCATCAGCCGCGGTGGTGCCAGCGGATACAGGTAGTAACCGAGCAACGCGACCGCCGTGGTGGCGAAGAGCACCAACCGGGCGGCGGCGTACCGGCCCGGATGTCGGCGGAAGAGCCAGACGAGCACCGCGATCGTGACGATGAAGTGCAGCGTCGCGTAGTAGTAGTTCATGCCGATGATCAGCCACGTCACCGAATTCATCGCGTGGTTGATGGTCTGCTCGACCGCGATGCCAAGGGTCTTCTCCGCGTCCCAGAGCCAGTCCGCGTTCCGCAGCGCCTTGGCCTTCTGCTCCGGGACCGCGTTGCGGATCAGGGAGTACGTCCAGTAACTCACCGCGATCAGCAGGATTTCGAACCAGATGCGCGGACGGCGGGGGGCTCTGCGGCGCCGGAGCCATGTGCTGTCTTCGGCGGTCTCCGGTGCAGCCGCCGCCTTGCTCGGGTCCGCGACCGCCTCCATTTCAGGGATGGGTGACGGGGTCGCGGTACGGCCGCGCAGGCCTTCCTGTGTCTTCACGGTCGGTTCACCCATAGCGAGAGAGTCTGCCAGATTCCCGTTCCCGACCGATCATCCCCTGGACGGGTTCGGGCCGCATTCGCTACACCCTACGGACGACTCCGCGACCCTGACCTTCCCTGGGGTCCGGGGGCAGGGCCGGAGGCGGTTGAACCGCGTACCACCAGCTCCGGCATGAAGACGAATTCGCTGTGCGGGGCGGGCGTACCGCCGATCTCCTCCAGGAGCGTACGGACCGCTGCCTGGCCCATCGAGGGCACCGGCTTGCGGATCGTCGTCAACGGCGGATCGGTGAAGGCTATGAGGGGCGAGTCGTCGAAACCGACGACCGACAGGTCCCGGGGTACGTCGAGACCGAGCCGCCGCGCCGCCCTGATCGCGCCGAGGGCCATCATGTCGCTCGCGCACACCACCGCCGTACAACCGCGTTCGATCAGCGCGGAGGCCGCCGCCTGGCCGCCCTCCAGAGTGAACAGCGACTGCTGGATCAGTTCGTCCGCCTGCTCGGAGGAGAGCCCCAGCAACTCCTGGACCGTGGCGCGGAAACCCTCGATCTTACGGAGGACCGGCACGAAGCGCCGGGGGCCGACGGCGAGCCCGATCCGCTGGTGGCCCAGCGAGACGAGATGGGTCACCGCGAGCCGCATCGCCGCCCGGTCGTCGGGCGAGATGAAGGGCGCCTGGACCTTCGGTGAGAAACCGTCCACGAGGACGAACGGCACGCCCTGGGCGCGCAGCTTCTCGTAGCGCCGCATATCGGCGGAGGTGTCGGCGTGCAGCCCGGAGACGAAGATGATGCCGGAGACATCCCGTTCGACGAGCATCTCCGTCAGCTCGTCCTCGGTGGAGCCGCCGGGGGTCTGGGTCGCCAGCACCGGTGTGTAGCCCTGCCGGGTCAGGGCCTGGCCGATGACCTGCGCCAGGGCCGGGAAGATCGGGTTCTCCAGCTCGGGGGTGATCAGTCCGACCAGCCCGGCGCTGCGCCGGCGCAGCCGTACGGGACGTTCGTAGCCGAGGACGTCGAGCGCGGCGAGTACGGACTCGCGGGTGGTCGCGGCAACCCCGGGTTTGCCGTTCAGTACGCGGCTGACCGTCGCTTCGCTGACCCCCGCCTGAGTTGCGATATCGGCAAGCCGTGCGGTCATGTCAATGGACTGTACCGGGCGTATGTCGGATTGCCCACCGTGTACCGGGCCGGGCGGGCGCGGCAAGCCCTTGCAAGATCTTGCGAAGTCTTCCCGTCGCATCGCTGCAGGAGGTCCGCGAACCGTCCGGGACCGTCCGAGACCGGCACTGACCTGCATGGTCCGCCCCTGCCAGCGCTTGTGCGTTCCCGTCAAGGGGTTGGGTCGCGTTCGACAGGACACGCACCGGTAACGATCGACCACCCTTGCAGAAATATTCCGCAAGGTCTTTCGGGCTTCTTGCAAGGCTGTTACGTTCACGTCCGACCCGGCGCCGCGACGGAGCGGTACGGCAGTTGAAGGAGTTCGGATGCGACGTGGCATAACGGCCACCGCCCTGGCCGCGACCCTGGCCCTCGCGGCGACCGCCTGCGGCAGTGACGGCGATTCAGGCAGCGGCAAGAGCTCGGGCGGCGAGCTCTCGGGAACCGTCACCTGGTGGGACACCTCGACCGTGGGCAGCGAGGACAAGGTCTTCAAGCAGCTCGCCGAGGGCTTCGAGAAGAAGCACCCGAAGGTCGATGTCACCTATGTCAACGTGCCCTTCGGCGATGCCCAGAACAAGTTCAAGAACGCCGCGCAGTCCGGCTCCGGGGCGCCCGACGTGATCCGCTCCGAGGTCGCCTGGACCCCCGAGTTCGCCGATCTCGGCTATCTCGCCCCACTGGACGGCACCCCGGCGCTCAAGAACGAGAAGGACTTCCTCGCGCAGGCCGCCGCCTCCACGAAGTACAACGGCAAGACCTATGCCGCGCCGCAGGTCATCGACTCCATGGGCATCTTCTACAACAAGAAGATCTTCAAGGACGCGGGCGTCGAAGTCCCCAGGACCGTCGACGAGTTGAAGACCGTTTCCCAGAAGATCAAGGACAGGACCGGCAAGACCGGCCTCTATCTGCGCGGCGACGACGCCTACTGGTTCCTCTCCTTCCTCTACGGCGAGGGCGGCAACCTGGTCGACGCGAAGAACAAGACCGTCACGGTCGACAACCCGGCCGGTGTCAAGGCCCTGACCGTCGTCAAGGACCTGGTCGACTCCGGCGCCGCCAAGACCGACGCCACCGACGGCTGGGAGAACATGCAGGCGGCCTTCAAGGACGGCGATGTCGCGATGATCATCAACGGCCCGTGGGCAGTCGCCGACACCTACGGCGGCGCGCAGTTCAAGGACAAGGCCAACCTGGGCATCGCCCCCGTACCGGCCGGCTCCGTCGCGCAGGGCTCCCCGCAGGGCGGCCACAACCTCGCCGTCTACGCGGGCTCCAAGAACCTGGACGCCTCCTACGCGTTCACCGAGTACATGACCTCCGCCGAGAGCCAGGCCAAGGTCGCCCAGGAGCTGAGCCTGCTTCCGACCCGTACATCCGTCTACGCCCGGCCGGGCGTCGCGGACAACGAGATCGTCGGCTTCTTCAAGCCCGTCGTGGACAAGGCCGTCGAGCGGCCCTGGATCCCGGAGACCGGCAGCCTCTTCGCGCCGCTGGTGACCGAGTACACCAAGGTCCTCACCGGCCAGAGCGCCCCCGCCAAGGGCGCCGAGGACACCGGCGACGCCTACCGCAAGCTGCTCAAGGGCTGGAAGTAACAGGTAACGGGAAGGAAGGCGGGCCGGCTGATGGCTGTCCACACCAGCCAGTCGGTGGCGTCGGCCGCGGGCGATGACCTCGCCCGCGGCCGCGGCCGCGGCACTGGCAAGGCACCCGGCGGACCCGGGGTGTCGACGAGACTCCGGCGCGGTGTCTCGACCCACTGGTACGCCTGGGCCATGGTCGCCCCGGTGGTGGCCGTGATCGGCGTGATCATCGGATATCCGCTGGTCCGGGGTGTCTTTTTGTCGCTCACCGACGCCAACGAACGCAATGTCGAGCGCAACATCGGCGTCAACCACCTGCCCGCCACCTACGAGTTCGTCGGGCTCGACAACTACGCCGCCGCACTGACGGGCGATCAGTTCCTCGGCACCCTCGGCTGGACCCTGGTGTGGACGGTCTCCTGCGTCGGCGTCACCTTCGCGCTCGGTCTCGGCCTCGCCAACATCCTCAACCGCCGGATCGCCGGCCGCTCCTTCTACCGGATGCTGCTGATCCTGCCCTGGGCCGTCCCCGGCTTCGTCTCCGTCTTCGCCTGGCGCTTCCTCTACAACGAGGACCGCGGCTTCCTCAACAAACTGCTCGCGGGCGGCGGCATCGACGCCGTGCCCTGGCTCAACGACCCGACGTGGGCGAAGTTCTCGGTCATCGCCGTGAACATCTGGCTCGGCGTGCCCTTCATGATGGTCGCCCTCCTCGGCGGACTCCAGTCCATCCCGGGGGAGATGTACGAGGCGGCCGAGATGGACGGCGCCAACGCCTGGCAGCGGTTTTGCCACATCACCCTGCCGGGGCTGCGCTCGGTCAGTACCACCGTGATCCTGCTCTCCACCATCTGGACCTTCAACATGTTCCCGGTGATCTTCCTGCTGACCCGCGGCGGACCCGGTGAGGCCACCCAGATCCTGGTCACGCAGGCGTACAAGTTCTCCTTCGAGATCAGCCCCCGCGACTTCGCGCAGTCCTCCACCTGGGGTGTCCTGATCCTTGTCCTCCTGATGCTCTTCGCCGCCGTTTACCGGCGCGTCCTCCGTAAGCAGGGAGATACGTGGTGACCACCGCCGCCCCTGAACCGACCGTGAACGTCCGGCGCCGCGGCCGCCGTTCACCGCTGGCCTCGGTCGCGCTGCACGCGACCCTGATCGTCGCGTCCGTGATCGCCGTCTTCCCGGTGCTGTGGGTCTTCCTGACCTCGCTCAAGCCCGCGAGCTACGCCACGACCACGGACTTCTTCAAAGAGACCACGTTCGAGAACTACACCAACCTGCTGCGGGACACCCCGTTCCTCACCTGGTTCGGCAACTCGCTGCTCATCGCCGGGCTCACCACCCTGCTCGGCGTGTTCGTCGCCGCCACCACCGGCTACGCCGTCAGCCGCTTCCGTTTCCCCGGTAAACGCGGACTGATGTGGACGCTGCTGGTCACCCAGATGTTCCCGGTCGCCGTCCTGATCGTGCCGATCTACAACATCATGGCGGGCCTCGGGCTGCTCAATCGGTCGGCCGGTCTGGTAATCACGTATCTCACCATCGCCGTACCGTTCTGCGCCTGGATGATGAAGGGTTTCTTCGACACCATCCCCCGGGAGATCGACGAGTCCGGGATGGTGGACGGGCTGACCCCGTTCGGCACCTTCTACCGGCTGATCCTGCCGCTCGCCAAGCCGGGGCTCGCGGTGACCGCGTTCTACTCGTTCATCACCGCCTGGGGCGAAGTGGCCTACGCCTCCGCCTTCATGGTCGGCGACGAGAACCTCACGCTCGCGGGCGGTCTCCAGAAGTTCGTCAACCAGTACAGCGCCCAGTGGGGCCCGATGACCGCCGCGTCCGTCCTCATCGCCATCCCCGCCGCGCTGGTCTTCCTCTTCGCTCAGCGCCATCTCGTCACCGGCATGTCAGCCGGTGCCGTCAAGGGCTGAACGGCCTTGCCCTCACCACCGAGTCCGTACGACGACGACGGCGGCGCGCGGGACCTACCGGGCCGCGCGCCGCTCCCCACCCCCAGACACCACAGGGACGACATGACCCAGCACCTCGCTGCCCCTCTGACCGGCACGTCCGACGACGCCCCGGGCCACCGCCACGGCTGGTGGCGGGACGCGGTGATCTACCAGGTCTATCCACGCAGTTTCGCCGACGGCAACGGCGACGGAATGGGCGATCTCGACGGGGTACGCCGCCGGCTGCCGTACCTCAGGGACCTGGGCGTCGATGCCGTCTGGCTCAGCCCCTTCTACGCGTCCCCACAGGCCGACGCGGGCTACGACGTCGCCGACTACCGGGCCATCGACCCGATGTTCGGCACCCTGCTGGACGCCGACGCGCTGATCCGTGACGCCCACGAGCTGAATCTGCGCGTCATCGTCGATCTCGTCCCCAACCACTCCTCCGACGCGCACGAGTGGTTCAAGCGCGCCCTGCGCGAGGGACCGGGATCCGCACTGCGCGAGCGCTACCACTTCCGCCCCGGAAAGGGCGCGAACGGCGAACTCCCGCCCAACGACTGGGAGTCCATCTTCGGCGGCCCCGCCTGGACCAGGACCACCGACCCGGACGGCACCCCCGGCGACTGGTATCTGCATCTGTTCGCCCCCGAGCAGCCCGACTTCAACTGGGACCACCCCGCCGTCGCCGACGAGTTCCGCTCGATCCTGCGCTTCTGGCTGGACATGGGCGTCGACGGCTTCCGCGTCGATGTCGCCCACGGTCTGGTCAAGGCCGAGGGCCTGCCCGACATCGGCGGCGCGGGCCAGCTCAGGCTGCTCGGCAGCGCCGACGGCGGCACACCGTTCTTCGACCAGGACGGTGTGCACGAGATCTACCGGCAGTGGCGCAGGATCCTCGACGAGTACCCCGGCGACCGGATCGCCGTCGCCGAGGCATGGACCCCGACCGTCGAGCGCACCGCGAACTACGTACGCCCCGACGAGCTGCACCAGGCGTTCAACTTCCAGTATCTGAGCACCTCATGGGTGGGCGCCGCGCTGCGCGAGGTCATCGATGTCTCGCTCGCCGCGATGCGCCCCGTCGGCGCCCCCGCCACCTGGGTGCTCTCCAACCACGATGTCACCCGGCACGCCACCCGCTTCGCGAGCCCGCCCGGCGGCGCCACCCAGACCCGCGAGGCCGGCGACCGTACGCTCGGACTGCGCCGGGCGCGCGCGGCGACCCTGCTGATGCTGGCCCTGCCCGGCTCCGCCTATGTCTACCAGGGCGAGGAACTCGGGCTCCCCGATGTCACCGACCTGCCCGACGAGGCCAGACAGGACCCGTCGTACTTCCGCGCGGACGGCCAGGACGGCTTCCGCGACGGCTGCCGCGTGCCCATCCCCTGGACGCGCGAGGGCGGTTCGTACGGCTTCGGCGGCGGGGGCAGCTGGCTGCCGCAGCCGGAGGGCTGGGGCGCGCTCAGCGTCGAGGCGCAGACCGGCGACCCCGGCTCCACCCTGGAGCTGTACCGGGCGGCGCTGGCCGCGCGCAAGGAACACCCGGGGCTGGGCGCGGGCGACTCGGTGGAGTGGCTGGACGCGCCCGAAGGCGTCCTGGCCTTCGCCAGGCCCGGATTCGTCTGCACGGTCAACACCACGGACACGGCGGTACGGATCCCCGCGCACGGCCGGGTGCTGGTGGCCAGCGGCCCGGTGGCCGTGGACGGCACGGAGGCCGAACTGCCCGCCGACACCACCGTGTGGTGGACGGTGTGAACGACCTCCTGCCGCCGGGTGGCGACGGACCCGGACTCGCCGGTACGCCGAGGCTCGCTGACATAGCGGGCCGGGCGTCGGTGAGTGAGGCGACCGTCAGCCGGGTCCTGAACGGCAGGCCGGGCGTCGCGGACACGACGCGTCAGCGGGTGCTCGCGGCGCTCGGCACCCTCGGGCGCGGGCGGGACGAGCGGCGCGGGCGGCGCGGGCGGGACGAGCGCCCGGAGCGCTCCGGGCGGGAGGAGCGCTCCGGGCGCGGCCCGAAGCAGCGCGGCGCCGGGCTGATCGGGCTGGTGACCCCCGAACTCACCAACCCGGTCTTCCCGGCCTTCGCCCAGGCCGTCGAACAGGTCCTGGCCGGGCACGGCCACACCCCGGTGCTCTGCACCCAGCTGCCCGGCGGCGCCACCGAGGACGAGCTGGTCGAACAGCTCGTCGAGCGGGGCGTCGGCGGCATCGTCTTCCTCTCCGGGCTGCACGCCGACACCTCGGCCGACCCGGCGCGCTACGCCGCGCTCGCCGCGCGCGGTGTGCCGTACGTACTGATCAACGGCTACAACGAGCGCGTCAGCGCGCCCTTCGTCTCGGCGGACGACCACGCGGCCGTACGGATGGCCGTCGGCCACCTCGCCGAGCTGGGACACCGCAGGATCGGGCTCGCGACAGGACCGCAGCGGTACGTACCGTCCCGGCGCAAGCGCGAGGGCTTCCTCGACGCGTCGGTCGGGCTGCTGGGGCTGGCCTGGGGCGAGGCCGAGGAGCTGGTGTGCTCCACGCTGTTCGGCGTCGAGGGCGGGCAGGTCGCGGCGGGCACGCTGCTCGGACTCGGCTGCACCGGCATCGTCTGCGCCAGCGATCTGATGGCGCTCGGCGTGGTGCGGGCGGCCAGGGAGCGGGGGCTCGGAGTGCCGTACGACGTCTCGGTCGTGGGGTACGACGACTCGCAGCTGATCGCCTTCACCGACCCTCCGCTGACCACGGTCAGACAGCCGGTACGGGCGATGGCGGCTGCGGCCGTCGCCGCGCTGCTGGAGGAGATGGCGGGCAGGCCCATGCAGCGCACCGAGTACGTCTTCCAGCCCGAGCTGGTGGTACGCGGCTCCACGGCCGGGGCGCGCGTGCCGCGGCACCACTGACCCGTTCCGCGCCGCCGACCCGTTCCGCACCGCAGGCACCGCAGGCACCGCAGGCACCGCAGGCACCGCAGGTACCGCAGGCACCACTGGCGTCCCAGGCGTCACCGAGAGCCGCACCACCCGCACCAATGGCACCACCGTCACCCGCACCTCCCCCCACCAGTGTTGTTGGAGGAACCGAATGGCTCGCAGAACTCTCGCCGCCGCGCTCGCCCTCGTGGCCGGCGCCGCGGCCGCGCTCGCGGCCCCCGCCGGGACCGCCCAGGCGGCGCCGCCCGGTGGCAAGGACGTCACCGCCGTACTGTTCGAGTGGCGCTTCGACTCCATAGCCACGGCGTGCACGGACACTCTCGGCCCGGCCGGCTACGGCTACGTACAGGTCTCGCCGCCCCAGGAGCACATCCAGGGCGGCCAGTGGTGGACCTCGTACCAGCCCGTCAGCTACCGGATCGCCGGGCGGCTCGGTGACCGCGCCGCCTTCTCGAACATGGTGAACACCTGTCACGCGGCGGGCGTCAAGGTCGTCGCCGACTCCGTCATCAACCACATGGCGGCCGGTGACGGCACCGGCACCGGCGGCTCCTCGTACACCAAGTACAACTACCCCGGCATCTACTCGGGCGCCGACCTGGACGACTGCCGGTCGCAGATCAGCAACTACGGTGACCGCGGCAACGTACAGAACTGCGAACTGGTCGGGCTCGCCGATCTGGACACCGGCGAGGAGTACGTACGCGGCCGGATCGCGGCGTATCTCAACGACCTGCTCTCGCTCGGCGTCGACGGCTTCCGGATCGACGCCGCCAAGCACATGCCGGCCGGTGACCTCGCCAACATCAAGAGCAGGCTGAGCAATCCGGGCGTCTACTGGAAGCAGGAGGTCATCCACGGCGCGGGCGAGGCCGTCTCGCCGAGCGAGTACCTCGGCAACGGCGACGTCCAGGAGTTCCGGTACGCCCGCGACCTGAAGCGGGTCTTCAACAACGAGAACCTCGCCTATCTGAAGAACTACGGCGAGGGCTGGGGCTATATGGAGTCCGGCAAGTCCGCCGTCTTCGTCGACAACCACGACACCGAGCGCGGCGGCGACACCCTCAGCTACAAGGACGGCGCGAACTACACACTCGCCAATGTCTTCATGCTGGCCTGGTCGTACGGCTCGCCCGATGTGCACTCCGGCTACGAGTGGAGCGACAAGGACGCCGGTCCGCCCAACGGCGGCACGGTCAACGCCTGCTACAGCAACGGCTGGAAGTGCCAGCACGCCTGGCGCGAGATCTCGTCGATGGTCGCCTTCCGCAACACCACGCGCGGCCAGGCCGTCACCAACTGGTGGGACAACGGCGGTGACCAGATCGCCTTCGGCCGGGGCTCGGCGGGCTATGTGGCCATCAACCACGAGGGCTCCTCGCTCACCCGTACCTTCCAGACGTCGCTGCCGGGCGGCACGTACTGCGATGTGCAGAACGGCAGGACGGTGACGGTGAACGGCTCTGGACAGTTCACCGCGACGCTCGGCTCGAACACCGCGGTCGCGCTGCACACCGGTGCCCGTAGCTGCTGACCGCTGACCGCTGACCGCCGGTCAGCGCTGAGCGGCTGACCCACCGGAAACGGCCGTCCGGCGACTGCCTCCCCCGTCGCCGGACGGTCCCTTTCCCGTACCCCAGTACCTCCGTACCCCCGTACCCCCCGATCCCTTGATCCCGCACATCCGAGGAGATCCCGCGTGAAACACCCGCCCCTGCGAAGATCGGCCACCGCCGTCCTCGCCGCCGCCCTGTGCGCGGCGCTGGTGCCCGCCCTGCCCGCCGCCGCGTCGGCGGCCGAGCGGCCCGCCGCGTCCGCGCCGCCCGCCCCGCCGTCGGACGCCCGGCTCGCCGCCGAGCCCGCGCGCCACGATCTGACCCGCGAGCAGTTCTACTTCGTCCTGCCCGACCGGTTCGCCAACGGCGACAGGACCAACGACCGCGGCGGGCTGATCGGTTCGCGGACGTCCACCGGATACGACCCCACCGACAAGGGCTTCTACCAGGGCGGCGACCTCAAGGGCCTAACCGACAGGCTCGACTACATCAAGGGGCTCGGCACCACCGCGATCTGGCTCGCGCCGATCTTCAGGAACAAGCCGGTGCAGGGGGAGGGGAAGGACGCCTCGGCCGGCTACCACGGCTACTGGATCACGGACTTCACGCAGGTCGACCCGCACTTCGGCAGCAACGCCGAGCTGACGAAGCTGATCGGCGCGGCCCATGACAAGGGCATGAAGGTCTTCTTCGACGTCATCACCAACCACACCGCCGACACCGTCGACTACGCGGAGAAGGAGTACGGCTACCGGCCCAGGGGCGCCTATCCGTATCTCGACAAGGACGGCCGCCCCTTCGACGACCGGGGGGCCGGCGCGGGGCAGGGCGCCGCGAAGGCCGACACGGACTCCTTCCCGTACACCCCTGTCGTGCGTACGGGCGAGAAGAAGGTCCCCGCCTGGCTCAACGACCCGATGATGTACCACAACCGCGGCGACTCGACCTTCGCGGGCGAGAGCGCCGAGTACGGCGACTTCTCCGGGCTGGACGATCTGTGGACCGAGCGTCCCGAGGTCGTCTCGGGGATGGAGAAGATCTACGAGAAGTGGGTCCGCGACTTCGACATCGACGGCTTCCGCGTCGACACCGTCAAACACGTCGACCTGGACTTCTGGACCCAGTGGGCCACGGCGCTCGACGCGTACGCGGCCGAGCGCGGCCGGGACGACTTCTTCATGTTCGGCGAGGTCTACTCGTCGGACACGGCGGTCACCTCGCCGTATGTGACCCGTGGGCGGCTGGACGCCACACTCGACTTCCCCTTCCAGGACGCGGCGCGCGCGTACGCCTCGCAGGGCGCGCCGGCCGAGCGGCTCGCGAAGGTCTTCGCCGACGACTACCGCTACACCACCGACAAGGCCAACGCCTATGAGCAGGTGACCTTCCTCGGCAACCACGACATGGGCAGGATCGGCACCTTCCTCGCCCAGGACAACCCGGGGGCCGGCGACGCGGAACTGGTCCGGCGCGCCCGGCTCGCCAATGAGCTGATGTTCCTGTCCCGGGGCAACCCGGTGATCTACTACGGCGACGAGCAGGGCTTCACGGGCGCCGGCGGCGACAAGGACGCCCGCCAGACGCTCTTCGCCTCGAAGACCGCCGACTATCTGGACGACGACCAGCTGGGCACCGACCGTACCCACGCCTCGGACGCCTACGACCCGGCGCACCCGCTGTACCGGTCGATCGCCGCGCTCTCGAAGCTCACCAAGGCCCACCCCGCGCTGCGGGACGGCGTCCAGACCGATCGGTACGCGAAGGACTCGGTCTACGCCTACTCCCGTACCGATGCCCGTGCGGACGCGAAGGCGCGCACCGAGTACGTCGTCGCCGTGAACAACGGCGCCGACGCCCAGACCGTCGAGATCCCGGTCGGCTCGGCCGCGGGCACCGACTTCCGTACGCTGTACGGCGGTTCGGGCACCACCGCCGGTACGGTACGCGCCGGAGGCGGTGGCACCGTGAAGGTGACCGTTCCCGCGCTCTCCTCGCTCGTGCTGAGGGCGGCGAAGCCGCTGCCCGCCCCCGACGCCAGGCCCGCGATCACCCTCAAGGCCCCGGCTCCCGGCGCCACCGGCACCGTCGAACTGGCCGCGGACGTCACCGGCGGACAGCTCAACCGGGTCGTCTTCGCCGCCCAGGCCGGCGGGGGCGCGTGGCGGACCCTCGGCACCGCGGACCACGCCCCGTACCGGGTCACCGACCACGTGGACACCGCAGCCGGAACGCCCCTGCGCTACAAGGCCGTTGTCGTCGACAGCGCGGGCCGTACCGCGAGCGCGACCGCCGTCTCGACGGCCGGGCAGACGCCCGCGCCGGAGAAGCCGGGCGCGGTCGAGCGGGACTACGCGGTCGTCCACTACCAGCGGCCCGACGGCGACTACGAGGGATGGCGGCTGACGGCCGGCCCCACGACCGCCGCGTTCACCGGCCGGGACGCCTACGGCGCCTTCGCCTGGATCAAGGTCCCCGAGGGCGCGTCGAGCCTCCCGTACACCGTGGAGAAGACAGGCGCCCCGGACGACGGCCCCCGGCACACCGTCGAGCTCGCACGCACCGGCGAGGTATGGATCACCCAGGGCGGGGACGGCCAGTCCGAGCGGGCTCCCGACGGCGCCTACCCGCCGCAGGACACCACGAAGGCGATCGTCCACTACCGGCGCGCGGACGGCGACTACGACGGCTGGGGGCTGCACACCTGGACGGGCGCGGCCTCGCCCACCGACTGGCCGAAGCCGCTCCAGCCGGTGCGGGAGGACGCGTACGGCGTGACCTTCGAGGTCCCGCTCGCCGCCGGAGCCACCTCGCTCAGCTACATCCTCCACAAGGGCGACGAGAAGGACCTCCCCACCGACCAGTCCCTGGACCTCGCGACCTACGGCAACGAGGTGTGGCTGCTCGCCGGGCAGCCGAAGTACCTGCTGCCGCAGTTCGGTTCGGGCCCGAACCTCGACCTCACGAAGGCCGAGGCCCAGTGGATCGACACCGACACCGTCGTCTGGAAGGTGAAGCCGACCGCCGCGACCAGCCGGCAGCTGGTGTACGCCCACGACGGTGGCATCACCGTCGAGGACGGCGCGCTGTCCGACGAGGGGCAGTGGCTGCGGCTCTCGCCCGCCGCCCTCACCGACGCGCAGAAGGCCGCGTACCCGCACCTCAAGGATTACCCGGCCTTCACCGTGGACGTACGCGACCGGGACAGAATCCGCGAGTCGCTCTCCGGACAGCTGATCGCCACCCAGCGGGCCGCCAACGGCGCGCTGCTCGCCGCCACCGGCGTACAGACGCAGGGCGTCCTCGACGACCTCTACAGCGACCGGGCGGTCGAGGCGTCGCTCGGCCCGGTCTTCACCGGCGGGCGTCCCGTCCTCTCCCTCTGGGCACCGACCGCGCGGCGCGTCGCCCTCGAACTCGACGGCCGCACGGTCCCGATGAGGCGCGACGCGGCCTCCGGCGTCTGGTCCGTGAAGGGCGAGCGGAGCTGGGCGGGCAGACCGTACCGGTACGCCGTGACGGTCTGGGCGCCGAGTGTCCAGAAGGTCGTCACCAACAAGGTGACCGATCCCTACTCGACCGCGCTCACCACGGACTCGGCCCGTAGCCTCGTGGTGGATCTGGCCGATCCGAAGCTGGCGCCCCAGGGCTGGTCCACGCTCAAGAAGCCCGCGGCCGTCCCGCTGCGCGACGCGCAGATCCAGGAGCTGCACATCCGCGACTTCTCGGTCGCGGACGGCACCTCGGACCACCCGGGCGGATATCTGGCCTTCACGGACCGCGGCTCCGACGGGATGAAGCGGCTGGCGCGGCTGGCGGATTCCGGCACGTCGTACGTCCATCTCCTGCCGGCCTTCGACATCGGCACCATCCCGGAGCGCGCGTCCGAACAGGCCACGCCCGGCTGCGACCTGAAGGTGTACGCCCCCGACTCGGCCGAACAGCAGGCGTGCGTGGCGCGGACCGCCGCGAAGGACGCCTACAACTGGGGCTACGACCCGCTGCACTACACCGTGCCGGAGGGCTCGTACGCCTCGGACCCGGAGGGGACCCGTCGTACGGTCGAGTTCCGGCGGATGGTGCAGTCGCTGAACGGCACCGGGCTGCGCACGGTCATGGACGTCGTCTACAACCACACCGTCGCGAGCGGCCAGGCCGACAAGTCCGTCCTCGACAAGATCGTGCCCGGCTACTACCAGCGGCTGCTGGCGGACGGCTCGGTCGCCACCTCCACCTGCTGCGCCAACACGGCGCCCGAGAACGCCATGATGGGCAA
Organism: Streptomyces sp. NPDC102274; assembly: GCF_044766385.1. Classification (NCBI taxonomy): domain Bacteria; kingdom Bacillati; phylum Actinomycetota; class Actinomycetes; order Kitasatosporales; family Streptomycetaceae; genus Streptomyces; species Streptomyces sp. NPDC102274. Next base: position 486,959 of record NZ_JBIWLW010000001.1, on the reverse strand, counting down.
GCTCGTCGTGGACTCGGTCGTCACCTGGGCCCGGGAGTACAAGGTCGACGGCTTCCGCTTCGATCTGATGGGCCACCACCCGAAGGCCAATATCCTCGCCGTGCGGAAGGCGCTGGATGGGCTGACCGTGGCGAAGGACGGTGTCGACGGCAAGAAGATCATCCTCTACGGCGAGGGGTGGAACTTCGGCGAGATCGCCGACGACGTCCGCTTTGTCCAGGCCACCCAGAAGAACATGGCCGGGACCGGAATCGCGACCTTCTCCGACCGGGCCCGTGACGCGGTGCGCGGCGGCGGCCCCTTCGACGAGGACCCGGGCGTGCAGGGCTTCGCCTCCGGTCTCTACACCGACCCCAACTCCTCGTCCGCCAACGGCACTCCCGCCGAGCAGAAGGCGCGGCTGCTGCACTACCAGGACCTGATCAAGGTGGGGCTGACCGGGGGCCTCGCCGACTACACGTTCACCGACACCTCGGGCCGTACGGTCCGCGGCTCCGAGGTCGACTACAACGGCGCGCCGGCCGGCTACGCGGCCGTCCCCGGCGACGCGCTGGCCTACGCGGACGCCCACGACAACGAATCCCTCTACGACACCCTCGCCTTCAAGCTGCCGCCGTCGGTGCCGGCCGCCGACCGGGCGAGGGCCCAGGTCCTCGCGATGGCGACCGCCACACTCTCCCAGGGCCCGGCCCTCTCCCAGGCGGGCACGGACCTGCTGCGCTCCAAGTCCCTGGACCGCAATTCGTACGACAGCGGGGACTGGTTCAACGCGATCCACTGGGACTGCCGCGATGGCAACGGCTTCGGCCGGGGGCTGCCGCCCGCCGCCGACAACGAGGACAAGTGGTCCTACGCCAAGCCCTTGTTGACGGCTCCGGCGCTCACGCCCGGTTGCGCCGAGATCAACGGCGCCTCGGCCGCGTACCAGGATCTGCTGCGGATCCGCGCCACGGAACCTGCCTTCAGCCTCGCCTCCACGGACGCGGTCCGGTCCGCGCTGACCTTCCCGCTGTCCGGGCCCGACGAGACGCCGGGGGTCATCACCATGCGGCTCGGTGATCTGGTCGTGGTCTTCAACGCGACCCCGACGGCGCGGGAGCAGCGGCTGACGGAGCTCGCGGGGCGGCCGTACGCGCTGCACCGGATCCAGGCCGGGGGAGCGGACCGCACGGTCAAGGAGTCCCGTTACGAGCGGAGTTCGGGGACGTTCACCGTGCCCGCGCGAACGGTGGCGGTCTTCGCGGCGCGGGGGGTGTGAGCGACGCCTCCTCTCGGTCGTTCGCGACCGTTTCCCACCACGGGTGTCAGAGATGGTGCCCCACTGGTCCAGCCTGTCCCCGTGGTGGGGGCACATTCCCGAAGAGACGACCAGCTTCGTCGGGCGCAGGACCGAACCGGTCCGGCCGGCGGGCGCGATGTTGCCCGGACGGCGGTGTGAACCCGGCCGTACGGGCAACCCGGTAGGTATGACGTCCACCGACGCGCATCAGGAGAAGCCCCGGAGCCGTACGCGGCTGTCCCGGTGGGGCAGGCTGCCGCTCGCACTCGTCGTCGTGGCCGCGCTGCTCTTCGCGGGCAGCCGGCTCGATCTGCTGCCTGGATCCGGTGATCTCTTCGGCGAGGAGACCAACGACCGTACGGGACCGACCCTGCTCGAATCCATCCAGGACCTGGACCGGTACGAGGCGGCCTCCGGCAACTTCCAGGTCGTCGTCGACCTGGAGAAGGACGCCAAGTACCTGCCGGACGCGATCCGCGGCACCCGCACCCTCTATGTGGGCGCGGGCACCGTCTCCTCCTACGTCGACTTCAGCGGCCTCGGCGAGCAGAACGTCCAGGTCGACGAGGAGCGCACGGCAGCTACGATCCGGCTGCCGCACGCGCGGCTCGGCAAACCCGCCCTTGACCCGGAGCGTTCGTACGCCGTGTCCAAGGAACGGGGGCTGCTCGACCGGCTCGGGGACCTCTTCTCCGACAACCCGGCCGACGAGCACGCCGTGAACAAGCTCGCCGCCCGCCATATCGGGGACGCGGCCAAGGACAGCGAACTCACCGCGCGCGCCGAGAAGAACACCACCGGCATGCTTCAGGGGCTGCTGCGTTCCCTCGGCTTCACCGAGGTGAAGGTGGAATTCCGTTGACCCGGCGGACAGTGCGCCATCGCGTCGGGCACCCGGTCAGTGTCCGGGCTCTCAACTGCCCAAGGTGCGGAACGCCGAGTCGAGGTCGTTGAGCGACCAACCGCCGCCACCGGGACGGCAGTTCAACGCGGTGTTGGCCGTGTTGGACGCGTTGGTGCCGGTGTTGAAGTTGACGTTCGGGGTGTTCGGCAGGACACCCATGTAGTACATTCCGGCCGAAGTCCACACACACTGGTGCAGGTTGAGATGGCGGTTGCCGGTCAGGTCGAACGACTTGACCGCGGAGTTGGCCGGCAGAAGTCTCCAACCACCGCCGCCAGGGCGGCAGTTCAGCTTGGTGTCGGCGGTGTTGGAGACGTTGGTGCCGGTGTTGAAGTTGACGTTCGGGGTGTTCGGCAGCAGGGCTGTGTAGTGCTGCCCGGCCGAGAAGTACACGCACTGGTGCAGGTTCAGATACCGGCCGCCGGTGAGGTCGAAGGCCTTCACCGCCGAGTTGGCGGGCGCCGGCTTCCAGCCCCCGCTCCCCGGGCCGCAGGAGAGCGCCGTGTCCGGCGTGTTGGCGGCCTTCGTGCCCGTGTTGAAGGCGGTGTTCGCCGTGTTCGGCAGCACGTTCGTGTAGTGCCCGCCGCTGCCGACATAGACGCACTGGTGCAGGTTCAGATAGCGCTCGGCGATCGGTGGCCCCGGCGGCCCCGCCACCGCGGTGCCTCCCAGGGTCAGGCCGATGGCCCCCGCGACTGCTGCCGCGACAACGGAAAAACCGCGCATGGCACGTTCTCCTTCCGAACCGACACCGCCCATCCAGGGCATGTACGCACCAAGCTAATGGCGCGAGGTCCGGAGGAGACGGGGACCGCCCGACGGTCCCTCGTTCGGCTGAATTGATCGGATGCCAGTGCGACGAAGGCGGTCACACCTGAGCCCGCTGCGCGGGCAGACCCGTACCCAGCATGGTGAGCCGGCCGAGCAGATCGCCGAACGCGCCGTCGGCCGGCTCGTCGGCGACGAGCCCCAGCAGGATCGTCGCCATCTCCTCGTCGTACGCGGCGCTCACGGCGGCCAGCGCGGCGAAGTCGTGCACCAGCTGCAACTCCAGCTCACGGCGCGGGACGCGCCGCCCGTCCAGCCAGACCAGCGCCGTCGTCTCGGCCAGCGACACCCAGGACCGTACGACCAGCTCCAGCCGCGCGGGCGGATCCCCGACCCCGAGATGGGCCAGGATCTGTTCGTACGCGGCCTGCCGCACCTCGTCGATCACCGCGTTGGCCGTCGAGGAACCCACCGCGGGGCCGCCGCGCATCAGGGCGAAGAAACCGGCGCCGTGCTCGTCGACGAAGTCGAAGAAGCGCCCCATGACCCGGAGCAGCCGCGCCCCGAGAGGCCCTTCGCGCGGCTCCAGGAACCGGGTCGCCAGATCGTCGGCGGCGCGGCGCACGGCGGCCTCGTACAGGCTCTGCTTGCCGGGGAAGTAGTGGTAGACGAGCGGACGGGAGATACCGGCGGCGGCGGCGATCTCGTCGATCGAGACATCCTCGGGAGAGCGGCGGCTGAACAGCTCCAGCGCCACGCCGATCAGCTGCTGCTTCCGCTCTTCGACGCCCATCCTGCGGCGCACCCCGGTCGTCATACGAACAGCCTAACGGGCGGCTCACGGCCGATGTCCGTTACGCTCCGGACCATGAGCGCATCTGACCAGGACGAGGCCATGGACACGCCGGTACCGGAGCCCTATGACGGTGGCCTGACGCCCCGTCAGGCGCGCGCGGTACGGATCGCGTTGGCGTCGGTGCTGCTGGTCGGTCTCGCCGTGCTGCTCGCGGTGCGGCTCGCGGAACGGACCTCGGTCCTGGTGGTCGGGGTGTACGGGCTCGCGATGATCCTGTGCGGTGTGGTGATCGAACTGAGCCGCCACGGCCGTACGCGACTGGGCACATGGCTGCTGGGCGTGGGTCTGGTGGCGGCGCTGGGAGCGGACTGGCTGCTGCTGCCCTGAGTGTGGCGGCGGCGGGTGCCGGTGCCACGGGTCCGCGTCCGGGCGGCCGTCAGCGCAGCGCGTCCACCCGCGTCCCGTCCGGAGCCCTGCCGTACAGCTCGGCCCGCGCGCCCTCTTCCGCCCGTACCGCCAGCAGGTTCCCGGACGCGCCGGCCCGTACGCCGCCCGACACCTCGATCGAACCCAACCGCCCGCTCCCGGCGGCCAGTACGTACCACTTCCCGCCCCTCGACTTCCACAGCACGCCCGCCAGTACCTGTGACTCCCGTACCCCGCAGGCCGGTGAGTCCTCCGCGCGCGCCGCGACGGCCCCGGGCACCGCGTTCTCCGACGGCGCCTGGAACTGCGCGAGCACCCGGCTCCCCGGGCCACGCCAGGTCTCCGCGCGGGTGCAGAGCCAGGTCGCGGTGCCGTTGGACTCCGGCAGGGGCTGGCGCGCGTACGGCCAGGAGTTCACGGACCGTACGCCGTGGGAGCGCATCGCGGGCAGCAGACAGGCGGTCCTGGCCCAGGCGGCGCGGTCGGCCGGGGCCGACACGTCGCCGGGGGCCGACGGCGTCCCCGAGGTCAGCCGGGCGGGTGTCAGTTCGCCGAGGTCGGTGAGCAGCCGGTCCGTGGCGCCCGCGTCGGTGGCGCCCGTGTCCGTGGCGCCCGCGTCCGCGGCCCCGTCGCCGCCGGGGCCCGCGCCGCCGGGGCCCGCGCTTCCGTCGCGTACGGAGAGCGTGTCCCAGGAGCGGCAGTCGCGGGCCATCGCCGGGCTCGCCAGCGGATCGGTCACCCCGTCGGCGTCGCGCCGCAGGGGCCGCGCGGGCCCCGCCGGGTCGAGCAGATCGCGGACCGACGTACCCCGCACCCAGGGCGCGGTCAGATAGCGCACATCGCCGTCCGAGCGGCCCACGACCAGCGCCCCCGCCGCGGCGGCGTCCGCGCTGTCGACCCGCGCGAAGTCGAGGGCGGCCACCGCCTCGCCGCCGGCCGCGGGCTCCGCGTACCGCACGACCCGCAGGCCGTCGTGGAAGAGCACCACCCGCGCCGCGTCGACCTTCCCCGCGTACAGCAGATGCGGCGACCCCATCGGCGGGCCCGACGGAGTGGCGGGCGTCGCCGAGATCTGTACGGACGCGCCGGGCGCGGCCCAGGCCCTCAGCGCCCGGCCCAGCAGCGCGCGGTCCTGGGCCAGCGGCCCGCGCGCGGGCCAGACGGAGAAGTCCGTACGGTCGGAGGTCTGCCACGCGGCGGGCGCGATCCGCCGCACCCTGGCAGGGTCGAGGGCAGAGGCGACCGCGGTGTTGTGGCCGTACGGGTAATCGGCGTCGTGGTCCTGGCCCCAGCCGCCGCCCGGCAGGCCGAGGAGCGTCCCGCAGACCAACAGGGCCGCGGCGGCGGCGAGCGCGGCCCCGCCGTACTGGCGGCGGCGCATCAGATCGGTGGGCCTTGCCTGGAGCGAGCACGGATCGAACTCGGGTGAACGCAACAGCTCGACGGGGTCCGCCGTACCGATCCGCTGCTCGGCGGCGTCCGCCGCCTCGGAGAGCGCGGTCTCCGTGTCCGCTGCCCCGGCCGCGTGAAGCAGCCGGCGTACCTCCTCGTCGGTCAGCAGCTCCAGACCGCGCAGCACGAAGGCCGCGCGAGCCGGTCCCGACAGGCCGGAGAGCCGCTGGTCCAGGGCGAGCTCATCGGCGCCGCCCGAGCGCGGGAACAGCCGCAGCCCCCATACGTGCGGCAGCAGCGGAGGCAGTTGGGCGCGCCGGGGCCGGGCGAGCCGGCGCAACGGCCGCCCGGCGTCGAGCGCTTGGCGCAGCACGCGCCCGCGTACGTACGCGTACCCCGGGTTCCGCCCCGCCCCGGTCGGGGTCCGGCCTTCGGCCCCTTCGGCCTCTTCGGTGCGGCTCTGCGCCGGGATCGCGGACCGGTCGGCAGGCGTCGCCGCCGTACGCCCGCGCGGCAGCGAGCGCTGCACGAGCGCGTGGGCGCTCAGCACGCGCCGGTTGCGGCCGAGCGACGGCGGCAGCACGAGATACGCGAGACGTACGAGACGGGTGTAGTGCTCGACGAGAGCCGCCTCGGCCCGCTCGACACCGGGCATGGCGAGGGGAGCCGTTTCGGATACGGACGTCTCCGCGGGAACGGCTGTGGGGGTGGCGGGCGAGGCGGTGTCGGCGCTGGATGGGGGCACGTTGAGCAGAACGAGCGATTGGTCCGATGGTCACCCCGGAATCCGGCCGTTCCGCCGCGCGGCGACCGGCTGCCGGGGGACGATGGCCGTATGCGTACAGGACGATCTCCAGGGCGTGTTTCAGAAGTAGCGTCGTCCGCCCGCAGGGCGGGCACCGCGGCGGCCGGTGCGTGCGATCGCAAGGCGGAGGATCGCCCGTGTACTGGACGTACTCGGGCGACTCCGACAACGCGGCGAGTGTGCGTGCCGGCCGCCGCGGTGCAGACGGGACTTCGGAAACACGCCCTAGTGGTGCTCGCGGCCCTGGCCCTGGCGCTGACAGCGGGCTGCGGCGGCAACGGCGGCAACGACGGCAAGGCTCCCACGACACCGGAGACGGAGACGGCGACGGCGACGGGGAGCCTCGAACAGATCGCCTCGAAGGCGGAGTGCGAGCCGAACATCCAGACCGACGCCGACGAGTTGCGGCAGGGCAACTGCGCGACGGACGACGGGAAGTACGTGCTGGTCACCTTCGCCACTGACCGGGGTCTGCGGGAGTGGATCAACGAGGCCAAGGACTACGGCGGTTCGTATCTCGTCGGCAGGAAGTGGGTCGCGGTCGGCGACGAAACGGTGGTGACGGCGCTGCGCGGCCGGCTCGGCGGGACCGTGGAGGCCGGCTCGTCGCACCACTCGGGGGGAAGTGGTGGCGGTGGGGGAGACGAGGGGCACTCCGGTCACCACACGGGCTGACCGCGCAGCGCGGATGTGGGGGACGGGACGGGACGGGCACGGGACGTGAGGGCTGGGTCAGCGGGCGGCGGGCCGCCGGCTCACCTGCACTTGCGTCCGCCGTTGATGCAGTTCACGACCTTCTTCATCAGGTTGTCGTCGAAGACGTTGATGAAATCGCCGTGGTCGGTGACGGGCTTGTGCAGTTGCTCCGGGAAGGAGTCCACGGCGAAGCCGGGCCCCGGCGGTACGTCGTACACCACGCGCTGCTGGAGCTGCGGGATCGCCTTGAAACCGTTCTGGCAGCGGCCGTTCCCGTCGGCGAACGCCACATGGGTACGGTGGTTGGCGCTGTCGACGTTCTGGCCGTCCCAGCAACTCTGGAACGTGAAGCTGCGGACCACCTGGCTGCCCTCGGGGCAGATCGGGTATTTGTCCTTGAGCTGGCGGTCCTCGAATCCGGTGCAGCTCCATGAGGCGTTCGCATTGGCGTCGCCATTGGTGAATGCCTTGGCGTCACCGGTGATGATCCGCAGGAACCGCGGCATGGCGGTGACCTTGGACTTCGGGCTGCCGGCGAATGTCAGGGTCACCTGGGACGGCGTCTGGATCTCGCCGACATTTCCCTCCCTGCCGCCGCCGTCCGCATTGGCGTCGGCTTCGTCCTGGCCGTTCTGGAGACGCAGCACCGGCCAGTAATAGGTGGACTTGTCGCCCTGATTACGGCAGCTGGTCTCACCGGCGGCGAGAGAGTCGTCGGTCGCGAACGCGTCATTGGCCTGGTTGCCGACATAGTCGTGCATATGGTGAGCGCCATTGCTCACACCTGGCGCGACGATGACATTGTCCGAATTGAACTTTCCGGCCGCGTTGACCCCGCAATTGGTGCTGAAGGTGCCCTTCGAGCCGCCGCGCGCGGTTCTGGCCTTTTTGACATTGGGCTGGACGGTGGTGATGTCGACGAAGTCGGAGGCCTCGGGGCCGTTGCCGGCCTGGCCGCCACCGCTCTGACCACCGCCGTCCTGACCGCCGTCCTGACCGCCGTCCTGCCCGTCGCCCTGGCCGCCCTGGCCGGGGGAGGTGCCGGCCCGCAGGGTGCAGGGCGCGAGCCCCTCCAGCCCCTGCGGCCGCTCCGCCACCCTGCCGATCGAGAGGGCGATCCGCTCAAGAGTGGCCGCCCGCTTGTCCTTCAGTGGATTGAGAATCGCATTGTCGGCGAATCGCGGATCACGTTCGATCTGGGCCTTCTCATCGGCGAACCGTTTGTACGCCTCGGTGATCTGGCTGTCGATGAGGGCAAGATTCCGGTCGACCTCCGGACGCGCCGCCTCCGGAACATTCGTCAGCTGATCCTGGGTCGCCACATCCGGGCAGTCGATGGTCGACATCCACTGCCCGGTGTTCTGGGTCCGTGGAGCGGACCGGTTGGACTCGCCCTCACCCGCGGATGCGTAGACATTGACCGCTACCAGCCCACCCCCGCCCAGGAGCAAGGCAGCCGAGGCGACAATCGCCCGGTTTGCCAGTGTGGAGCGTTTTCTCGATGTGCGTGGCATGGAACTCCTCAAGCTTCGTCGCCGGTTACGGGAAAGCGCGGCAGGGGAGAAGCGAAGCGCTCCGTTCCATACGGATCTCGGCCGAGGGGTGTTCAGCCGCCGGGGGAATTCATAGAAATCTCCAGCGCCAAACCGGGCGGATGCCCCCCAATCACCTGCCGTGGTCCAGATAGGCGAGAACCGCCAGTACCCGGCGGTTGTCGTCGTCCGACACCGGCAGATCCAGCTTGGCGAAGATGTTCGAGGTGTGCTTGGCCACCGCCCGCTCCGTGACGACGAGTTGGGCGGCGATGGCGGCGTTCGAGCGGCCCTGTGCCACCAGCTCCATCACCTCGCGCTCGCGCGGGGTCAGCCCGCCGATCGGCTTGTCCTGCGCCCGCCTGGAGAGCAACTGCGAGATCACCTGCGGATCCATCGCCGTACCGCCCGCCGCGACCCGGCGCACCGCGTCGATGAACTGGTCCGCGTCGAAGACCCGGTCCTTCAGCAGATAGCCGATGCCGCCGTTACCGTCCGCCAGCAGCTCGCGCGCGTACAACTGCTCAACGTGCTGGGACAGTACGAGGACCGGCAGACCGGGCCTGGCACGGCGCGCCGCGAGCGCGCACTGGAGGCCCTCGTCCGTGTGGGACGGCGGAAGCCGGACGTCGACCACGGCGACATCCGGCTCCAACTCCGCCAGGGCCCGGGTCAGTTCGGGCCCGCTCTCCACCGCTGCCAGGATCTCGAAGTCGTACGCCTCCAGCATCCGCACCAGACCGTCGCGCAGCAGGAAGAGATCTTCGGCTAGGACAACTCGCAAGGGATCTCCATGGTGACCATGGTGGGACCGCCCGCTGGACTGCTGACGGCCATGACGCCGTCGAATGTACCGAGTCGGCGTTCGAGCCCGCTCAGCCCCGAGCCGGTTCCGACCGCCGCGCCCCCGCCGCCGTTGTCCGTGACGGCGATCCGCAGCATCCCCCCGGAGTGCGAGATGTCGATCCACACCCGGTCGGCGCCCGAGTGCTTGACCACATTGGCCAGCGCCTCGCTCACCGCGAAGTACGCCGCCGACTCGACCGGGGCGGCGGCGCGGCCCGCCAGCTCCACCTGTACCTCGGTCCCCACCGGCAGCCGCAGCGCCAGCGCCTTCACGGCGTCCCCGAGACCGCGCTCGGCCAGTACGGGCGGATGGATGCCCCGGACGAGATCGCGCAGTTCGGTGAGCGCCTCGGCGGAGGACTGCCGGGCCTTGCCGATCAGCGCCTTGGCCTTGGCCGGGTCCTTCTCGATGAGCGCCTCGACGGTGCCCAGATCCATGCCCACGGCGACGAGCCTGGCCTGCGCCCCGTCGTGCAGATCGCGCTCGATACGGCGCAGTTCGGCGGCCGAGGTGTCCACGGCGTCGTGCCGGGACTCGGTGAGCCGCTCGATCCGCAGCGCCATCTCCTGGTCACTGCCGGGTGCGAGCAGCGCCTTGCTCAGCAGGAAGTGGCCACGCAGCAGATCGGCGTGGTAGCGCAGCCCGAGTCCGAACAGGACCGCGCCGAGGCCCGCCGCGGCGAGACCGGTCGCCTGGCTGCTGACCGGGACGAACCCGTACCAGTACCGGTCGTCCTCGAACACCCGCCACAGGCCCGCGGCGAGTACGAACCCCTCCACCGCGTAGCCGAGCAGACCGACTGTCAGCACGGCGGTGATGAAGCCCGCCGTCATGTCGACCAGCAGCCACTGGAGATCGCGCCAGGTGGCCGGATCCTTCAGCATCAGGGAGCAGCGCTCCACCCGGCCGGTGAAGCCGGTGCGCGCGTCCGGCGGGAAGGACCGGTACGGGACCGGGATCCGTACGTCCGACCACCGCGTGGCCAACAGCCGGCGCTGATTGGCATGCGCCCTGACCATCGTCAGTACCCAGGGCGTGGTGAAGATCCCGAACCCCAGCACGATGAAGACGAGGGAGAGCACCGTCAGTACGAAGAGTATGATCGATCCGGCGAGCGAGACGACGGCCAGCATCAGTCCTCGCCCGGCCGATACCAGCGGGCCCGGCCTCTTCGCAGTGCTGTCCATGGCGTTCTTCTCCCCTTCGCGGCCCGGACGGCCCGACGGCCCTCCGGCGGCCCGACCCCCGGACCTGGCACCAGTCTGACCTGCGCGGTCCGGCGGCGGCAGCCGGGCGGCCCCCGGTCCTGGGTGGTGCTGGATACACCCTGGTGGGCGCACCGGGATTGTCAGTGGTGCCTGGCACGATCGGTACTACGGGATGAGCGGGACATGGAACGACCGATGTGGAACGACCAGGGGGCAGACCATGGGCACGTGGGACACCGGCCACTTCGACAATGACGCCGCGGTGGACTTCTCGGCCGACTTGGACGAAGTGACCGTCGAGGAACGGACGGAGATCGTGCGGGCGGCGCTGCTGCGCGTGCTCGGTCCGGGTGGTGGGGACAGCGGGAATGGTGGGGACAGCGGGAACGATGGGGATGGTGGGTACGGAGCGGGGGGTCCGCTGGACGGTGGGGGTGGCGCGGGCGGTCCGCTGGACGGCGATGTGGGGGCGGCCGCCGTCGCCGCGGCCGCGCTGGTCGCCGCGCAGTGCCCCGGCGGGCCGCCCGTGGAGTCGGTGTACGGCCCGGAGGAGCCGCTGCCCCGGCTTCCCGAGGAGCTGAGGGAGCTCGCGCTCCTGGCCCTGGACCGGGTGGGCGCGGCCGGGTCCGAAGTGCGCGATCGCTGGGTCAAGGCGGACGGCGAGGACGGCGCGTGGCACCACGGAATCGCCGGGCTGCGGGGCGCGCTGACGGCGGCGACGGCGGAGCGGGCGGGGGACGGACCGGGGCCGGGGGCTCGCTGACACCGTGAGACCGGTCCGGTGGTCCGGGGGGACCCGGGCCGGTCTCACGGCCTCCGCCGTACAGGCCGTCCGGGCCGTACAAGTCGTCCGGGTCGTCCGGGCCGTACAAGTCGTCCGGCCGTAAAGGACTCAGCCCTGTGGGGACAGAACCTTGGCCTCCAGCTCCGGTGCCAGCCCCACCGGCGGACGGTCCGGGCGCTGGGGGGCCCGGCCGCCGATAGAGCCGAGCCAGGACCAGGTGTCCGCCACCGTCTCGGCCACCGGGCGGCAACGCAGGCCCGTGGCAAGGGCCTTGGAGACATCGCTGCCGTGCATGGTGTCGTGCATCTCGCCCGGCGGGATCCAGACCGGCAGGTCGGTCCAGGGCTCGATCCCCGCCGCGAGGATCGTCCCGGGGTCCGTCCAGCGCAGTTCGGCGTCGGATCCGGTGACGCGCACGCACGCGTCGAGCAGTTCACCCATGCTGGTGTGCCCGGCGGGGCTCACCAGGTTGTACGGGCCGCCCAGGCCGTCCCGTACGGCGTCCAGAGTCCATTCGGCGAGGTCACGCGCGTCGATGTACTGCAAGGGGTTGTCGCGCGGCCCCGGCGCCAGTACGGGGCCGCCCCGGGCGATCCGGCCCAGCCACCACGGCAGCCGGCCGATGTTCTCCCCGGGCCCGAGGATCAGCCCGGCACGGACCAGCAGGGCGCGGTCGCCGAAGACCGCCTCGGCCGCCAGCTCGCCGCCCCGCTTGTCCTGGGGGTACGCGGTCTGCCCGGCCGCCGCGGAGGCGCCCTCCACCAGGGGGCCGGCCTCGGGGAGCCCGGCCGGGGCGGGGCTCGCGTACACCGAGCGGCTGGAGACGTACGCATACCGCCCGACGCGGTCCGCCAGCAGCCGGGCCGTGGAGAGCACCGCCGACGGCGCGGCCGACCAGGTGTCGACGACCGCGTCCCAGGTGCCGGCTCCGTCCGAGAGGGCGCCGAGACCGCCGGGTGCGGTGCGATCGCCGCGCAGGGTGGTCACACCGGCGGGCGCTTCGTGACGGCCGCGGTGGAAGACGGTCACCCGCCAACCGCGGGCGAGCGCCGCCTCCGTGACCGCGCGGCCGACGAATTCCGTACCACCGAGGATCAGGAGTCTCATGGCATCGACTGTGCCCGCGCGCCCGCTTCGGGGACAGCCGAATTCGCTGCCAGAAGAATCGTTGATCCGGGATCTGCCGTACGCACCCGCGAGGATGGCAGCATGTGCGCACCATGACAGACGCCGGATCACCGATACGCGCCCTGCGGGCCGCCGCTTTCGCGGCGGTATGCGTGACTCTGGCGGCGATGGGGCATTCGTTCACATCCGGTCATGAGATGCCGCTCGGCGCGCTGTGGACGGCGTTCGGGGTGACCGCGGGCGTGGCCTGGCTCGCGGGTGGCCGGCGGCGCGGGTTCCACTCGATCGGGGCCGGGCTGCTCACCGTCCAGGGCGGACTGCATCTGATCTTCGCCGGAACGCTGCCGTTCGGCGGGTCCGGGGCACCGGACCACACACCTCATGGCGTCGACGGCGCCGCCGGTACCGGCACAGGCATGGACATGCGCGTCGGCGCGGGCACGGGCACGACCATGGGAGAGGACTTCGGAACCGGCGTTCTCCCCATCGACACCGCTGTCCCCTTCGGCCTGGACGGTCCGGTGGGGATGCTGGCCGCCCATCTCCTCGCCGCGGCCGTCTGCGCGCTCTGGCTGGCCCGGGGCGAGGCCGCGCTCTTCCGGCTCGCGACCGCCCTCGGCATCCTGGCCTTCTCCCCGCTCCGGCTGCTGCTGACCGCGGCCCGGCCGCCCGCCGGGCCACGGCCGGCGGGGGCGGTACGACCCGCCGCCGACGCTCCCGCGGCGCACCGCTTCCGGGGCGTCGTTCTCGCGCACACCCTGTCGCGGCGGGGCCCGCCCGCGCGTCCTGGGGCGTGTTGCGAAAGTCCCGCCTGGCTCGCGCTGCGGGCGGAAGGCGCTACTTTCGCACCACGCCCCAGCTTTCACGCGACGGCCCCGGCGACGGCCCTCATCACCACTGTCCGAACTTAGGCAGGCGGGCAGGGCGGGCCCGGGGTCCGCTTCCCCACGCCCACGCCAACTCCTAGGACAGTCATGGCCATTGACGACCCCGTACAGGGGCCCGAGACCGACGACCGGCCGACCACCCCCGCCGGCGAAGCACCGGAGACCGCGACAAGCACCGGCGCCCCCTCCGTCCGGAGTTCCCTGCGCCCCCTCGTGCTGCGGCTCCACTTCTACGCGGGCCTGCTCGTCGCTCCACTGCTGCTGATCGCCGCCACCACCGGATTCCTCTACGCGCTCTCCTTCCAGGCGGAGAAGGTCCTCTACCGCCACGAGCTGCGGGTCCCGGTCGGCGACCGTAGCCTCCCGCTCTCCGAGCAGATCGACGCCGCCCGCGCCGCCCGCCCGGACGGCACGGTCACCTCCGTAACCCTGCCCGCCGAGGACGACGCGACCACCCGCGTCCTGATGAGCACGCCCGACGCCGAGGAGAGCAAGTCCCTCGCCGTCTTCGTCGATCCGTACACCGCGGAGGTACGGGGAGAGCTGACCAGCTACGGCAGTTCGGGCGCCCTCCCGCTGCGCACCTGGACATCCGAGCTGCACCGCTATCTGCTGCTCGGCGAGCCGGGACGCGTCTACAGCGAACTCGCCGCCAGCTGGCTGTGGGTGGTGGCCCTCGGCGGCGTGCTGCTCTGGCTCGCCCGCAAACGCACCTCGAAGCGCGCGCTGCTCACCCCCGAGCGCGGGGCCACCGGCCGGCGCAGAACGCTCTCCCTGCACGGCTCCCTCGGACTGTGGGCCGTGACCGGGCTGGTGCTGCTCTCCGCCACCGGCCTGACCTGGTCGAAGTACGCGGGCGTGAACATCGGCTCGGTCAAGGACCAGCTGGGCGGTGGCACTCCCGTCGTCTCCGCCGCGCTCGAAGGGGGCACCGGCGGAGCGGGCGGCGGTGGCCACGAGGGGCACGAGTCGATGCCCGGTATGGAGAACATGCCCGGTATGGAGAACATGCCGGGGATGGAGGGCATGGCCCACGGGGACGTCGGTATCGATCTGGCGGTCGTCGCCGCCCGTCAGGCCGGTCTCGACGGACCGGTCTCGGTGACCCTGCCGACGGAGGGCAGCGGCTACGTGGTCGCGCAGACCGACAACCAGTTCCCGGTGCGGCTCGACTCCGTCGCCATCGATCCCGCCAACGGCATGGTCACGGACGAACTGCGGTTCGCCGACTACCCGTTGCTCGCCCAGCTCACCCGTTTCGGCATCGACGCCCACATGGGTCTCTTCCTCGGGGTCGTCAACCAGCTGGCACTCGCGGCGCTCGCCCTCTCGCTGATCCTCATCATCTGCTGGGGCTACCGGATGTGGTGGCTGCGCCGGCCCACCAAGGAGCGGAAGCTGAGCGCGGGCAGGGCGATACCGCGCGGTGCCTGGCGCAAGGTGCCGCTGACCGCGCTGCTGCCGCTCGCGGCGGCCGTGGCGCTGATCGGCTGGTTCCTGCCGCTGCTGGGCATCAGCCTGCTGGTCTTCCTCGTCCTGGACGGCCTGCTCGCCCTGCGGGCCCGCGTTCGCGCCCGTACGGCTCCTACGGCTCGTACCTGACGGGGTCGCGGGGGCCCCGCCGACGTCGGCATGGCCCCCGCCTCACCCCTCTCAGGGCGTGTACTTGTATCCGACCCGCCGTACCGTCTGGATGCTGTGGCGGTGGGCGGCCCCCAGCTTGCGGCGTAGCCGCGCCACATGGACATCGACGGTGCGGCCGTCGCCCACATGCCCGTAGCCCCAGACCGTGGTCACCAACTGGTCGCGGGTGTGCACCCGGTGGGGATGGGCCACCAGATGCGCGAGCAGCTCGAATTCGAGATAGGTGAGGTCCAGCTGCTTTCCGTCCACGACGGCGGTCCGCTGGACGCTGTCGATCGAGACGGGGCCGCTGTCGGCGCCCCGGGATCCGGCCCCGGCCCCCGCGCCGTCGGCGCCCGCGCCGGGGCCGCTGCCCGCGGTCTCCGTGGCGGCGAGGTACGGCGCCGAGGCCGCCGCCACGACCGCCGCGTGCTGATCGGCCGGTACGAGGACGAGATAGCCGACCATCGGCGGCTGTCCCGGCAGCGAGGGCAGGGCGTGCTGGGGCGCGGGCAGCCAGGTGGCGCCGGGCGGCAGGAAGTCCACGACCTGCCCGGCCGTGACCCCCGCCGGGAGATCCGGGAGCGCCGGGACGGCCGGCCGGGCGACCGGGGCGGTCTCGTCGCGGTCGACGGCCCGGAGCCGGTGCCGGCGCGGCGCGGCCTGCTTCTGGTTCGGTGCGGCTGCGGTGGCGGCTGCGGTGGCGGTCGCCGACGCGGACGCGGAGGAGAAAGGGCGGGGATTCGCCATGGGAGGTCAGCTCTTTCGCGCGGAGGATTCGTCGAATCGACAGGACGGACGGGACGTACGTCATGCGCGGCGGCCGAAGGCCGGAAAGAAGGCTTTAGAGGGCCGACGCGTTCCTCGCGCGGCAACACACCCGGTCGAAGTCGTGATGCTGCCGGGACGGCCAGAACGGCTCAAGGTCGAAACGACCTGTCGCGGGGTGCTGGAAGCTGGCCATGTCCCCATTGAAGCAGATGGCGGACGGGCGCAGCAGGTCCCTTTCGGCTGTCGATACGGCGCGGTCCCGTGACGGCCGACACA
Organism: Streptomyces sp. NPDC102274; assembly: GCF_044766385.1. Classification (NCBI taxonomy): domain Bacteria; kingdom Bacillati; phylum Actinomycetota; class Actinomycetes; order Kitasatosporales; family Streptomycetaceae; genus Streptomyces; species Streptomyces sp. NPDC102274. Next base: position 470,837 of record NZ_JBIWLW010000001.1, on the reverse strand, counting down.
GTGAGGGGGTGCGGCGGTCCGCACCGTGACGGCCGGCTCACCGACGGGGGTGCGGGCCCGTGACGGCGAGGCTCACCGACGGAGGTGCGGGCCCGTGACGGCGAGGACAGCGCGGCGTGGCCGGACGCGACGAGGGGGCGACCGCCGGGTGGCGGCCGCCCCCTCGCGGAGTGCGGTGAGCCGAGAACGAGCCGACGGGTCAGACCTGGCCGGCCTTCTCCAGCGCGCCGCAGCAGGTGTCGACGATCAGCCGCGTCACCACATACGGGTCGACGTTGGCGTTCGGGCGGCGGTCCTCGATGTACCCCTTGCCCTCCTGCTCGACCTGCCACGGGATACGGACCGAGGCGCCGCGGTCGGAGACGCCGTAGCTGTACTCGTTCCACGGGGCGGTCTCGTGCAGACCGGTCAGCCGGTCGTCGATGCCCGCGCCGTAGTTCTTGACGTGGTCGAGCGGCTTCGAGCCCTCGCCGAGCGACTCGCACGCGGTGATGATCGCGTCGTACCCCTCGCGCATCGCCTTGGTCGAGAAGTTGGTGTGCGCGCCCGCGCCGTTCCAGTCGCCCTTCACCGGCTTCGGGTCGAGCGTCGCGGAGACCTCGAAGTCCTCGGCGGTGCGGTAGAGCAGCCAGCGGGCGATCCACAGCTGGTCCGCCACCTCCAGCGGCGCCAGCGGACCGACCTGGAACTCCCACTGTCCCGGCATGACCTCGGCGTTGATGCCGGAGATGCCCAGACCCGCCTTCAGGCAGTTGTCGAGGTGCGCCTCGACGATGTCACGGCCGAAGATCTCGTCCGAGCCGACACCGCAGTAGTAGCCGCCCTGAGCGGCCGGGAAGCCGCCCTCGGGGAAGCCCAGTGGACGGGCGCCCTTGAAGAAGGTGTACTCCTGCTCGATACCGAAGATCGGCTCCTGGGCGGCGAACCGCTCCGCGACATCGGTCAGCGCCGCACGCGTGTTGGACTCGTGCGGCGTCATGTCGATGTTCAGGACCTCGCACATGACGAGGACGTCGTCGCCACCCCGGATCGGATCGGGGCAGGTGAAGACCGGCTTGAGCACCCGGTCGGAGGCGTGGCCCTCGGCCTGGTTGGTGCTCGACCCGTCGAAGCCCCACACGGGCAGCTCCGCGCCGTCGTTGAGGATCTTCGTCTTCGAGCGCAGCTTGGCGGTCGGCTCGGTGCCGTCGATCCAGATGTACTCAGCCTTGAAGGTCACGGGCCTCATCCTTTGCGGGTGCAGCAGGTATGCCCCGAAGCTTCGCAATCCGTGATTTCCCGGCTGTTGCCCTTCCATGAACCACGCGTTACTCAGGTTTCCTTTGTTTCATTTCCCTTGTTTCAGCAGCGCGCCGAATCCGGCGGCGTGAATTCGGCGCACCTGTTCGGTGGGGGTGGTGCCCAGCGCCTCGGCAGTACAGTCCACACGCCAGTCGTGGGCCGCCGGCCGGCTCAGCAGATGGCCCCTTCTGAACTGCGCGTCCGACAGCCGGAACGTTCGGGGTGCGGCACGACGAAGGCGGCGGCGGGCGTTCGCCGGGGAGCGGCAGGACGGATCGCCGTCCACGAACCGCCGTACGCCAAATCCGTCCGCGTCGTATACGGGGTTCAGATGAACCACACTCGTCCTCCCCTCCTGGTCGAGCCGGGTGCGCCAGATCCGGAGCACCTCGCCCGCCGGCCCCGCAGGGGCGTTGTCCCAACCGTCCGAGACGTGAACGGCGGCTCGTAGAGCGTGCCCTGCTCGAAGTGGGCGCGGCCACTGCCCGAGCGGCCACCGGTTTTCGGCACCGCATCCGAAGCACTGCATCCGAAGCACCGCCTCCGACGAGCCGCCTCCGAAGAACCGCATCCGACGAACCGGCGCCGACTCGCTCTCCCCGTACCCGACTCCGGTCACGAGCACCGACACGGCACACTGGCCGTCATGAGCAAGCTACGCATCGGACTCCTCGGCACCGGCCCCTGGGCGGAGCGCACCCACGCTCCCGCCCTCGCCGCCCATCCCGGACTCGAACTCAGCGGCGTCTGGGGGCGGCGCCCCGAGGCCGCCGCGGCTCTCGCCGCCGCCCACGACACCACGGCCCACTCGGGCGAGGTCGGCCTCGACGCTCTCTTCGCCGAGAGCGACGCCGTCGCGTTCGCCCTGCCGCCGGACATCCAGGCACCGCTCGCGGCGCGCGCCGCCGCGGCGGGCTGCCATCTCCTCATGGACAAACCGGTCGCGACGACCGTGGCGGGCGCCCGCGAGGTGGCGGACGCGGCGGCGGCCACCGGGGTCGCGTCCGTCGTCTTCTGCACGCTGCGCTTCGCGGCGGGCACCGCGGGCTGGCTCGGCGAGCAGACCGCTAAGGGTGGCTGGTTCACCGCCCACGCGTTCTGGCTCGGCGCCCTCTACTCGCCGGGCGAGACCAGCCCGTACGCCGACTCCCCCTGGCGCCGCGACAAGGGCGGCCTCTGGGACGTCGGGCCGCACGCGCTGTCGGCGCTGATCCCGGTGCTCGGCGAGGTGACCGACGTGACGGCGGTACGCACCGAGCCGGACCTCACCCACCTGGTGCTGCGGCACGTGTCCGGAGCGGCCAGCTCGGTGGCGCTGAGCCTGAGCGCGCCGAAGGCGGGCGCGGGCACGGGGATCGAGCTGCGGGGCGAGCACGGCACGGCGGTGCTGCCGGGGGACTGGGGAGACCCGGTCACCTCGTTCGGGGCGGCGATCGACGCGCTGCTGGAGTCGGTCCGTACGGGGCAGCCACACGCCTGCGACGTACGGTTCGGGCTCCGGCTGACGGAGATCCTGGCGGAGGCGGAGCAGCAGCTGAACGCGTAGGTCCTGTTGCGAAGGTCGCGCCGGGGCCCGGCCGGTTGGTGAGGACCGGCCGGCCGGCTCCCGGCAGCGCGACGGAACAAGACCGGTCCGGACCTGTCCGATGCCCTGGATCCACCCGTCCCGATCTACCCGAACTACCCGATCTGTTCGATCCGGGCGTTGCGGATCAGGAACTTGCCCGGCTCGCGGACCTGCTCGAAGGCCGCGTCGTTCAGCAGGGCGCAGCTGCCCGACACCGACGTCACCCGCACCGTGGTGGACTTGTCGTTGTCGAGGTTGGTCACGCGGAGCGTGGTGCCCGCGGGGAACTGATTGCTGGAAGCGGCCGGGGCGCCCGCCTCGCCGGAGAGGGTGACGGTGGAGCCCGCGCAGACGACATCGCCCTCGGCCTGTGCGCCGGCCGTGGGTTGCGCCCCGGCCCCGTCATCCGCACCTCCGCCGCCGTCTCCGCCCTGACCGACCTGGCTGACCTCGCAGCCGGACGCCGCCTGCTTCCGCTTGATCTCCTCGATGACGGCGACCCGGTTGGCGATCCGCGCCTCGGACTGCGCGTCCGGGGCGGCCCGCTGCCCGGCGATGAAGCTCTCGTTGTTGCCCAGGGCCGTGGCCAGTCCGTCGCAGACCACCGACGCCTGGCTGGTGCCGGTCATCACCACCGCCGTACCGCCCACCAGCGCTGCCGCGCCGACGAGCAGGGCGAGCTTCTTCCGGCCGCTGAAGGTCTTCTTTCGGGACACGTGTGGGGGCTCCTGTCCCCGGCGCCGCGAACGGCGGCCGGTCGGGTTCCGTGTGCCGTTACGTACGAGCGGCGCGCCCGTTCGTCTCAACAGTCACCGCTGTGACGTGAACAACGCCCTCAACTCCCGCATCGCCCCCCAACTCCCCTTGTCCTGAATCGCGTTCACCTCCCCGGCGGCAGCGCCCGGCACAGCACGTCGAGCGCCCTCTCGTACCCGCGCTCCGGACGCGGTGATCCGCCGGTGGGGAACTGATGCGCCGGCGTCAACACTGAGCCTGCGAGGGGGTTCGTACCCCGGCGGCCGCGGCAGCGGACGCCGGGGCGGAAGAAGACCGTCAAATAGCCTCTGGCCAGGGGCGATTGTCAGTGGGGGGCGGTAAAATGGGGGTAGTTCGTGAGGGAACCACCACCGCGCCGGGAGGTCGCCGATGGCCGTTGCCACCATGCCGACGAAACCCTTCGAGAGTCAGCCAGCCCTCAAGCGCAAGCCACTGCCCGCGGGTCAGCCCCGTGAGTGGTACGAGACCCATAACCGCCGGCTCAAGGCCATGCGCCTCGCCATCGCCCTGCTCGACTCGGGCGTGTACCACCCGGCGAACGCGAACAACGGCAGGATACGGAGGACGGCGGCCCGGATCGGGATCCACCCGCCGTCGGACACCACCTGCCGCATGGTGCGAGCCCTGATCGGATAGCGCCTGTCCGGGGCCGGGCCCGGGGCCGCGTCCGGTCCGGCTCCTGGCCCGGGGCCGGGCGTTGTGCCCCGCCCGGCTTCCCTCCCACCGCTGGGAGAGGGAAGGGGGGCGGAGCGTCGTCGGTCCTGAGCGGTCAGGTCAAGGCCCGGCCGACGGTCGCTGATCGCCGGTCCGACGCCGACGCCACCGCACCTCGCCATCGTGTCGTTCACCGGTGGGCGTCAGCCCAACGGCCGCGGCGACGGCGGCCGATGCTCCATGGTCCGGATGGACATGAGCGACAAGGCTCCGGACGCCCTGCCCCTTCAGCCACCGTACGAGCCCCCGCGCCGCTTCGGTGGCGATACCGCGCCCCTGCCACGCCGTCCCCACGACCCAGGCGATCTCGGCGGTACGACCGTCACCGTCCGGGCCGATAGTGGCTTGTACGTAACCGACCAGCGAGCCCGCGAAAAACTCCACCGAGGACTCCACGGAGGACTCCGCCGAGCGCCGACCTTCTTGCGCCTCCTGCCGGATGCCGATCATCCAGTTGCACCAGACGACCTCCGGGTCGGGTGAGCCCGCGACCTGACGGGCGTAACGCGAGCGCAACTCCTCGACCGTCGGGGGTGCCCCACCGGTATAGGCGTACAGCGCCGGGTCGGAGAGTACGGCGGCCATCTCCTCGGCGTACGCGATACGGAGCGGCAGCAGTGTCAGCCGCTCGGTGTCGATGACCGCGGTACCGATGACCGTGTCACTGATCGAGGTCATGACGGCGCGACCGCGTGCAGCCGCCCGTGGCGGATCGCGAAGTGCGGCAAGGAGACGCCGAACATCTCCGCGATGGCGTCGAGACTCTCGTACTCGTCATCGGGATCCAGGGCCCAACTGCCTTCCGAACCAAGGCTTGAGCCCTCGTCGGAGTCGTCGTCCGAGCCCTCGTACGCGTTGTCGTACGCGTCCTCCTCGTCCCATCCGGGACCCGCGTCCGGGAAGAGATGCCCGGGGTCGAGCGCGTCGGGAATCTCCCCCCACTCCTCGGTCTCGCCGTCGCGCACGGTGAATCCGTACACGCGCTTCCCGTCCTCCGCGTAGGAGAAGTGGAAGGTGCCGGGGAGGGCCGCGGACCGGCCGCCGCGCTCGCACCACACCGTCACCGACTTCGTACCTCGCGACACCGCCTCACTCGGCGGCTCCGTACCGTTCCGCCCGCTCTCGAACGCGAAGCTCCAGCTCTCCGCGCCCGTTTCCCGACCTCCGCCCCGGTTCCCGTCCCCGTTCCCGTTCCCGCTTCCGTCCCCGCATGATCCGATACGTATCGCCTGCCCCGCCTCCGACTCGTCGCACGGTGCCAGCAGCGGTCCCTCGCCGATCCGTCCGGCCAGCTCCTCCGGCGAGACGCCGTGGACGAGGACGAAGCGGTAGGCATCCGGCGCCGGTGGCCGCGTGTCCTCGGCGAGCCAGCCGAGCCCGTCCGCTCTCGCCCGGGGAGCGTCCCGTTCTCCGCCGCCGGCCGTCGCGCCCTGGCCACCGGCACGGGGAGTCTCCAGGAGATACCGCCCGCGCTCCGCGGTGATCACCGGCCCGAGAAGGGGATCGGCGAGCAGTCCGACGGGAGCTATGTGCTCCTCGCCGTACGGCTCCCAGCCGGCCACGGCCGCCGCTACCGTGCGCCACGCGCCGTCCGTATCGCCCCACCGCGCCTGTTCGCGCGCCGAGGCGACCGCGTCGCCGAAGGGCCCGGGGGCCCCGTACCGGAAATTACGCTCATCGATCTCCCGCAGCAGGGCCAGCGCCCGCTTCCGGTCGTCCCCGTCATGATCGTGCCCATCGGAGGACCGGAGGAATTCCGCCTCGCCATGGCCCGCCCGCAGATGCTCCAGCGCGGCCAGCGGCAGAAGCTCGCGCGCGTACAGCGGATCGTCCACCCGCCCGACGACACAGGAAGCCGGCAATCCGCCGAGCCCGCCCCTGACCCCGCCCCCGCTCCCGCTGTTCAGCATCGCCTCCATCTGGACACGCAGCCCATGGGCGCGGGGCCGGCCGCACTCGGCGGCCTCGGTGAGCAGTTCGAGCGCGCCGTCGATGTCCTCACCGTCCAGACAGGCCAGCCGAGCCTCCTCGACATCGGCGTCCAGCTCGCGCGTCGTCTCGTTCGCGAACCCGGGCGTGCCCGCGTGAGCGCGGTGGAACTCCCGGAACAGGGTTTGCATGAGATCCATGAACGACCCGTGGCGCTCAGGCCGTTCGCCGCCCGCCCCGCCCCGGTGGAGATAGGCGGCCCACTCCCCGTTGGCGTCCGGATCGCCGGGGTCGAGGAGGACCTCGACCGTGTCCGGGGCGGTGGACAACCGCAGCGCTCTGCCCCACATACCGGCCCTCAGCGCCTCCTCCTCGGAGGCACGCTCGTCCAACGCGCCCTCGTGGACCGCCTGAAGGCCGTCCGGATCCCCGTACCAGTGCACGCCCTCCGCCGTGCCCACCCGGCTGGCAGCCGTCCCCGCGGGCCGCCACCCGTCGGTGGTCGCCAGAAACGAGCGGTATGTGGGCGGCAGCGTCACCCCCAACCGCTCCTCCAGCTCACTGATCCGGTCCTCCCCGGCGGCCGGGAAACCCAGCCACCGGTCCCGGAGGACCGGCTCGTCCACGTCTCCTCGCTCCCGCGCGTCGGGTGAGTCGAGCCAGTCCGCACTCCACCGCTCAAGGAAGGGGCGCCAGTTGTAGGTCTTCATGCGGTCATGGTGCCAGCGCCCACTGACAACGGACACCCGCCTCCGTCCGGACACCCGCCTCCGTCCGGACACCCGCCTCCGTCCGGACACCCGCCTCCGTCCGGACACAGAGCACGCCTCCCTCTTTGCGGAATCAGCAAGTTGGTTTGTCAAGGCGGCGGCGCGGGCGGACCATCTCCAGTGAACGGAGGTAATAGTGCGCATGAGTGATCAAACATGGCATAACGAGACCATCATCCCCGGGGCCGGGGAGCGCCGCCATGACGTCGTGGTCGTCGGCGGGGGAGCCGCCGGGCTGAGCGGAGCACTGTCCCTGGCGCGGGCACGGCGGTCGGTACTGGTGATCGACGGGGCCCGGCCGCGCAACGCCCCGGCGTCCCACGTCCACAACTTCCTGACGCGTGACGGCACACCCCCTGCGGAACTGCTGGCCGCGGGCCGCGAGGAGGTGACCGGTTACGGCGGCGAGATCATGGCAGGTGACGCCGTGGCGGCCGAGCGCCTGGAGACCGGCGGCTTCCGTGTCGCTCTGGCGGACGGGACGACCGTCCTGGCGCGGCGGCTGCTGGTGACCACCGGCCTGGTGGACGAACTGCCGCCGGTGCCGGGCGTGGCCGAGCGATGGGGACGCGAGGTGCTGCACTGCCCGTACTGCCACGGCTGGGAGGTACGCGACCAGCCGATCGGCGTCCTCGCCACCGGGCCGTTCGCCGCCCACCAGGCGCTGATGTGGCGGCAGTGGAGCAGTGAGGTGACGCTGTTCCTGCACACCGCGCCCGAGCCGGCCGAGGAGGAGTACGAGCAACTCGCCGCCCGCGACATCGCTGTGGTGGACGGCACGGTGACCGGCCTGGAGGTGACGGGCGACCGGCTCACCGGCGTCACCCTGGCCGACGGACGGACGATCCCCACCCGGGCCCTGGTGGTCACGCCGCGCTTCACCGCCCGCGCGGACCTCCTCACGAGTCTGGGCCTGGCACCCGTCGAACTGGAGAGGGGCGGCGAGGTGATCGGTACGCACATCGCCTCCGACCCGGTCGGGGCGACGGCCGTGTCCGGGGTGTGGGTGGCCGGCAATGTCACGGATCTGATGGAGCAGGTCGTGGGAGCCGCGGCCGCGGGTGTACGGGCCGCCGCGGCGATCAACGCCGACCTGACAGCGGAGGACACGCGCCGGGCTGTCGCCGCCCGCCGCGATCCCTTCTCCCCGAGGCGAGAGAGGGAGGCCGCGGAGCACCGCGCGCGTGGCGGCTCCGGGCACGGCCTCTGATCTCTGGGACCGCCGAAAGCGACCCGACCCGACCCGATCAGACCGAACCCCACCCCACCCCACCTCACCGAAGGAGAACACCCCGATGACGCTCGGTTGCACCCCGACGAGGCGTTCTGGGACACCCGCTAGGGCCTGTCTTCAAAGTCCCGCCTGCCCGGCGACCCCAACACCGTCCTGGTGCGGGAAGCCACCGGCCTGGAGGCGGGCAGCGCCCTGGATCCCGGCTGCGTTGCAGGCTGAGCGCGGCCCGCGGATACGGCCGTCGGCCGTGCCTCCAGCGAGCGGAGGGGCACGGCCGACGGCCCATGGACGGCTCGGGTGAGCGAAAACCAGCTCTGATCGAGGGCGTTCTTAAGTGTCGAAGTACAGCTCGACGCACGCTTCGACCCGCATAGATGTCCCGCTGGTGAGTGGACCGGTGCACAAGCGGTGCACATGGCCCGTGAGGCGGAGGGCTGGTGCACCACCATCCCGTATCCACTCGCTGCTGCCGGGACCGAGGAAGTCCCAAGTAGAGCTGTCTCTCTGGGGCGACCAGCCCATGGCCGGCGTATTCTCCGTCAAGTTCGGCGTGTCGGAGATGATCTACCGCCCGGGGGGGCACACGATCAACCGGACCAACCCTGGGCCGTGCGGGTCAGCTCTGACCGCCCTGACCGGCGCTACCGATCGGACCGACCTTCACCGGGGAGCCCGAACCGTCCGAGGCCGGCAGCGTCGCGGAGCCCGGCCACTCGAGCGAGAACGACTTCGTCTCGTCCGGCGGGGTCACCACAAGCCCCGTGACGCGGACGCCGGAGCCGCCCGACTCGTTGATCGGGTAGTTGATGCCGAAGAACGTCGACTCCCCGTCCTTGAGGATGGATGAGTCTGCCTGCTGACCAGTGCGCTCCGCGGACAGCGTCCCCGAGCTGGTCTTCAGGTCGACGCCCGCGTACGCGGACAGCACGCAGTCCCGGCCGCCGCCGTTCTTCAGCTCCACCGCGACGGTGCCCTCGGTGTCGCCGTCGATGGTGCTGTCCGCCGCCGTGATATCCAGATCGTCGGTGCGGCACTTGCCGACCTCGCCGTTCTCGTTGGAGCCGGTCCCAGCGGCCGTGCCCTGCCCGCCGGAGCTGTTCCCGGTGGAGTCCGTCCCGGCGGACTCCTTCCCACCGCCCTGATCCGAACCGGCGGCCGAGGGAGACGCGGTGGACGCCGCCGACGGGGCGCCCTGTCCCACGAGGTCCTCTTCGTTGCAGGCCGTGAGCGAGAGACTCGCGACAACGGCCAGGGCGGCGAAGGTCAGCTTGTGAACGCGCATCGTTTCTTCCTCAGTATCGGTCGGCGGTGCCGGCTGCTCGGTACGAGCGAGCGTTTCTGATCACCAGGACCCGCCCGGCCCGGCAGACCGTTGCACCCAACCGCCCCCTAATACATTGCTGTTACACGCACAGCCAGGCACACCAGGCAACCGCCACCGGGCACACCCCGCCCGCACCCGTCCCTCCCGCACCCCTGCGGTGACCCTCCCCCTGCCCCCCGTCCGGCCCAGGAAATGGGGCCCGCACACGGGTGCGCCGCACCGCTCCGGGGCGTGCCGCCGATGGGCCCGGACGGCGGTTCCGGCCGCCGCCGCGCACCATTTCGCGGCCGGCGCCCGCTGGGACAGACCCGTAACCCGGCGGATCTTGACCCCAACCGGTGCCATAGCCTCCGCAAGGGTCTCTGCGCGCCGGTGGTGCGGGCCCCGTGGACACGCGGTGAAGTTGTTGGACACGGCAGGGAGGTCGTCGAGGAAGTCGTACGTGCTCGTTCCGACCAGCGCCGCTCGCGAGGTTCCAGGGTCTGGCAATACAACAAATGAGGGCTGCCACCCCGGATGGAGGTGGCGGCCCTCACTTTGGGAAGACAAGTGTATTGGGATGGCCATGGCGTGGTGTTGACACCGACTCCCTTAATTGACCGTTGGAGTCTCTTCCTCGTGGGTCCGCGCAGACGTCTCGATGACATGCCTTGTGAGGCTCCTGAGAGCGTCTGCCTGCTGCTCTTGAGATCTGGCCGACTTCTTCGATTGCTCGGCAAGAACGTGGGTGCTCCATTCCAAAGATTCAGTGTCCAACCCGGTATTTCTCAGAATCTCAAGGTCAATAACGTAGCTCAGCGGCTCCATGACGCCGAAGGGTCCGGTGGCCTCGACCTTGACCGTGTAGAGGAGCGGAAGGTTTGAAGAGAACACTTTGTGGCCAACGCCCATGACGAACGGAAGTCGCCGACCAGGGGGCAGCGCAGCGATCTTCCTGGTAACCGCTTGGTTGAGAATGGCCTCTCTCTCCGCACCGAGAGTTGCGCGCAGAGGAGGGTCGACGGACAGTTGGACATCGCGGGCGAGAGTCGGCCCGATGTTTTCGATGACGAAAACTAGTAGCGATGACCCGGGTACTCTCGGTCGAATGTCGGCGATGACGTATGGCTCTGCCTGTTCGCGTTGTGCTCGCTAAGTGAGAGCGTTCGCTCTCGCGGCTGCTTCGGTTTGCTTGTGGCTGTACCGAAAGGTGACGAGAGCAGAGGAAACCGAGATCACAAGTGCGATACACGCGATGACTGATGCGGTATCCATCTTCCGAGTCTACGGTCGAACTGAACTCAGACGTCCTCCACGTGAAACAGCGTCCTAGGCCCCGATGCGCTCGGCGCCCTCCGGCCACACCACGTCGACCGGGATGCCTGTGGTGCGGGCGTCGAGGACCACGTCGGCCGTGCCGCCGCCCTTGCCGCCTGGGGGTTCGCCGTTCCAGACGGCGACCAGACGGTCTGCGTGCTCCAGGAGTACTTGGTTGGCTGCCTCGTATGCCTCACGGCCGGCTGTTTCGAAGGGCATGATCAGCACTTCGTCGGCGGCCTCAATGAGCTTGTCGAAGAGGGGAGCGTGCTGTGGCCTGACCTTTGTCTGACGGTAGTTCTGGGAGGGGATCACCGCTACAAGACGGCCGCCGGCTGCGAGTACGGCTTCGGCGAAGAGGCTGTCCGATCCGGCGGCGATGCAGGAGACCCCGACCAGACCCGGGCCGCTGTATCCGGCGAGCAGGTCTCGCAGAGCGTCGCGGACCAAAGGGACCGATGCGTCCGTGAGGTCCATGTGGCCCGTTACGGCAAGAGTCGTCACAGCGGCTTCTTCCTCTTTCTCAAGCGGCTTCATCAGTCGGCGAGTTGTTCGCGGAGTCTGGCCCGAGCTTCCCGGACCGGGCGGGACGCGCCATGTCCGACGGTGTACGAGTAGAGCCACGCCATGCCCTCCCGTACGCGTCCGGACCGCACCCGCTCGGCGTCCAGCGCGGCGTGAGTCTCCTGGCACCCGGCGGTCAGGTCGCCGCCGAGGAAGTAGACCTCTGCGAGACCGAGCCGGTCGAGGGCGTTGCTGCGGCCTGCTTCCGGGCCGCGCCGGGCGAAGGGCCTGTCGGATCTCCTCGCCCGCGCGGTTGGCGTGCGTACGAGGGTCTTGCCGGGCGAGTTCCAGCAGTCGGCCGCCGGTGGTGCCGGCGAGTTCGGCTTCGTCGAAGTAGGCGATCCAGTGTGGCTCGGTCTGCTCGGGAGCATCCTCGCCAAGGTCCTCTCGTGCCTGTTCGGTCGCCCGTGTGAACGCCGAGGTGGCAGTCCCCGGGCAGGGGACGGTTCCGCGCAACGGGGACCGTGCCGAGTCACGGCCCCCTCACCAGGGGACCGGCGATGGTCTCCACAGCGGGGACGGTCCCCTCGGCCCGGATACCGGAGACCGGTCCCGTCGTGCGGGGACCGGGGACCAGCCGCACCACCGTACTGCTCCGCTGCCACCGAAGGGCGCGCCATGGCCCCACGACCAAGCACGGTCCACGGAGCAGACATCCGCTGACGAGGAAGAGATGAAGGCCAGCGGCGCGCGGACCGAACCACAGGATGTGGACCATTCCGGTCCAGGCGCACCTGCGCCGTCCCCGAAGGCGGACGATAAGCCTGGTCCCGGTCCCCTGGCCCCCATTTTGGGGACCGGTCCCCAGGGCGCGGGGATGGAACCAGGGGACCGCGCGGCAGGGGACCACGGTCCCCAACGAGCTGCGGGGACCGACGGTCCCGTGGGGACCGAGCAGGTGCAGAGCGGGACCGTGGTCCCGGATGACGGTTCGGGGACCGGGGACAGTGGGGGCGCCGGCGCCGAGGCGACCGGTGACGGAGCCGTGCCGCTGGATGAGTTGCAGGCGGCGATCGGCCGGTACGTAGTGCTGCCGAGTGAGGAGGCGCTGACTGCGGTGACGCTGTGGGTGGCGGCCTCTCATATCCAGCCTGCTCTGCAGCACGCGCCGCGTCTGGCGGTGGTGGGGCCGACCAAGGGGTGTGGCAAGTCCCGTGTCCTGGATGTGCTTCACGAGACCGTGCACCAGCCGATGATGACGGTGAACACCTCACCGGCGGTGGTCTTCCGCGTCATAGGCAAGAACCCGCCGACGCTGCTGGTGGACGAGGCCGACACCATCTTCGGTCCCAAGGCGGGCGAGAAGGAGGATCTGCGTGGCCTGCTGAACGCCGGGCATCAGAGCAATCGGCCGGCCTGGCGCATCTCCGGACCGGAGCACAAGCCGACGGCGTTTCCCACCTTCGCTATGGCCGCGCTGGCCGGGATCGGCGACCTGCCCGACACGATCATGGACAGGGCGGTCGTACTTCGCATGCAGAAGCGTAAGCCGGGTGAGCGGATCACCCCGTTCCGCTCGCGCTACTCCGTGCCTGAACTGCACGCGGTGCGTAACCGGCTGGCCGCGTGGCTGACGCCGCTGCGTGGCACGGCTGCCGGTCTGGCGCCGAAGATGCCGGTTGAGGACCGGGCTGCGGACACCTGGGAGCCGCTGGTCATCGTCGCCGACCTGGCCGGCGGCCACTGGCCCACCAGCGCCCGCGCCGCCTGCCTGGCGATGACTCGGCACGAGGCCGTCCAGGATGAGCAAACGACCCTGAAGACGCGGCTGCTGCGTGATGTCCGCCGCATCTTCGAACAGGAGGGCAACAAGGAGGCCCTACGCTCACAGGATCTGCTGGCCGCTCTCCTGGCAGATGCTGAATCTCCGTGGCCGGACTACGGCGCCAAGGGGTTGACCGCCTTCCACCTTTCGGCGCTGCTGCGGGACTTCGGCATCCGCCCGGCGAACTACCGCTTCGAGCAGGGTCGTCAGGCCAAGGCGTACGCCCGCAACCAGTTCCTCGACGCCTGGGCCCGCTACTGCCCTGACCCTGCCCAGCCGACCCTCGCAGCCGGGCATCAGATCACGCCCGAACGCCCAGGCCAGGGCAAGCCGCCTGCCCCTCCGACCGGGCCGCTGCCCATCGGCCCGCCCGGCGGCGCCACAGGCCCCAAGCCCGCCCGCTGACCCACCCCCTGGGTCCGTCTCAATCCGTCCCATCCGTCCCCGCGCAGGTCAGCGCGGGGACGGACTTCCTCACCGGGACGGAGTTATCCGTACCTGCGGCCGAGTCCGTACCTGTCGTGACCAGCCATGGGACGGATGCGACGGACGTGACGAAGCCCTGCCCACATGCCACCGGAGCACCACCATGCACGACAACAACACGGACGACGCCCCCTCCCGCCACCACAGGGGACTGTTCAGGCTGGCCCGCCGAACAGCAGCAAGCTGGAGCGAACGAGCCTCTAACGAGGCTTCGTCCGCGCTTGCCCCCGCCCCAGGGGTGGCGGAGGAAGAGGCCGGGCGCCAGCGGGCGCCCGAGCCTGGGGAGGGGATGACCGAGCCCAGCACCGCACCAGTCGCCGACTGCGCCGCCCTGTGCCCCGAGCAGCCTGCTGACGCCCGACCGCCCGTTGAGCAGTCTGCCGATACGACGCCTTCCGATGAGGAGCCTTCGTGGGGCGAGCCCAGCGCCCCGGCGTTGCCCGCGCTGATGAACCGCAAGCGCACCACCGAGAAGCGCGACCAGGAAAAGACCATCCGCTTCACCCTGACCGCGGTTCGCATCATCGCCGAGGAGGCCGAGCGGCGCGGCCAGAAGTTCGCCGGGTTCGTCGGCGACGCCGCGCTCGCTGTCGCCCTCGGCAAGGCGGACATGGTCGGCAGTCCGGAGGACGATCCCATCCGACCGCTGATCGAGGCCGTCGAGGCTCACACCGTCGCGCTGAACCGCATCGGCAGCAATCTCAACCAGATAACCGGAGCCATCCACCGAGGAACCGTTCCCGAGCAGGCGGAGGCCGTGCTCGCTCACGTCGTGCGGACGGCCGAGAGTAGTTACCGGCTGATCGACCAGCTCCTGACGGAGGGGACCGGCCATGGTGCCTGACGTCTCCACGGGCTCCAGCACCCTCGGCCTGATCAACTACCTCTTCGGCCCAGGGCGGCGGGACGAGCACACCGACCCGCACATCGTCGCGGCCTGGGACATGGTCGGCGCCCCCGATCCCGGCCGCGACCACGAAGCCACCTACAGTCAGCTCGCCAGGCGCCTGGACCACCACGTTGATCTGCGCACCCACGAACTGGGCGGCCACAAACCGCCGCAGCATGTGTGGCACTGCCCGGTACGCACCGCACCCGGCGACCGCTACCTCGCCGACGCCGAGTGGGCAGAAGTCGCCCGCCGCATAGTGGCGGCCACCGGCATCGCGCCCGAGGGCGACGAGAAGGCGTGCCGGTGGATCGCCGTACGGCACGCGGACGACCACATCCATATCCTCGCCACTACCGTCCGCGCCGACGGCCGACGCCCCCGCACCCACCGCGACGGCCAGCGGGCACAGCAGGAGTGCCGGAGGATCGAGGCCGAGTTCGGCCTGCGCCGCCTGAAGTCCGGCGACCTCACCGCACCGCCCACACCGACCGGCGCCGAGCGCGCCAAGGCCGAGAGCCAGGGCCGGGACGTCACCGCGCGGGAGTGGCTGCGCGAGCAGGCGTACGCCGTCGCTGCCGCCGTACGCAGCGTTGACGACTACTTCACCGTCCTCACGTCGCTCGGCATCCAGGTCAAGCAGCGCATCGGCCCCGATTCAGGCGAGGTGACCGGCTACAGCCTGGCCGCCCCCGGCGATACCGCCCAAGGCGAGCCGGTCTGGTACGGCGGCTCCAAACTCGCCCCCGACCTGTCCTTCAACCGCCTGTGCGAACGCCTCCCCACTCAGGACGTAACCGACCGCCCGCAGCACATCGAGGACCCCCACACGGCATGGCGCCGTGCCGAGTGCGCCGTGCGCACAGCCCACACCGTCCTCGACTTGGGCGACGACGTCGCCGCCCAAGGCCACTTGGATGCCTTCAGCGACGCCCTGCACAACCTGGCCCGTGCCACAGATGGCCCGTACCAGGCCGAACTGCAGGCAGCAGCAACGGCGTTCAACCGCGCCCGCCGCTCTGTGATTCGGGCCGACCACCAGGCCGCCACATCCCTGCGGGACGCCGCCAAGGAACTCGCCGACGCCACACACGAGCCTGGCGGGCTCGCCATCGCCCTCATCTTCGCCGCCCTCCACCTGGCCCGCGCCGCCGCCAATTGGCATGCACAGCGCGGCCACCAGCAGCAGGCCGCCGCAGCTGAACAGGCTCTCCTCCACCTGCGGACCGGTTACCAGCAGGCCAGCGAGCCGGTCCTGGCAGACCTCTCCCGCCGAGCCCCACGCCAGCAGACCATTGACCGATTCGAGGCCACCGTGCGCCAAGCACTCCCTGACCACGCCGGCCAGATCCTGGCTGATCCTTTCTGGCCGGCCCTCACCACCACGCTCGCCCGCGCCGAGACCGCCGGCCACAATGCCCGCCAACTCCTGAGCGAGGCTGCCGCCGAGCGTGAACTCGACACTGCGGACTCACCGGCACAGGTCCTGGTGTGGCGCATCACCGTCCAACCGAACAGGCACGTGCAAGCAGCGCGCAGGCGAAGTACCGTCGGCGGCACCTCGTCCAGGTCAGCCGCGCCACAAAAGCCGGCCGCACCAGGGAACGTAAGGCCCGAAGAACGCGGTCGGCACCGCTGATCCCGTCAGATGCCCTCGCCATGAGTCGTGGCGAGGGCATCGATTCTTCTGCCACGGATTCGCGTCAGGCTGCTTCGGTTCCGCCCGGAGCAGCGGTCGCACCAGTCCGCACGGCGAGCAGCCGCCCCGCCCACGCCCGGGCCGCGGCCAGGTGTTCAGCCTGGAGCCCGACACGGGGGTCAGGTTGGATCAGGAGGGTCGCCGCGCCACGGGTTGTGCGCTCTGCGGCCCAGGCGTGGTCGAGGCTGGTGAAGTCGTCGTCGATCCACACAGCCGACGCGTTGCCCAGCCAGGCGTCGACGTGGTCGCGCTTCCACAGGTAGCCGTTGGGGTGACTGGTGGTGATCTGGGGGCGCGGCAGGTCGATGTGCGGCAGGGGCGGGAGGCCGAGGAGTGGTCCGATCAGGGTGGTGGCGTCCTGGCGCCAGCTGGTGCACCAGACGGGGGTGACCAGGCCGCTACGGATCACGTCCATGAGCAGGTAGCCGTGGGCGGGGTCGAGCCAGACGGTGACCGGGTTGTCGGCGCTGCGCCCGGTGGGGACGACGTCGTGGCGGGCGTGGGCGGCCGGGGTCGAACCGTCCGCGTCGGGGAAGGGGATGAGGACGCCGTCGACATCAAGGAGCAGGTATGGCGGGCGCATCGGTTCCTCCAGGGGAAGCCGGGGCGAATGGCTGTCAGAGCTTGCGAGCGCGGATCAGCAGGGTGGTGGGCCAGCGACCCATGCGGGAGTCGTAGAACTCCTGGGCCGAGGTGAGCCAGAAACCCGTCTGACTGAGGTGCTTCTCCCACCGGTCGGTCGAGAACTCCCAGCGGGCAATAGGGAGCCGGGTGCGGTCGGGAAGAGCGACGTAGTCGCGGCGGGGACGGTCGTCACCCGAGGGGCTTCGGCCGCCACGCTGCGGGTGGGGGACGGAGAAGGCGAGCACCCGGCCGGGCGTGAGGCGCTGGGCGATGGCCGACAGAAGGAGTTCAGGGGCGACGAGCCCTACGGCGCCGAAGACGGAGTAGATCGCGTCGAACTGATCGTCGGAGGCGTGCAGGTAGTGCAAGGCGTGTCCGGCGACGAAGGTGAGGTTGTTCAGCCGTCCGTAGTGGGAGCGGGCGCGTCGAACCTGGAGGCCAACCAAGTCGACGCCGGTGACGTGAGCCCCGTGGCGGGTGGCGAGGTTGGCGGCGTTGTGGCCGGGGCCGCAACCGAGTTCTAGAAGCCGCTCGCCGCGCAGGTCGGGCCCGAGGATCTCGGCGCCGGGTCCTTGGCCGGGCCTCGTGGTCCACTCCATCCGGGCGGGTACGGCGAGGGGTTCGGCGAGTCCGGCGGCGGTGCGCTGGAGGGCGTGGGCGTGCCATGGGGAAGCCTGGGCTAGCACGTCAGATCTCCAGGAGGTGGAGGACGTCAGTGAGGTGGCGGCGGACGGCCTTGAGGTAGGCGGGGTCGGTGGCCGGGTCGTTGATCCAGCGGATGGACTGCTCCACGAACCACTCGACGGCCCACATGCGGTGCCAGCCCAGGGCCCAGCTCTCGGCGGTGAGCCCGCCGCGCGGGGCGAGGGCGTCGGGGGTGCCGCCGGCGGTGACGTACTGCTCCAGGAAGACGCGCAGGCGCACGGGGTGGGGAGGCTCGATGGTGCCGTGCCAGCTGGCGAGGTCGAGCAGGCCGGGACCAGTGAAGGCGCGGGCGAAGTCCAGCAGCCTCCAGCCGTGCTTACCGATGTGGAGGCTGGTGGGGTGGAACTCGGAGTGCACCCAGCCGAACGGTGCCAGCGTCGCTCCGGCCGAGCGGGCCTCGGCGGCCTGGGCGATCCGGTCGAGCGCGTCCTCGATGTCGTCGGCGTCCTGCCACCGGTCGGCCTTGCGCAGCCGTTCGAGATGCTCCAGCGTACGGGCCGGCAGCATGCGTAGCCGCTCCTGGTCGAGGACGGGCAAGGGAGGAGCCGTACGGGTGCCGTGCAGGACCACAGCCGCGGCGACACCGTCCAGGTCATCGGCCTCGCGGACAGATGGCCCGAGGTCCTCCATGAGCATGCCGAGCCAGCCGTCCAGAACAGCGGAGGCGTGGACCTGGGGGACGGGAACGCCGAGGGTGTGGGCCAGGCGGAGGGCCTGGTCCTCGCTGTCGAATGGCCTCTTGGCGTACTTGAAGATGGCCGTGGTGCCGTCGGGGAACGTCACACGCTCGACTCCGGACATGGACCACACGCGCACCTCCTCCCGTACGGCGGTGGACTGGCCAGCCACGGTGAGCAGGTTGTCGAGGAGTTCGGCGCTGGGATTCGAGCTCATGGGGGCTCCGGTCGGTTGGAGGCATCCGGGGCGGGCGAGAGATACCGGCTCGCCCCGGAGCCTGGTCGGGAGGCGAGTTACGCGGCAGGGTTCACACGGTGGGCGTAGACCTGCTCGATCCAGCCCGCCTTGAACGCGGCGAGGTCGTCACGGAAGTTCGCCATCGAGGCACCGTAGGGCGCGACGACGCCGCCGGACTGGTCCGGCACGGACTGGCAGCCGTGCACGAGCCGCCCGCCGAGCGCGGCGTGGGCCTTGATGGACTCGATGCGGCGATGCTCGTTGAACCAGCCGCCGTGGTAGACCTCGTCGAGCATCCCGCCCATCTCGTCGTCCAGGTCGAAGACGACGGACGCGGCGGCGGGGAAGAACCAGCACGGGCCGACGTTAGAGATGTGCCCGTCCAGCTCGACCTTGTTGAGCGCCATGAGCGTGGCCGCCTCGCGGAGCATCCGCAGGTGGTCGGCGGTGATCTGGGCGAGGCCGAGGCTGGCGAGGTGCCCGTCGCGGAAGAGGTACGCGTACACCTCGTACGCGGTGGTCAGCACGCGGGCGGCGTCCGAGGTGGACTCGCCGTGGTTCTTGATGAAGTCGAGCGCGAGCTGCTCGACCGCGCTCTCGGTCGTCTCGTCCACACCGAGGAGCTGGGACTTGACCAGCTGCCAGTCGGCGACGAGCCAGGTGTTGGACTCGAAGCGGAAGAAGTACTCGGCCGGGTCGATGGTGATGCGTCGGCCGTCGACCTGGATGCCGGGCAGGCGGCTCCAGCGCGGGTCGAACGCCTCGGGCAGCTCGACCGTGATGGCCGTGGTGTCGATGGTGGTCACCGTGTCTCCGTCTCTGTTCGGCCGGATTCGGGCACAGGAATGCCCGAAGCAGGTTTGGGCGTACGGAACTTCGGGGTGCCGCCCGGACCAAGGGGGAGCCTGGATCACGGTCGCGCCGTTCCGGGCGGCTGCTGATAAGTGAACCGGTGGTCACGCTCAGTGGGTACGGTGGAGGGCAGTTGAAGCGGTATACGCGGTTTACAGCTGCGGAGTGGAGGCGATCGTGGCGGCGCAGCGAGAATCCAACTCCCGCCTGCGTGATGCCATCGACGCGGCCGACTGCACCTACGAGGCTCTCGCCAGAGATGTGCGACGTATCGCCGCCGAGAACGGCGAGATCCTCCAGACCAACAAGTCGGCCATCTCGCACTGGGTGAATGGCACCCGTACCCCTTCGGGCCGGGCAGGCCAGTACCTCGCCGAAGCGCTGTCCCGCCGAGCCGGACGCGCGATCACCCAGACCGAGATCGGCCTCCGTTCCGACGAGGCCGAACAGCAGGCGGAACCCGATCCGGTCCTCGCCGTCACCGACCTCGGCCGCGCCGACGTCGAGCGCCGCCGCTTCCTCGCCATCGCGGCCTTCACCACCGCCGGCGTCGCCATGCCTCTCGCCCACGACCACGAGGCCACCGCCCGCATGCTCCGCGCCCGCACCGGCACGTCCGTGGTCGGGGCGGATGACGTGGACGTCGTACGCCAGATCACCGCGGCCTTCAGCGCCGCCGACGAACGCCTCGGCGGCGGCCACGGCCTGACGACAGTCACCGCGTACCTCGCCGACACCGCCGCACCCACGCTGCGCGGACGCTTCCCCAGCGAAGCCTTACGCCGAGCAGCCTTCGGCGCCGTAGCCGAACTCGCCTACCTCGCAGGCTGGAAACACCACGATCTCGGCCACGAAGGCGCTGCCCAGCGCTACTACCAGGTCGGCTACCAGCTCGCCTGCGAAGCCGACCCCCACGGCCACGCCGCCTGGATGATGCGCGCCCTCGCCCACCAGGCCCTCAGCCTCAAACAGCCCCACCACTGCGTCGACCTCGCCGAAGCCGCCCTCGCCCAAGGCGTCGGCCACATCGACGGCCAGACTGAAGCGCTACTCCACATCACCCACGCCCGCGCTTACGCCGCCATCAACGAGAACCCTCTGGCCGCGCGTGCCCTCCTCGCCGCCGAAGACGCTCTCCTGCGGGAGGACGACCCTCAGCCCAGCTACTCCCGCGTCAGCGGCCCCGCCGCCGGCACCGTGGCCAGCCACACCGCCCGCACGCTGACCGACCTTGCCGACCACGTCGGCACCGAACAGCAGCACCGTGACGCCCTCACCCGCTGGGACCCCAAGAAGTACAAGCGCGTCCACGCTCTCACCCACGCCGACCTCGGCGACAGCCTCGCCACCCAGGCCCGCGCCGACGAGGCCGTAGCGGCCTGGTCCCAGGCACTGACCCTCATGGAGGGCATGACCTCCGACCGCACCCGCAAGGCGATCACGTCGATCCGCTCCACCCTCGCGGTCTATCAGCGGCGCAAGGTACCCGGCGCCGCCGATCTCGCCCGCCGCGCCCGCGAAGCCCTCGCCTAACATGCCCAACAACCCGTCCGATGAAGGGATGATCGTGGTTCAGCCGACAACCGACGACCAGCCGAAGGCCCTCAAGCCGGCGCTCGAATCAATGACCCTGCTGGTCGCTGCCGTGATCGTCCACGACAAGGCCACCAACCGCGTCGTCCTCCTCCAGCGCAGCGAGAACGCCAAGTTCGCCCAAGGCATGTGGGACCTGCCCGTCGGCAAGAGCGAGCCCGGCGAACCCATCACCGAGACCGCAGTCCGGGAGCTGTACGAAGAGACGGGCCTGACGGTGAAGCCGGAAACCTTGAAGGTCGCCCACATCATCCACGGAGCCTGGGGCGTGGAAGCCCCCAACGGCTTCCTCACCGTCGTCTTCGTCACGCACGAGTGGGCTGGCACCCCCGAGAACCGCGAGCCACGCAAGCATTCCCAGGTCCGCTGGGTCGATGCCGACGCCGTCCCCGAGGAATTCGTGGAGACCACCGCCAGCGCCCTTCTCCGCTACCTCAATGGCGGGCCGCAGGTCTCACTTGACGGCTGGAAGTAGGCGAGCGCTACCTCTGTCAGGTAACGCGTGACAACAAACACTGCCCAACTGCTCTATTGGCCAAAGAGATCTGCCACGGCTGTCAGTGCTCTGCGCCAGGATCTCCCCCCATGAACATTGACTGGGAGCGCGCAGCCGCGATTCAGCGGTCGGTGGTTGGCGGTGTACTCCTGGCCGCGATTGTGGTGTCGATCTACCGAGTCCTCGCGTGGATCGCCCGCCGGATTCAGCCACTGCAGGTGCGGTGGGCGGCCTGGAACGCCCGAGTTGCGGAAAGGGATATGGCGCCAACAGCGGTAGCTCTCCAGCGTCTTGGCTTGGTGGACCTGCCGATCCAAGCGTTCCGTGAGGCAGGTCGGAAGACTGCCGGAAGCGTCAAGCTTCGCTACTGGCTACTGACCTTCCCGATCGGTCTCGGTACCGGGGACATCCTGATGGCAGTGATCAAAACGATCGAGACACGGCAGGTGCAGCCGAGTCTGCAACCATCAGCACTTATGCTCGCTGCCGTGACCCTGCCCCTCCTGATGTGGGCAGCCCGGCGCAACAAAGCCATAGCGGGATACAGGTTGATGCTCTCGATCATGGCTGCCATCGAGGCATGTGATGCCGTGGCACGCTCAGACACGAGTGACAGGCCCCAGGCCCTCAGGCATTTGGACGACACCTGCTCCACAGTTCGGCGCTCACTTCTGCGCGTCCACCGGATCACGAACAGTGTCGGCCGCGGGTCTCCACGGCAGCGGAACGCAAAGAACCACGCCGCCCTCGTAGTAGCCAAGCTTCAACTGGTCGAGGCGCAAGTCGACGCCAAGGGCGATGGAGCCCTCCGCAGCCTGGCCGCACTTCTGGCGAAGATCGGAAACACCTTCGCTGTGGGAAGGGTCACCACCCTCCTCCCTGAGCAGAGCCTGCGCGGCACTACCCCGGTGGCTAATCGGGAAGGGCTTCGGCTGGTGGCTGTGGTCGTCGCTGCTGCGGGGGCGCTGTGCTTTGGGGTGCTGTCGGGACTTCCAGCGGGGGTCGATGTCGTCCTGGCTGGTAGCGCCGCCGTGCTGGCCGCAATGGTGGCGTATGGGCCCCGGGCTGCGATTGCCAAGGCAAGCGAAATCATGAGCATCCTGCGCCAGTAGCAATGGCCCTCATGTCAGTCTTGCGGATCCCCCCACACCGGGCTCGCAGTCCGCAAGACACCCGACCAAGATCGTCGCACCCCATCGCCGGCAATCGCCCATGACTAGATCAACGACCTGCAGTAAGGATCACTGCAGCTCGACGGCCCGCCGCACTACTGGAAGAGTAAGAAGGCTGCCGCCGCACAAAGAGCTTGGACGAGCCGACGAGGGCTGCTACCCCGACTATGGGGTAACGGCCCTCGCATATGGGGTAACGGCCCTCGCAGCGATTCTGACACCAAGTCAGAGTATTGGCCGGGCGGTGCACACTCGGTGCACAAGGGGGCGGAAAGCAAGCGGTGACAGTGAGAACTGCTGGGAAGAGTTCTCGCAGGTCACGGACTGTTTCTAGAGCGTCCGCCCAGGTCGCCCGACCCCGCCTCTTAGATGTCGAAGAACTGATGCGCCGGTTCCGTCACCTGCGAAGCACCTCGGGCTCAAGGCTCTGACCTGCGGGAGAGCGGTCGTTGCTGGTCGTTGTTGGTCATCGCTGGCGACCCTCGGACGGCCCCCAGACGGCCCAGAGAGGCACAGTAAAGGGGCCCTCCCCCGGTGATGGGAGAGGGCCCCTCGGACTGCTGACCTTTACTGCGGCAGGAAACCAGGCTTCGCCTGCCCGAGGTCACGAAGGTGAGTCAGATACGACTCTGCTTCAGGCTCTCCGCTGTAACGCCGCCTCATCTCTGCTGCTAGCTCGCGGCTGGTCATGATGAGGGAGGGGATGGACTGGCGCTCGCCCCGTAGGGCGCGCTCGCCATGGATCAGCGCTTGTTCGAGGTCTCCCTCACGGGCCGCTGTAACAGCGAGCGTCACTCGTGCTTCCGCATTGCGCATTGGGGCGCGCTCTGTGCCGTCGAAGTCCGTACCGGCCCTCAGCACCTCCTCAGCCAGGGTGCGCGCGAGCTTGTCCTCCCCGACGAGGCGGTAGCAGTCCATCGCGTAGAAATCGAACTTTGCCGGATCCACGACGAAGTGGTTGTCAAGGTTCTCCGGGTGAGGCATCCCTTCAAGCAGGCGTCGGCCGCGATCGAGCGCTACTTCCACCTGTCGACGGTCCCCAAGTCGGGCCCACGCCTTCGCCTCCTGTGCCGCAAGCTGCACCGCGACACTGTGGGTGGATGCCCGCTCCGTACCGGCTTGAGCCGCTGCGATGACGCCTCGGTAGTCCCCCGTTGTCAGCGCGAACCAAGCGCGCATTTCGTGCGCCCATCCCGCGACCTCCGCATGGTCCGATTCGGTGGCCAGCGATAGGGCAGCCTGCCTGGTGGACTCCGCCGCGTGACGGTCTCCGGAGTCGTATTCCACGCAGCCCACAAGGAGAGCGAGCCATCCGGAAAGCGCCAGTACCTCGCGGTGCTGTGCGAGAGTGAGACTCTTTGAGTGGAGTTCAACCACTCGCCTTAGCCATTGCCGCCCCTCAATGAGGAGCTGTTCACTCGGCATGAATGGGTATTCTGAGCAGAGGCGATCCGTTGTAATTCGAAGCGCATCCAGGGTGGCGTTATCTACGTCTGACCTATTGAGTCGACTGACGATTTCGAGGGTTTCCATGCCGCTTGCGGCGAGGATTTCCTTTTCTCCATTCCTGCGTCCGGGTTCCGGGAACAATGCAGCCGTAACCGTCCCGAATGTGGCCGCGATGATCGGTCGGTAGAAGTCGCCCGGCATGGCGCCGGACTCCCAGCGCTTCCACTGCCGCACCATGCTCTCGTCGGATGGCAACTCGGTGGCGGCATGGGCCCGCAACGCCCGGACCGCGTCGAGTTGGGACCAGTCGCGCGCAAGCCGCTCTGATGCGATGCGCCGCGCCCATGAAGCCCTGTCGTCGCTCATTCGCCCTCCTCGGGGTGCCTACGCGCGAGTCTTCCCTATTGGCCACGGGGACAGGCAAGGGGACGGGGCGGTGACACTCGGGGTGTCCCCTTGTCCAGGTCGCTGCCCCTGGGCTGTCACCTATTCCCCAACTCCCGTGCGCTGCATGGTTGTTCCAGATCGCGCACCACTCGAACGGTCCTGCTCCTCAAGCGCAGCCACCCGTTCAGCCAATGCCTGAATCTGGAGGCGCATTTCCTTGATTTCCTCGGTTGCATCATTGCTAGAAACCGACGCTCGCTCGTTGCCACTTGCGACGAAGTATCCGCGACTTCCGGCGGAAATCGCGACCCCTTCGCGGATCAGGATGGCCATACCATCCCGCACGGTCTGTCCCGCGTATCCGAACTCTTCCGCCAACTCCTTGACTGTCGGCAGCTTCCCGTTGGGGTACTTGCCTTTACCGATCCGATCGCGGATCGCCTCTGCCAGCTTCACCGGCTTGGGCCTTGGGTCACTCGATACGGCGGTCATAGCTCCGAGGGTACCGACTAGTTCAAGCTAACGCACTCCTCCATGGGGGTTGCGCGCTGGCTTGAGCTAGTGCAAGCTAGTTCATGTCGCCGCGAACGAAGCGGAGACGCAGATGCAGGTCCCTTACTTGGGCCGCTTCGAACCGCACGACCGTAGAGCGCCCGGCGGGTCCCGTGAGGACGGGAGCCCCTCTGACCAGGGGTTACCGCGCTTGCCGGGGAGGGTCTGATCTTTGACAACTGCACAGTGAACTCACGACGGGGTTCGAGTCCCTGTCTCCGCAACGGCCCGGGTTACGGCCGCCGGCGGCCACTTCTTGCGTGCCAGCTCTGGAGAACAGCCCTGGGGATCAGCCCTTCATTTCTGGAGGTCAACCCCATGGTTGCCACCTGGTACGCGCCGCCCTGCTGGCGTCAGAGCAGTGACGATGACGCACCACTCGCCCCGGCATCCACGCCGTGAGGGCGCCCGATCGGATCGGGCCCGGGGCACTCCATCCATGACGGCGCGCGGCCCCGGGTCTAGCCACCCGGGGCCGCTGTCGAGCCGTTCCACCTGCTAGGGAGAGACCGACTCATGAATCACATCGCTGCACTTCAGGCGATCGTTACCACCGACCGCTTCGAGGGTGAACCCACGGATGCGGAGCTGGACGCGATCGAGTGGGAGATGCCCGTCATCACGGCGGAGATCGCCCTTCTCGACGCGCAGATCATGACCATCGACCGGCCGGTCACGGAGCTGGACACGCGCCGTGTCCGCCGGGCGCGTCGGCGGGTGCTGGCCGCACGCCGGGGGCTCTCGAACCTGTCCGCCGCGGTGACCGTGCCCGGGGGTGCCGCATGAGCGCCCTGGACACGAGCTTGACCGCCGCGCACGCGGAAGTGAAGGCCGAGATCGCTCGGACGGACAGCAAGACCGGGCTGCTGCTGGCCTTCATCGGCGCGCTGCTGGCCGGTGTGTGGACGGTCGCCAAGGACGCGTCCCTTCCCGCCGCCGCGCTGATGGTCGGCGGTATGGGGGTGGCGCTGCTGGTCGCTGCGGCCGGTCTGCTGCTACGGGCGGTCCGCCCGAACCTCGGTGGTGCCCGGCCGGTGGGCTTCCCCCGGTGGGCGACGCTCACCGCTGATCAGATTCGCACCGAGCTGGACGAGGACAAGCGGGCGCAGCACATCGCGACCCTTGCCCGGATCGCGGTCGGCAAGTTCAAGGCTCTGCGCCGTGCGGTTGATCTGACGTGCGCGGCCGGCGTGCTGCTGATCGTGGCCGTCGTGATCGCGGTGGGGGGTGCGGTATGACGGACGCACTGACGCTTGGCGGACTGGCTGTGCCGATGCGGGCGCTGCGGCTGCTCGCCCTGGACTTCCCGCACCTGCCCGCGCCGGACGTGCACCTGTCGACCATCTCTGTCGAGCGGCTGGAACTGTCACTGCACGACGTGGCGATGGGAGACAGCTTCGCCGCGTTCGAGGCATGGCGTGACGCACTCGGCATCGCCCCGGACACGGTCACCTTCCGCGTGCAGGCCAACGGCGGCACACGGGTACTGCGCGCGGACTGCCGCTTCGGGGATGCGGAAGTGGGCCTCATCGCCTACGCGAGCGTCCCGCAGGCGGCAGCAGGCCGGGGCGAGGGTGCGCGGTGAACGCCAAGAACGTCAAGACCATGCTGCCCGCCGCCGCGATGACGGCGGTGTCCATGGTGCTCACCCTGGCCGTGGTCGTGATGTGGCTGGGCAAGTCGATGCCATGGCCGGTCGCGCTGGTCGTCGGCATCGGGATCGACGGGGGATGGCTGGCCACCCTCGCCTACGAACGCCGCCTGGCCGCACAAGGCGACCACTCCACCGCCGTCACCCGCGTCGGCTGGGCATTCGGCGCGGTCGCGACCGGCGTCCTGGTGGCGCACGCGCTCACCGGCGAGGAGAGCCCCGGCGCGTGGCTCGCCGTCGCCTGGCTCCCCATCGCAGCCAAAGCCTTGTGGCTGGTCCACTCCATGTGGGAGCGGACCGCCCTCACCGGCGAGGCGCTGGAGGCGATCCAGGGCATCCAGCAGGAAGCCCGGGACGAAGCCGCAGTGGCGCGGGCCCGGCTGAGGGCGGAAGCGGCCACCGAGGAGACGCGGTTGACGGCCGTGACGGAGGCAGGGGCACGCGTCGCACGCGTCCAAGCCGCCACCGCTGAGACCCTCTCGGGGGCGTGGTCGACGCTGGCCGTGGCACGGGAGGGCAAGGAGACCGGCAGGGCGCTGACCAGCGTGACGGCCCCCGTCACACCCGGCGTCACACCTCGCTGGGAGCTGCCTCTCTGGGGCCCCACCCAGCCGGTCACCACGCTCGCGCTGGAGACGGGCCCCGCTCTCACGGATGACGCGCTTGACGTGCTGGTCGACCAGATCCGTCACAGCGAAACCCCGGCCCTGTCCTACCGCGAGATGGCCGCGCGTTTCCGTGCGGCCGGCCACTCCGCATCCGAGGTCCGCCTGCGGTCCGCGTGGAAGCGGCTGGCCGCCTGATGTCCCCGGCATTCGGCAAGTGCTACGACCCGACCGGCGCGCGCCACGGGATACCCACGTTCCCGTGGCGCTTCGCCCCCGACGGCTACGCCACCCGCCGCCAGTTACGGGCCCGGGGTCTTCGCCCCGGTGGGCAGTCGGTCGCCGCGCAGGTGATGCGTCGCTCGCGCCGCCGCAAGACGGGCGTGTCGGTCGCCTACCTCTACCGCATCGACCAGGCCAAGCCCGTACGCCCCATGACACCGGGCCGCGCCGCCGCACTCGCCAAGGCCATGGCCGCGCGCCGTACCTGCCCCCAGTGCCGTACGGACGCCGGGTACTGCATCCCGACGTCGCTCGGCATGTGCGTGACGTGCGCGTATCCCTCCTGAACAGCGCAAGGGCCCCGGCGACCAGCCGTGAGGGTGCCGGATCGACTCCGGCCCGGGTTACCCACCGCACCACCAATGACACGACACGAGAGGACATCCCCGTGGACTCCATCACCCGCACCGCCGAACAGATCGTCGCGATCGAGGCCGCGCGCGCCTACGTCGCCGAGATCGAGACCGGCGGCCCTATCGACATGGGCGACACCGGGCGACTGATCGGGCGCCTTATGGGGGCCGAGACGCTGCTCATGGAGATCGCCGCCGCGTACGCGGAGGGAGCCGGACAGTCCGGACCGGAAGGGAGGAACCGATGAGTGACGACCGGTGCGAGCAGTGCGAGGAGCACGCGCGGCTGCACAGCGGTAACTGGCTTGGCATCGGTCGGGACAACGAGCCGTGCGAGCCGTGTGAGGACCACGCCCGCAACGGATGCCCCGACCGCAGGAACAAGAGCTGGTGGTGACTGACCAGCACGAACAGCCCCGGTGGGCACGCCGTGAGGGCGCCGGATCGACTCCGGCCCGGGGCACTCCCGCACCACCCCCGACCACGCACCGGAGGACGCATGGAACAGCTCCCTGTCCCGCGTACGGTCGTCCAGCTCCCGGACGGCACGCACGCCTACATCTCCCCGTCGGACCTGCCCGTACCGCAGCAGACCGGCGCCCCGCAGGTTGTCCACATCCACCAGGCCCCGCCGGACCGGACGGTGCAGCGCGTCGCGCTCGGGTCCGGGATCGGCGCCGGCGCGGTCGGCGCGTCCGTCTACTTCGGTCCGCTGCTGGTCGCCGCCATGACGTCGATGGCGGTGTCCCTGGCCGTGGTCGCGCTGGTCGTCGTCGTCACCGCGTGGGGCCTGGTCACGGTCGTCCGGTCGGTCGGCGGCACGGACGGCAAAGCCGCCGCCAAGAACCTCGCGAAGGCCCGCCGGCGCCGCTGAGCGCCAGCCCCGGCAACCACGCCGTGAGGGCGCCGGATCGACTCCGGCCCGGGGCACGCACCACCACCCCACACCAACCGAAGCAGAGGAACCGCCCGCATGACAGACCGGCAGATGACCAGCCAGGACTACCGGGCCCGCGCCGAAGCGCTCCTTGCCCGCAATCCGTGCAAGCCCCCCATCACGCCCCAGCAGGTGGCCGAGGCCGCCGTCTGGGCCCAACTCGCCCTGGCCGCCGCCACCGAGCAGTACACCGGAGCGCACGGCGAGACCGGCCAGGTGAGCGGCCGTGGCTGAACCGAAGTTGACCGCAGGGGAGAAGGCGCGGGTCGCCGTCCTGGTGGTCCGGATGACCAAGCGGTGCGCGGTCAGCGAGGACATCGACCGCAGCGACCTGGAACGACGGGTCGACCGCATCATCGACGGCGCCCGCAAGCGCGAAGAGCGTGCCGCCAAGACCCGCAAGTGACTGCGCCCCGGGGCGGCCGTACACCGGCCAAGGAAGCCGGCCGCCCCGGGCCAACCCGCCCGCCACGTGGGCAGAGCAGGAGACCCCCATCATGACTGAACTCGCCACGGAGGCGCCCGACATGGGAAGCCTGCACCACCTCGATGACCACCGGCCCGCCGGATCCCCGGTGACGCTGGTCAAGCCCACCGGCCCTGCCGACGCGACCGTGGACGACGCGGGCGCCGGGGTGGAGGCGGTTGACCGGCCCGACAACCCGTTGGCCGACTGGCTGACCGTGCCCGACGCCCCCGTACTCCCGGTGTGGGCCCGCTCCACCGCGTCCATCCTCGCCAACGCCAAGGCGCTCGCGCGGCTGACCTGGTGGCACACCCGCTACCACGGCATCCGCACACCCAAGTACCTGTTCAAGACGGTACTGCTGGCCGCACGCGGCTTCTACCGGGCCACCGTGGGACTGTGGCCCACCCTGTCCGCACAGGACCACAGCGCGGCCGTCAAAGCCCTGCGCGCACAGGCCAAGGCCAAGCCCGAGGACGTCGAACTGGCAACCCGGTTGCAGGCCGCACACGCGGAACGCACCCGCAGCCGCCGGTGGCGCTTCGGCGCCGCCGCCGTCGTCGTCGCCACCTCCGCGATCGGCGTCACCCTCCTCGACCCGCTGGCACAGGCCGGTATCGCGGGCGCCGTCATCACCCCGCTCGCCTACCTCGGGCGCGGCAAGGACACCCACCTCCTCGACCAGGGCGCCCCGCCGCTCAAGGTGGACATGTCCGCGACCCAGCTCAACGACGCTCTGCGTGCCGCCGGCCTCCTGAAAAGCGGCAGTGGCAAGGATGCGGAGAAGGACGCTCCGCGTGTGTCGTGCACGATGGGCCCGGTCCGGGACGGCCGTGGCTGGGCCGTGATCTTCGACATGCCCCGGGGCGGAGGCAAGACCGCCTCGGATGTGCTGGCGAAGCGTGAGGTGATCGCGCAGGAACTCGGGGTCGATGAGATCCAGGTCATCATGTCCCGGGTCCGCGCGGCCAAGGGCGGCAACGCGGGACGGGTGTCGATGTGGGTGGCGGACGATGACCCTTACCTCGCCGACCCGACTCCCTCCCCGCTCGCGACGATGGAGAAGTTCTCGATCTGGGACGCGGTCCCCTTCGGGGCCGACGCCCGGGGCAACCGGGTGAGCGTGCCCGTGATCTGGCAGTCCATGTTCTTCGGCGGACTGCCCCGGCGCGGGAAGACGTTCACGCAGCGCCTGATGACGGCGGCCGGTCTCCTCGATCCGTGGGTGCGGCACTACGTGGCCGACTTCAAGGGCGGGCAGGACTGGATGGGCATGCGGCACGTCGCCCACCGCCTCGTGCTCGGTGCCGAGGAAGACGCGATCACCGCGTTCAAGGAGATGCTGGCCGAACTCCTCGCCGAGATGGAACGGCGCTTCGCCCTGTTCCGTGGCCTGCCCACCTCGATCTGCCCGGAAGGCAAGCTCACCCCGCAGATCATCGAGAAGTACAAGATGCCGTTCATCTTTCTCACCGTCGATGAGCTGCAAGAAGCCTTCCTCGCCATGGACGACAAGGACCGTGAGGCCGTCGTGGACGACCTCGGACGGATCGCACGCAGGGGTCCGGCCGCCGGGTTCATCTCCAACTACGCCTCCCAGCGCCCCGACGCGAAGAGCGTGCCGACCAAGCTGCGGGAGATCATCACCATCCGGTGCTGCACCCAGGTCACCGACAAGACATCGTCGGACATGGTCCTCGGGTCGGGGAAGGCGGCCATGGGCGCGGACGCCTCCCTGCTGTCCGAGGAGCACAAGGGCGTGACCGTGCTGGTCACCGGGCCCGCCTCCTACGCCACCGTCAAGAACGACCTGCTCACCACCGCCGAGTTCAACTCCCTGTGCCTCAAGGGCCGGACACTGCGTGAGGCGGTGGGGCAGATCACCGGCGACGCCGCCGGAGATGTGGCGGCCGGCGCCGGACGCGTCGGGGTCACCATCGCACCCGTGCTCTCCGACGTCCTCGACGTCATGCGGCACTCCGACCGGCTGCACTCCGTCGACCTCCTCGCCCGCCTCGTCAACGCGGATGAGGACCGGTACGGGGACTGGGACCTCGACAAGCTCGCCGCCGAACTCGACGCGGCCGGAGTCAAGCGCACCACCAAGCAGATCAACATCAAGGGCAAGAACCTCGCCGGGTACCGCCGCGCCGATCTCGAAGCCGCCGTACCCGAGGAACTGCTCCTCGCCGCACGGGCGGTAGACCCCTCCCCCTCTACCGGAGCCCCCGCCTGACCCCCTCCCCAACCCCGCTACCCGAACGGCTCCGGTAGCGGGACCCCTCTACCACGGTAGAGACCCCCCATAGAGGGGTCTGACCTGCGAAGTAGAGGGCCCTAGAGGGGTCCCAGCGCCCCCACCCCGGACCCCTCTCAGCGTCAGAACAGCGACCACGCCGGCACTCCAATGAAGGGAGAGCCACCGTGGCTCTGACCATCTCGCTCCTGCTCGGCCTCGCCCTCTTCCTCATGCTCCGCGCGCACATCCTCGGCTGGGGAGCCGCCGCCGTCGCCGCCGGATTCGGGTTCTTCCTCGCCTCCACCGGCGCCGCCGAACCGATCAACCAACTCACCACCGCCCTCATCAACGCCATACCCGACCTGTAGGAGCCTTCGTGACCGACGAGGAAGTCACCGCCACCTTCTACGGCGTCCACATCCTCACCTTCGAGGACAGTGACGCCGCCCTCACTCACGACCGCCGCCGCGCCATCGCCGCCCTGAGCGCCTTCTACCGCACCGAATGCGGCGAACGGCTCACCAACGTCACCAGGCACCCGGACCTCAACTTGTCCACCGGCTGGGTCCAATACGACGCACGAGACGACGACATATGGGTCGTACCCACCACGGCCGACCACCCCTCCGCCCGGCCCGTCACCTGGTTCAGCCCCTGACAACGCCTGCCCCAGCGTCGCCGCGACCACGGCGACGAACCGCCCTTCTAGACACGGCTAGGGCGGCCCGCATCTCGCCAAAGTTCCGGGCCGCCCTGGTCTCCAGCTCACTCAGAACAGGAGACATCCAGCATGACTCAACCGATCCCCATCCGGCGAGTGCCGGACCAGCCGCGGGTGGTGGCGCTGTGCGCCGGCTACGGCGGACTCGAACGCGTCCTCACCCCGGGCATCGGCGGCCAGGTCGTCGCCTATGCCGAGAACGACCCGTACGCCGCGGCCGTGTTCGCCGCGCATCACCCCGGGGTGCCGAACCTGGGGGACATCACCCGCACCGACTGGCAGCGCGTCCGCGACCTGTATCGGCCGGACGTCATCAGCGCGGGTTTCCCGTGCCGCAACATCTCGAACGCTGGACGAAGGGACGGAATCAATGGGCAGTGGTCGCGCGTCTGGAAAAACGTCGCTGAGGCTGTGGGCATCCTTCGACCGCGCTACGTCTTCCTGGAAAATGTGGCGGCGATCCGCTCGCGGGGGCGGGGGCTGGACGTCGTCGCCGCAGACCTGGCCGCGCTCGGGTATGACGTCCGGTGGACATGTCTACGAGCTGGTGACCCCGAAGTCGGCGCCCCGCACCCGCGGGACCGCTGGCTCGCAGTTGCCCATCCCGCTGATGCCGACCCCCACCAGCTCGGACGGCACTGGCGGCCCCGGCACCTCGCCGAAGCGCAAGGGTGGGCTGAACCTGCGCACCGCGGTGACCAGGCTGCCGGTGCCCCCGGAGGCGTGAACCTGCTCCCGACGCCGGCGGCGCGGGACTGGAAGTCCGGGGCCTCCAACCTGCTCGGCAGGAACAGTCGGCCCTTGAACGAGGTGGTCGTCAACCTCCTGCCCACCCCGAAGGCGTCGGACGGGCCGCACGGCGGGCCGAACCAGCGCGACACGTCCGGCCGTTACTACCTGCCCGGCCAGGCCGTGCGGCTCGATGACCGGTGGGTGGCCAGTGACGGTACCGACTACGGTCCCGCGATCCGCCGCTGGGAGCACGTCACCGGCCGGCCCGCCCCGTGCCCGACCGAACCCGGCACCCGCGGCAACCGCCGCCTGTCACCGGCGTTCGCGGAATGGCTCATGGGCCTGCCCGCCGGATGGGTCACCGACGTCCCCGACATCCCCCGCAAGGAACAACTCCGCATCATCGGCAACGGCGTCGTACCCCAACAGGCCCACCACGCCTACGGCTTACTCCTCAACGCCACCAGCCTCCCCGCCACACTTGAGGGGAGCGCCGCCGCATGACCAGCCCCCTCCTGAACGCCGCTCTGGACGCCGCCGAACGCGGCTGGCGCGTCTTCCCGCTCCGGCCCGGCGACAAGCGCCCCGCCCTCCACGGCGAGACCGCCTGCCCCCGCACCGGGGAGTGCACGGCCGGCCACCGCAAGTGGGAGCAGCGCGCGACCACGGACCCGGACCGCATCCGCCGGGCCTGGTCCACGTGCCCGTTCAACATCGGGATCGCCACCGGCCCCTCCGGGCTGGTCGTCGTGGACCTGGACATGCCCAAACGCACGACCAAAGGCAGTACGGACGCGCCTTCCGGCGCGACGACCTTCGAGGCGCTCTGCGAGCGCACCGGGCAGCCCGGCCCCGCCACCTACCGCACCCGGACCGCGAGCGGCGGTCAGCACCTCTACTTCACCGCCCCGCCCTGCACGCGGCTCGCCAACACGGCAGGCAGGCTCGGGCCGCTGATCGACACCCGAGCGTGGGGCGGATACGTCGTCGCCGCGGGCAGCATCGTCCAGGGCGCCGCCTACGCGGTTGTCGATCCCGCGCCGGTAGCTCAAGCCCCGGATTGGCTTCTGGACGCTCTCAAGCCCTCTCAGCCCCCCGCACGGCCCGTTGTGGTGAGCATGCCGAAGTGCGGCACCCGCGCCGCTCAAGCCGCCCTGGACCGCGAATGCGACACGGTCCGCGCGGCCCCTGAGAAGCAGGGCAACACCACGCTCAACCGCAGCGCCTTCAAGGTGGGGCGCTTCGTCGCGTGGGGCGACATTCCCCGCCACGAGGTTGAGCAGGCCTTCCAAGCGGCGGGAGAGGAACGCGGACTCACCGTTGCCGAGTGCCGCGCCACGATCCGCAGCGCCCTGGACAGCTCCATCCGCAGCGCCCGGCCCCGGGAGACGGCATGAGCACCCGACGCCATCCCCGCTTGGAAGGCCCCACCGCCGCAACCGACCACCCTCGCTCCGCCGAACCAGCCCTGGCCCCGTCCGGCAGTAGCGCGCCGAAAGTCGCCGCCGAAGGCGTCCCCACTGCTGTTCGCCTGGACCCGCAGCAGGGCGACGGACGGCACCCGGTCGCCTGGCTCCGCATCACCGCCCCCAAGGGCGCCACGCCGACCGCGGCGTCGTGGTGCGCGTGCGGCCGTGACCTGTTCGCCGCCGGCCACCGCAAGGTGCTCGCCCTGATCGCCGACCACACCGCCCACCGCGACACCTGCCCGCTCCGGAGCCCCCAGGAAGAGAGGAACGCCGCATGACCGACACCAGCATCGACGGCGCGGCCCTGCTCAACGAGGTAGAAGCCTTCCACCGCCGCTTCAACATCTTCCCGATGGAAGCCGCCTACGTCGCGGCGGTCCTGTGGGACGCGCACGCCCACCTGCTCGACTGCTTCGACTCCACCCCGCGATTGGCGTTCCTGTCCCCCGAGCCGGGCTCGGGGAAGTCGCGCGGGCTGGAGATCGTAGAAACCTTGGTCCCTCAGCCCATGGTGGCCGTCAACGCCAGCGCGGCGGCGCTGTTCCGGGCGGTGTCCGGTCCGGACGGTCGGCCCACGATCCTCTTCGATGAGATCGATACCGTCTTCGGCCCCAAGGCAGGCGACAACGAGGAACTGCGAGGGTTCCTCAACGCCGGGCACCGCCGTACCGGAGTCACCTACCGATGCGTGGGCGACAGCCAGACCGTGACCCCCTTCCCCTCCTACACCGCCGTGGCCGTGGCCGGACTGGGGTCCCTGCCGGACACGATCCTCACCCGCTCCGTCATCATCCGCATGCGCCGCCGCGCGAGGAACGAAAAGGTGGAGCCCTACCGGGCCAGGCTGCACGAGCAGGAAGGCAACGCCCTGCGAGACCGGCTCGCCACATGGGCAGAGCAGGTGCACGACAGGGTGATGGGCGCCTGGCCCGAAATGCCAGACGGCGTCACCGACCGCCCCGCAGATGTGTGGGAACCCCTGCTCGCCGTAGCGGACGCGGCCGGCGGCCACTGGCCCAAGCGGGCCCGCGCCGCCTGCCTCGCCCTGGTCAAGGCATCCGAAGCCAACGACAAAGGCAGTCTCGGCGTGCGGCTTCTGACCGACCTGCGTGACCACGTCCTCATCGGCGTCGACAAGCTGCCCACCGTCGCCATCATCGACCGCCTCAACGCGCTCGATGACGCCCCGTGGGCCGACATGGGCGGACGGCCGCTCGACAACAGGCGACTGTCCAAGATGCTCGGCGAGTACATGACGGCGGACAACGAACCCATCGCCTCTCGCAACATCCGCACATCCGGTGGAGTCCTCAAAGGCTTCTTCGTCAAAGACCTCGAAGACGCTTGGACCCGCTACTGCCCCTCCCCCACAGCCGCTACAACCGCTACACCGCTACAGCCCAGCTCAGAGCCATTGAATCTGTAGCGGCAAACCCCGATGTAGCGGCTACGCCCCCGCACTCGCGAACGGCCGTAGCCGCTACATCTCGCCCGTCCGCTACAAAAATCATGCCGCTGACCTGCGATGTAGCGGTGTAGCGGATGTAGCGGACCTGAGAGGGGGGTCCCGGGCCCGGATTCCCCGAAAGGAGAGACCCGTATGGCAACGGCGTCCGCGACGACCACGCTCCGGGCCGGACTCCCGGACCGCTACCTCACCCCCGACGACATCGCCGCCATGTTCGGTGTCCCGCTGGAGACCGTCTACGCCTGGCGCAAGAAGCGCACCGGCCCTCCCGGATTCCGTATCGGCAAACACGTCCGCTACGACCCCGCCGCCGTACGCGCATGGGTCAACGACCGCATGAACGAGACCGAAGCAGCCTGACCCCAGCCAGCCCAGCACCCCGGCCGGTGGCGAGCACCCCTCGCCACCGGCCGCCGCCATACCCAAGGAGCACCCGCCACATGGCAGGCCACATCCAGGACCGCTGGTACAAAACCGAAACCGGCCCCAACGGCAAGACCGTGCGCGTCAAGGCCGACCGCCACGGCACCGGCATGCGCTACCGCGCCCGCTACGTGGCGCCGGACGGGAGTGAGCGCAGCCGCTCTTTTCCTGACAAGCAGAAGCGCTTGGCCGAGTCGTGGCTGACGCAGATCGCGGCTGACATGACGCGCGGCCAGTATGTAGATCCCTCGGCGGGGAAGGTGACGTTCCAACAGTTCGCCGCCGGGTGGTTGGCGTCTGCCACGACGGACGTGTCCACCGTCACGGCCATGGAGCTGCGGTTCCGGCTCCATGTCTTCCCGTACATCGGGTCGCGCTCGCTGAGTGCGTTCCAACCGGGGCACATTCGGTCTTGGGCTCGCGCGTTGAAGGACTCCGGCATGGCCGCGTCGTATCAGCGCGTCATCTTCGCCAACGTGTCCGCAGCATTTGGCGCCGCCGTGGACGATGGCATTATCGTTCGGAACCCCTGCCGCGCTGGTTCTGTCCGCGCGCCCAAATTGGACGCGCGAAAGCTCAAGCCGTGGACTCGTGAGCGGGTCTTCGACGTACGGGCTGGCCTGCCAGAGGAATACCAGGCCCTCGTTGACCCGGGCGCAGGCTGCGGCTTGCGTCAGGGCGAGATCTTCGGGCTGGCACCCGATGAAGTCGACTTCCTTGGGGGAGTCGTGCATGTCGTGCGACAGGTCAAGATGGTGGGTTCGCATCTCGTGTTCGCCCCACCCAAGGGCGGCAAGCTGCGGGACGTCCCGTTGCCGGACGCGGTGTCATACGCGCTTGCCGCGCACATCACCCGCCGGCCGCCGATCGAAGTCACGCTGCCGTGGAAGACACCGGACGGGCCGCCGGTCACGGCGACGCTGCTCTTCTACTCGCGCGAGCGGAAGCCGTTGAACCGGAACTACTTCAACATGTACCTGTGGAAGCCCGCTCTCGTCTCCGCAGGCGTCATCCCGGAGCGCGAGCCGGGGGAGCGGTTCAAGGAGTCGCGCGAGCACGGCATGCACGCGCTCAGGCACTTCTACGCGTCCGTCCTGCTGGACGCCGGGGAGAACATCAAGGCCCTTGCCGAGTACCTGGGTCACTCGGATCCGGGCTTCACGCTCCGGACGTACACGCACCTGATGCCGAACAGCCAGGCGCGCGCCCGTAAGGCCATCGACGCGATGTTCAGCGTTCCCGAGGACGACGACCAGGGGGAGGAAGCGGAGCAAGCCGCAGGGTGAACGCGGCCCGCAGAAAGGGCCGTCTGCCGTGGCTCCGGTGAACGGAGCGCACGGCCGACGGCCCATGGACGGCCCAGGGGAGCGAACAGCCGCTCTGACCTGGGGCGTTCCTAAATGTCGAAGTACAGCTCGAACTCGTGCGGGTGCGGGCGCAGTTGGATCGGGGCGATTTCCTTCGTGCGCTTGTAGTCGATCCACGTCTCGATCAGGTCCGACGTGAAGACGCCGCCGGCCTGCAGGTACTCGTTGTCCGTCTCCAGGGCCTCCAGGACCGCGGGGAGGGATGTCGGGACCTGGGGGACGCCCGCGTGCTCCTCAGGGGCGAGCTCGTAGAGGTCCTTGTCGATCGGCTCGGCCGGCTCGATCTTGTTCTTGATGCCGTCCAGGCCCGCGAGGAGAAGGGCCGAGAAGGCCAGGTACGGGTTCGAGGACGGGTCCGGGGCGCGGAATTCGACGCGCTTGGCCTTCGGGTTCGAGCCCGTGATCGGGATGCGCATGGCCGCCGAGCGGTTGCGCTGCGAGTAGACCAGGTTGACCGGGGCCTCGAAGCCGGGGACCAGGCGGTGGTACGAGTTCACCGTCGGGTTGGTGAAGGCCAGCAGCGAGGGGGCGTGCTTCAGGATGCCGCCGATGTAGTAGCGGGCGGTGTCCGAGAGGCCCGCGTAGCCCTGCTCGTCGTAGAAGAGCGGGGTGCCGCCCTGCCACAGGGACTGGTGGACGTGCATGCCGGAGCCGTTGTCACCGAAGATCGGCTTGGGCATGAAGGTCGCGGTCTTGCCGTTGCGCCAGGCGACGTTCTTCACGATGTACTTGAAGAGCATCAGGTCGTCGGCCGCGGCGAGCAGCGTGTTGAACTTGTAGTTGATCTCCGCCTGGCCGGCCGTGCCGACCTCGTGGTGCTGGCGCTCGACCTGGAGACCGGACGCCTCCAGCTCCAGGGAGATCTCGGCGCGCAGGTCGGCGAAGTGGTCGACCGGCGGGGCCGGGAAGTAGCCGCCCTTGTAGCGGACCTTGTAGCCGCGGTTGTCCTCGAGCGCACCGGTGTTCCAGGCGCCGGCCTCGGAGTCGATGTGGTAGAAGCCCTCGTTCGCAGTGGTGTTGAAACGCACGCTGTCGAAGACGTAGAACTCGGCCTCGGGGCCGAAGTACGCGGTGTCCGCGACGCCGGTGGAGGCGAGGTACGCCTCGGCCTTCTTGGCGATGTTGCGCGGGTCGCGGCTGTACTGCTCGCCCGTGATCGGGTCGTGGATGAAGAAGTTGAGGTTCAGCGTCTTGTCACGGCGGAAGGGGTCCAGCCGGGCCGTCGACAGGTCCGCGCGCAGCGCCATGTCCGACTCGTGGATGGCCTGGAAGCCGCGGATCGACGAGCCGTCGAAGGCCAGCTCCTCAGCCGGGTCGAACGCCTTCGCCGGGATCGTGAAGTGCTGCATCACGCCAGGAAGGTCGCAGAAACGGACATCGACGAACTTGACGTCCTCGTCCGAGATGAACTTCTTGGCCTCGTCGGCGTTCTGGAACATCCAGCTCCTCCTCCTCCCGACCCGGGGAGGGGCGGGGGTTAACGGTCGTGCGGCCAGTGCGGTGGCACACGCTGGACCCGACCATAGGTTTCCGGGATTTCTCCAGCATGACCCATTTGTTTCGCCGAAGTTAACCAGCCCGGGTGCGCGCCGGGGCGTACGGCGCCTCCGTCAGCGCCCGCGTACCCCCCGTTCCCGGGGCCGAAAACAGGTCGCAGTACCGTGGACGGGTGGACAACAGGGAAGCAATCGGATCGTGGCTCTCCGGACCGCGCGCGGCAGCCGAGGACATGGGTGTCGACTTCGGTTACCGGGGCGAGCGGCTCGGTCTGCCGGAACACGGACCGGGCTCCGTCGCCCCGCTCGGCCGGCGCTTCGGCGCCCTCTTCGTCGACTGGGCGCTGTGCATGCTGATCGCATACGGGCTGCTCGCCCGGGGTGACTGGCAGGCATCGGGCAACTGGGCCCTCGGCGTCCTTCTCGTACTCAGCGTGCTCACCCTCGGTACGGTCGGCTTCACCCCCGGCAAGCGCCTGTTCGCCCTGCGAGTCATCACCGAGAGCGGCGAGCGGATGGGGTTCGGCCGCGCGCTCGTACGCAGCGTGCTGCTCTGCCTGGCCATCCCCGCGCTGATCTGGGACCGCGACGCTCGCGGGCTCCACGACCGCCTCGCCCGCGCCGTGCAGGTGCGGATCTAGAGTCCCATCGGGTGCGGATCCAGCGTCCAGTACCAGTAGGGGGCCAATAGAGACCAGTAGGGGTCCAATAGAGAGGGCGGTTCGGAACTCGCGTTCCGGACCGCCCTCTTGAACGTCTACAACGTCTGCCCAACCGTGTACACGGAGATCAGCGCGGCTTTCCGCCGCCCTTCGGCATCCGCATGCCCTTCGGCATCGGCCCCTTCGGCAGCGGCATGTTGCTCATCAGGTCGCCCATCGCCCGCAGCCGGTCGTTGGCCGCCGTCACCTGCGGGCCCGCCAGCACCCGGGGCAGCTTCAGCATCGTCGTACGGACCTTCTTCAGCGGCACCTGGCCATCGCTGTCACCGACGATGATGTCGTGCACCGGTACATCCACCACGATGCGCGCCATCCGCTTCTTCTCGGCCGCCAGCAGGCCCTTCACCCGGTTCGGGTTGCCCTCGCCCACCAGCACGATGCCCGCCTTGCCGACGGCCCGGTGGACGACGTCCTGGTTGCGGTTCATCGCCACCGCGGGCGTGGTGGTCCAGCCGCGTCCGACGTTCTCCAGGACGGCCGCCGCCGCTCCCGGCTGGCCCTCCATCTGCCCGAAGGCGGCTCGCTCGGCGCGGCGGCCGAAGATGATCGCCATCGCGAGGAACGCCAGGATGAAGCCCAGGATGCCCAGATAGATGGGGTGGTTGATCAAGAAGCCGACCGCGAGGAAGACACCGAAGGTGACGATTCCCACACCCGCGACGACAAGACCGACCTTCGAGTCGGCCCGCCGGGTCATCTTGTAGGTAAGGGCGATCTGCTTCAGTCGCCCCGGGTTCGCAGCAGTGTCTGCGTTTTCCTTCCTCGCCATGCCCAGAAGTTTACGTGGCGTGGGAAGTGGCCTCCGACACCGCCTCCAGTACATGCTCCGCCTCGACCCGGTCCTTGGCCCTGCGGCGGTCCTCCAGCACGGCCGTCCAGGCGTTTCGGCGGGCCGTACGCTGGCCACCGCTCAGGAGCAGGGACTCCACGGCGCGCAGCGCGGTGGAGACGGAGGGCAGCACCATGCGGGTGCGTGGTGCGGCTGCCGCCACCGCTTTCGTGACGGGTTGTACGGGGCGTACGGGTCGTACCGGCGCGACCTGCATGGCGGCGGTCCCTTCAGGAGCTGTGAAGGTGAACGTGAACGTAGAGGCGAAGACGCGGACACCTGTACGCGGAACGTGCATTCAGGGTCACTCACTGGTGTTACCAGTGCGTGACCGACCGGTCAAACGCGAATGAAACCCCGGAAGCGGTCCCCGGGCCGCCCCCGGAGACACCGACGCGGCCCGTACGACCCATGACCTGCGGGTGAGTACGGACCGCGTGACGCTTCGCCTCTACTGCCGGGTAGCCACTTGTGCTCGGATTCACACAGCCTGGCCGAGGCCCGGATCCCTTATACGGCCTGGGCCGTGACCACCGCGCCGCGTCGCTCCATCGCCTGCTGGTACAGCCGGCCCGCCCGGTACGACGACCGCACCAGCGGTCCCGACATCACGCCCGAGAAGCCGATCTCCTCGGCCTCGTCCTTCAGCTCCACGAACTCGTGGGGCTTTACCCAGCGTTCGACCGGATGGTGTCGTACGGACGGACGCAGGTACTGCGTGATCGTGATCAGCTCGCAGCCCGCCTCGTGCAGCTGCCGCAGCGCCTCGCTGACCTCGGCGCGCTCCTCGCCCATCCCCAGGATCAGATTGGACTTGGTGATCAGGCCCGCCTCACGGGCGCGCGTGATCACTTCGAGGGAGCGCTCGTACCGGAATCCGGGGCGGATCCGCTTGAAGATCCGCGGCACCGTCTCGACATTGTGCGCGAGCACCTCGGGCCGGGAGGAGAAGACCTCGGCCAGCTGCTCCGGAACGGCGTTGAAGTCCGGTACGAGCAGCTCGACCTTGGTGGCGCCGCTCTCGCGCAGCGCCGTCTGCGCGTGGATCTGGCGCACGGTCTCCGCGTACAGCCAGGCGCCGCCGTCCTCCAGGTCGTCGCGCGCGACGCCGGTGATCGTGGCGTAGTTCAGGTCCATCGTGACGACGGACTCACCCACGCGGCGCGGCTCGTCGCGGTCCAGCGCGTCCGGCTTGCCCGTGTCGATCTGACAGAAGTCACAACGCCGGGTGCACTGGTCACCGCCGATGAGGAAGGTCGCCTCGCGGTCCTCCCAGCACTCGAAGATGTTCGGACAGCCCGCCTCCTGGCAGACCGTGTGCAGCCCCTCGCTCTTCACGAGATTCTGCAGCTGCTTGTACTCGGGACCCATTTTCGCCCGGGTCTTGATCCACTCGGGCTTGCGCTCGATGGGGGTCTGGCTGTTCCGGACCTCCAGGCGCAGCATCTTGCGTCCGTCGGGTGCGACAGCGGACACGTCCGGCACCTCTCTCTGCTGGCGCGGCATTCGATTCTTCGGCGAACACCAGGTTACGCCCGATATTTGCGTGGCATTACGTCTGGCCAACCCGTGGCCAGAGGGGCACATTCCCCCGGTCGGCCCAGGAGCCGGGCCCAGGGCGCGAGAGACCCTAGGCGCTCGCGCGCTCACTCTCCCGCTCGATCTCGCGCGGCATCGGCTCCGCGTGGTCCAGTACGTCCCGCAGATGCCTCTCCACCACCGGGACGACCTCCTCCACCGTGATGTCCCGGCCCAGCTCGTACGCCAGTGAGGTGACGCCCGCGTCCCGGATACCGCACGGCACGATCCGGTCGAACCAGGTGTTGTCCGGATTCACATTGAACGAGAAGCCGTGCATGGTCACGCCCTTGGCGACCCGGATACCGATCGCCGCCAGCTTGCGGTCCTCCCGGCGCTGGCCCGCGTTGGACGGCGCGTACTCCGGGCCGTTCAGCCGCGGGTCGAACTCCTCGTCCGCCACCCGGGGATCGAAGTCCAGCGAGAGCCCGCCCACCGCCGGCCGCTCCGCCAGCGGATCCCCGAGCACCCACACCCCGCTGCGGCCCTCGACCCGGGACGTCTCCAGACCGAATTCGGCGGCCGTACGGATCAGGGCCTCTTCGAGCCGGCGGACATGCGCCACGACATCCACCGGGCGCGGCAGCTTCAGGATCGGGTAGCCCACCAGCTGGCCGGGGCCGTGCCAGGTGATCCTTCCGCCGCGGTCCACATCGACGACGGGGGTGCCGTCCAGCGGGCGTTCACTGTCCGCCGTACGCCGTCCGGCCGTATAGACCGGCGGGTGCTCAAGCAGCAGACAGGTGTCGGGGATCTCGTCCGCGAAGCGGGCCGCGTGTATCCGGCGCTGCTCCTGCCATGCCTCCTGGTACTCGACGGATTCCGCGCCGAACCCCAGGCGGATGTACCGCAGCTCACTCACGGCAGTGCCTCCTTCAGAACCTTCACAGTGCACATATCGCGCCCTCGCCACTGTACGGCGGGCCCTCGGCGGTGAGCCGGGCAGGTGCTTCCGGACCCCTCCCGCCGGGCCTCCGCCGGGTCGCCCGCGCGGCCCCATGCCATACCGCCGCCGCCCGCTCGTCAGCGACGCCATCGATCCTCACACGAACGGATGAATATGGGGCGAACGTGCCGGTGAAACCGGTCACTGCTACTAAATTCGCGCCGTTCCATGAGGGCTGCTCCCCGGGCCCGGAAGGCAGGAGACCGTACAGCTGATGTCGGAACGACCTCCGCAGCGCATCCCCAACCGCCAGCTCGCCGCGCTCATCTCAGAAGCCGGTTTCTCCCACGCAGGTCTCGCCCGCCGGGTGGATCAGCTCGGTCTGGAGCACGGCCTCGATCTGCGGTACGACAAGACGTCGGTGACGCGCTGGCTGCGCGGACAGCAACCACGCGGCACCACCCCCGCACTGATCGCCGAGGTCTTCACCCGCCGTCTCGGCCGCCGGCTCTCCGCCCAGGACCTCGGCCTGGACGCCTGCGCCCCCGTCTACGCGGGCCTCGAATTCGCCTCCACCCCCGAGGAGGCCGTCGACATCGTCGGCGGACTCTGGCGC
Source organism: Streptomyces sp. NPDC102274 (assembly GCF_044766385.1). Lineage (NCBI taxonomy): Bacteria > Bacillati > Actinomycetota > Actinomycetes > Kitasatosporales > Streptomycetaceae > Streptomyces > Streptomyces sp. NPDC102274. The sequence goes on along the minus strand of NZ_JBIWLW010000001.1, from coordinate 426,957 downwards.
AAGGACTCCGGCAGCCACAGCGAACTGCGCAAGATCGCGTTCACCCCGGCCGGGCTGGTCGTCCCCAGCCGCGACTGGCTGATCGGACGTCCCGACGAGCGGGTGGCCCACCCGGCCGCCCTCCCGCAGAACGCCGCCCGCGTGCCCACCCAGGGAAGGCCCGTGTCCCCGCCCGTCCCCCGGCAGCGCACCGAACGCGCGGTCGGCCAGCGGGTCACCGTAGGAGACATCGAGGCCCTGCGCTCGGTCGGCGACCTCTTCCGCACCCTCGACCACGCCTACGGCGGCGGTCACGCCCGGCAGGCGCTCGTCCGCTATCTGGAGCACGAGGCCGAGCCGATGCTGCGGGGCCTGTACGGGGAGACCACCGGGCGCAGACTCTTCGCCGCCGCGGCGGATCTGACCCGGCTGGCGGGCTGGACCTCGTACGACATCGCCGCCCACGGCCTCGCCCAGCGCTACTTCGTCCAGGCCCTTCGGCTCTCCCAGGCGGCGGGCGACCGCGCGTACGGTTCGTACGTCCTGACCACCATGAGCCGTCAGGCGGTCTACCTCGGCCACGGCCGGGAAGCCGTCCAGCTCGCCCGCGTCGCCCAGCAGGGCATCGGCGCGTCCGCACCCCCGGTCGTCCAGGCGCTGCTGCACTCCGCCGAGGCCCGGGGGCACGGCGTGCTCGGTGAGGTACGGGCCTGTACGGCCTCCCTCGTACGGGCGGAACGCGCCCTGGGTGCGGCACGCCCCGGCGACGACGTACCGCACTGGGCCCGCTTCTTCGACGAGGCGCAGCTCGCCGACGAGTTCGGGCATTGCCACCGCGATCTCCAGCAGTACCGCGCCGCCGTGCAGCACGCCGAACGCTCGCTCCAGCTGCGCTCCCCGGCGTTCGCGCGCAGCCGTCTCTTCTGCCGCGTCGTGCTCGCCTGCGGCCGTCTGGGCCTCGGCGAGCTCGACCAGGCGTGCCTGCTGGGCGCGGAGGCGGCGCAGCAGGCGACCGAGATGCGGTCGGCGCGGGCGGTGGAGTACGTACGGGACTTCGAACGGCGGCTGGAGCCGTACCGGGACGCGGCGGCCGTACGGAACTACCGCGAACGGGTCGCGGCGCTCGGCTGAACGGATCGGCGTCCGCCGGGACTTGAGCCGGTCCCGTCCGAGGTGAGTCGGCGCCCGGACGGGACCGGAGCCTTCGCGGTGCGTGGGTATGTGGGCGCGCGTCGGTTCGCCTTGGCCGGACTACGCCACCGCCGACAGCTGATCCGGTCCGTACGCGGGGCGTACGCCCAGGTCGCGCAGGATCGCGTGGGCGGCGCGGCGGCCCGAGAACAGTGCCCCCTGGACCGTGTTCGTATCGCGGTGATCGCCGCACACGTACAGCCCCGACAACAGCCGGACCGGGCGCCGCAGATCGTGCGGCGGAGACATCGCGGGCACCGCCTCCGGGTCGTGATGGACGGCCAGCAGCTCCCAGTCGTCGGTCGGCGTCCCGTAGAGCCGCGCGAGCTGCGCGCGGACCGTACGGTCGAGAACCGCGGCCGGGGGAGGGGGCCCCAGCACCGTCGACGAGATCAGTGCGCGGCCCTCCGGCGCGCGCGACGGGTCGACCGCGCTCATCACCGCCGTATGCGCCACCGGTCCGCTCCGGTCGGCGTCCAGCAGCAGCGCCGGATCGGTCAACGGGGCGGCGGGCGCGGTGTGGTGCAGCACCGTCACCGCGTGGAAGTCCGGCACCCGCAGGCCCGGCAGCAACTCGGCCGCGGCCCGCGCGCCGGTCGCCACCACGAGCGAGCGGCAGGTGATCTCGCCGTGCTCCTTGGTGGTGACGCCGGAGATCGACGCGTTCGTGACACACACATCCGTACGGACCGTGCCCTCCGGCAGCGTCCGCGCCAGCAGTTCGGGCAGTACGGAGGCGCCGCCCGCGGTGACACAGAGCCTGCCCCGGGCGAACGCGCGCAGCGCCAGGTCCGCGCACCGGCTCGACGTGGTCAGCTCCGGGTCGCAGAGCAGCGCGGACAGCAGCGGGCGGACAAAGCCGTTGACCGTACGTACGGGCAGTCCGCGGACCGACTGAGCCTCCCGCGCGGCCCGTTCGGGGCGGGCCAGCAGCCGGGAAGTGGGCGTGGCCGCGAGGCGGCCCAGGGCCGCGCCGAGCCGGGCCTGGTCGACCGCGCCGCCGAGCGGTGGACGGGGGGCGCTCGCCAGGGCGCGTGCCACTGTCAGTGCGCCACGCGCGCTCCCTATGGCCCCGGTCCGGTAGTTCCGCCCGTCGCTGTGCACGACCACACCCGGCGAGAACATCCGCAAGGCGGCGCCCTCCAGGCCCGGTGTACGGAGCAGCTCCGGATACGAGGTGGTGAGCAGCCGCCCACCCCGGTCGAGCCGGAAGCCGTCGACCCGGTCGGTGGCCATGCGACCGCCGACGTGGGGTGCGGCCTCCAGGACGCTGACTCTCACCCCTGCGCTGGTCAGATGATGAGCCGCGGCCAGACCCGCGAGGCCGGCTCCGATGATGACGACGTCTGCGTGGTGCGCGGTGCTGAGTGCGGTGCTGAGCACGTGCCCCTCCCCGAGGTCGGCGCGGTTGGGTCGAGAGTAGGGAGGGAGGGGGCGGGGGGCGTCCGCGCGCGTGGGGGTCACCGATGCATGGGGGGCGGTCGCCGGTGTGCGGGTGCGGGTGTGGGTTGCGGTCGTTGTGGCTGGGCCGGGGGTCGGGGCACCCCGGCGACCTGGGAGGGGTTGGGGGCGGGTGCGGCAACCGGCCCGAGCCGAAAACGAACGCACCCCGCACCACGCCCCCCCGCCGGACGGCGTACCGCCTACGCCACCCGCACCGCCTCCTCGATCGTGGGGAACGCGAACCGGAACCCCGACTCCAGCAGCCGCGTCGGCACCACCCGTTGGCTCCCCAGAACCTCCGCCGACAGCTCGCCCAGCACCACCCGCAGCGCCACCGCCGGGACCGGGAACGGCGTCGGGCGGTGCAGGACGCGGCCCATCGCCGCCGTGATCTCGCGGTTCGTGGCCGGTTCCGGCGCGGTGAGGTTCACCGGGCCCTCCAGAGTTTCCGTGTCGATCAGATGCCGCAGCGCGGCCACCTCGTCATGGAGCGCGATGAAGCTCCAGTACTGGCGCCCCGAGCCGAGCCGTCCGCCCAGGCCCGCGCGGAACAGCGGGAAGAGCCGGCCCCAGGACCCGCCCCCGCGCGCGACCACGAGGCCCGTGCGCGCGAACACCGTTCGTACGCCCGCCTCTTCCGCCGCCACGGCCGCTTCCTCCCACGCCACGCAGAGCGAGGGGAGGAATCCGTCGCCGGGAGGCGCGCTCTCGTCCACCCTCCGGTCTCCGGTCTCGCCGTAGAAGCCGATGGCGGACCCGCACACCAGCACCCGTGGCGGCTGGTCGAGGGTGGCGACGGCCTCCGCGATCGTGGCGGTGCCGAGGACCCGGCTGTCGCGGAGTTCCTTCTTGTACGCCTCGGTCCAGCGGCGGTCGCCGATGCCCGCTCCGGCGAGATGGACCACCGCCTCGCAGCCGTTGAGGCGGTGGCCGTCGATCCGTTGCCGCAGCGGGTCCCACTCGACCTCGTCGGCCGTCCGGACGGGGCGCCGCACCAGGCGGACCACCTCGTGGCCGTCGGCGCGAAGGGAGCGTGCGAGTGCCGTACCGATGAGCCCGGTGGAACCGGTGATCGCGATCCTCATGGACCCATCCTGCCCGGGGAACGCCCCATGGCACAGTTGCGCCATGTCCGACGCACAGATACGTCCCGCACTCCCTTCCGACGACGGAATCCTGGGCGAGCTCGACCGGGCGACCTGGTCGTCGCTGCACGCCGTGTCACCGCGGCCGCGGCCGCCGTACGGTCCGTTCTTCGACGCGCGGCACCGGCCCGAGGACTTCCTGGTCGCCGAGGTCGACGACGAGCGGATCGCCGGCTACATCCGGGTGGCGCGGCCGACGCCGCTCGCCGGCAACGCGCATGTGCGGCAGATCCAGGGGCTCGCGGTCCACGAGTGGGCGCGCGGGCGCGGTGTGGGCCGCGCGCTGCTGCGTGCGGCGGCGCTGCACGCGCGCAACCAGGGCGCGCGGCGGCTGACGCTGCGGGTGCTCGGGCACAACGCGCCGGCCCGCGCGCTGTACGAGGCGGAGGGTTATGTCGTCGAGGGGGTTCTGCCCGGGGAGTTCTGCCTCGACGGCGTGTACGTGGACGATGTGCTGATGGGGATCTCGCTGACGGACTGAGCGCGGCCGGAGTCAGGCCCACTTGGAGGGCCTACTCGCCGCCGAAGCGCTCCGAGAGCCGGGGGAAGCGCTCCGCGAGCGCCGCCTCGTCCTCGAAGTCCAGGGGTGTGCCCTCCGGCTCGGTCGGCTGCGCGGCGATGCCCAGGGCGGGTGCCACCACCCCGGTCAGCTGCTCGTACGCCTCGTCCGCCGCGTACCCCAACTCCTCGCCGTCCCCGTCGATGTCCGGGTCGAAGTCGTCCAGCAACTCGGCCAGCGCGTCCGGATCGTGCAGCGCGCCCTCGAAGATCTCGCGGCCCTGGCCGATGAGCCAGCAGCGGAAGTAGTCGAAGGCGTCGTCGCTGACGCCGCCGAGCAGTACGGCGGCGGCGCCCCACAGGTCCCAGCGGTACGCGCGGTTGTAACGCGACTCGAAGTGGCGCGAGAAGTCCAGTACGGAGTCGGGGTCGAGCTGTAGCAGCCGCTCGACCAGCTGATCGGCCTGGTCCTCGGGGTCGCCCTCGGCGGCCTCGCGGGTGCTGTCGACGATCTCCCAGAACTCCGTCTCGTCCATCACGGGTCCAGCATCGTGCTTACGGGAGGGCGGCGCACGCGGAGCCACGGATTGTGAGCCGTTTCGTTGCCGGGTGTTCGGGTACGTCACCCCGGACAGCCGCCCGGTCACCCGTACAGCGTCCGCATCCGCCGTGCCGCCTCGGCGAAGCGGTCGCGCAGGGCGGCCGGGTGCAGGACCTCGACGTCCGGGCCGAGCGTGAGCAGCTGGGAGTACGCCACGTCCTCCGACTCCACCGGCAGCGCGAGCGTGAGCAGGCCCCGGTCGTCCGGCGGTTCCGCCGAGGCGAGCGCCTCGCGGGCGGCCACGCGGTCGACGGCGTACGGCAGCCGGTGGGCGCCGTCCGCCGAGAGCCGGATCACGACCTCCGTCCGCAGCAGCGAGCGCGCGAACTCCGAGGCGCGCTCCTCCCAGAACCCGGGCAGATCAAAGGACTCATCCCTGGAAAATCGTTCCTGCAAGGTCTCCGCCGAGGCGAACCGGTCCACCCGGTAGACCCGGAAGGCCCCCTGGGAGCAGGCGCAGACGTACCAGACACCGGCCTTGAGCACGAGACCGTACGGGGCGAGCTCCCGCTCCACCTCGGTGTCCTGGCGCCGGTAGCGCGCCGCGACCAGCCGGTCGCCCCAGACCGCCTCGGCGAGGACCGGCAGCAGCTCGGGCGTCTCCGGCTCCTGGTACCAGCCCGGCGCGTCCAGATGGAAGCGCCGCGCCACCGAGTCCGGGGCGTCCCGCAGCGACGGCAGCAGCGCCGCGGACACCTTCAGCCGGGCCGCCGACGAGACATCGTCGAGGCCCATCTCCCGCAGCGCGCCCGGCACTCCGGAGAGGAACAGCGCCTCGGCCTCGCCGCGCGCCAGCCCGGTCAGCCGGGTGCGGTAGCCGCCGACCAGCCGGTAGCCGCCGCTCCTGCCCCGGTCCGCGTAGACCGGGACCCCGGCCTCGGAGAGCGCCTGGGCGTCCCGGGTGATGGTCCGCTCGGACACTTCGAGCTCCCGGGCCAGTTCGCCCGCGGTCATGGACGGTCTGGACTGGAGCAGGAGAACCATCTTGATCAGCCGAGCAGCACGCATGGATCCATGATGCAGGGAGCCCCCGCCACAACGTGACAGGGGCTCCCGGGGCGTGACCGGGCCTCAGGCCGGGAACTCGACCGCCGGGGCTCAACCGCCAGGGGCTCGGCGGCCGGAGGCTCGGCGGTCCGGGCTCAGAGGCCGTAGCGCTCGCGGGCCTCCACGACCCGCTCCGGCTTGACCTCACCCCGGCGGGCGAGCTGCGCCAGCGCCGCGACCACGATCGACCGGGCGTCCACACCGAAATGACGGCGGGCCGCCTCGCGGGTGTCGGAGAGCCCGAAGCCGTCCGTACCGAGCGAGGTGTAGTCCTGCTCGACCCACTGGCTGATCTGGTCGGGGACCTGACGCATCCAGTCGCTGACCGCGAGGACCGGACCCGGCGCGCCGGACAGCGCGCGCGTCACATACGGCACCCGCTCCTCGCCGCGCAGCAGCGCCTCGTCGGCGTCCATCGCGTCCCGGCGCAGCTCGCCCCAGGACGTGGCGGACCAGACATCGGCCGTGACGCCCCAGTCCGCGGCGAGCAGTTCCTGTGCCTCCAGGGCCCAGTGGATCGCCGTACCGGACGCCAGCAGCTGGGTGCGGGGGGCGTCGGCCGAGGCCGGGGTGCCCTCCTTGAAGCGGTACAGGCCCTTGACGATGCCCTCCTCGACGCCTTCCGGCATCGCGGGCTGCGGCATCGGCTCGTTGTAGACCGTCAGGTAGTAGAAGACGTCCTCGGCCTCGGGGCCGTACATCCGCCGCAGGCCCTCCTTGACGATCACGGCGATCTCGTACGCGAACGCCGGGTCGTAGTTGAGCGCGGCCGGGTTGGTGGACGCGATCAGGTGCGAGTGGCCGTCGGCGTGCTGGAGACCCTCGCCGGTCAGGGTCGTACGGCCCGCGGTGGCGCCGACGATGAAGCCCTTGCCCAACTGGTCGGCGAGCTGCCACATCTGGTCGCCCGTGCGCTGCCAGCCGAACATCGAGTAGAAGATGTAGAACGGGATCATCGTCTCGCCGTGCGTCGCGTACGACGTCGCCGCGGCGATGAAGTCCGCCATCGAACCGGCCTCGGTGATCCCCTCGTTGAGGATCTGGCCGTCCTTGGCTTCCTTGTAGTACATGATCTGGTCGCGGTCCACCGGGTCGTACGTCTGCCCCAGCGGCGAGTAGATGCCGGCCGAGGGGAACAGCGCCTCCATACCGAAGGTGCGGGCCTCGTCCGGGACGATCGGGACCCAGCGCCTGCCGGTCTCCTTGTCCCGCATCAGGTCCTTCATCAGCCGGACGAACGCCATGGTGGTCGCCACCGACTGCTTGCCCGAGCCCTTGTAGACCGCCTGGAACGGCTTGTCCGACGGCTCGGGGAGGGCTACGGCGTGCACCCGGCGGGCCGGGGCGGGGCCGCCGAGCTCCGCGCGGCGCTCCTGGAGGTAGCGCACCTCGGGGGAGTCGGCGCCGGGGTGGCCGTACGGTACGAGGCTGTCGTCCAGCTTCGCGTCCGGGATCGGCAGGTCGAGGAGGTCCCGCATGGCGCGGAACTGGTCGCCCGAGAGCTTCTTCATCTGGTGGTTGGCGTTGCGCGACTCGAAGCCGGCGCCGAGCGTGTAGCCCTTCACCGTCTGCGCCAGGATCACGGTCGGGGCGCCCTTGTGCGCCAGGGCCGCGCGATAGGCCGCGTACACCTTGCGGGCCTCGTGGCCGCCGCGCGAGGTGTAGAAACACTCGGCGATCTTCGCGTCGGGCAGCAGCTTCGCGAGCGCGATGAGGGCCGGGTCCACGCCGAAGAAGTGGTCGCGGATGTACGCCACATCGCGGGTCGCGTACGTCTGGAACTGCGCGTCGGGCACCTGGCGCAGCCGGCGTACCAGCGCGCCCGTGGTGTCCAGGGCGAACAGCTCGTCCCAGGCCGAGCCCCACAGCGACTTGATGACATTCCAGCCGGCGCCGCGGAACTGGGCCTCCAGCTCCTGCACGATCTTGAAGTTGGCGCGGACGGGACCGTCGAGCCGCTGGAGGTTGCAGTTGATGACGAAGGTCAGATTGTCCAGCTGCTCACGGGACGCGAGCGCCAGGGCCGCCGTCGACTCGGGCTCGTCCATCTCGCCGTCGCCGAGGAACGCCCAGACGTGCGAGGCGGAGGTGTCCTTGATACCGCGGTTGGTCAGATAGCGGTTGAAGCGTGCCTGGTAGATCGCGGAGAGCGGACCGAGACCCATCGAGACGGTGGGGAACTCCCAGAGCCAGGGCAGCCGGCGCGGATGCGGGTACGAGGGCAGGCCCTTGCCGCCCGCCTCCTGGCGGAAGTGGTCGAGGTCCGACTCGGTCAGCCGGCCGTCGAGGAAGGCGCGGGCGTATATGCCGGGGGAGGCGTGGCCCTGGATGTAGAGCTGGTCGCCGGAGCCGGGGGACTCCTGGGATTCCTTGCCGCGGAAGAAGTGGTTGAAGCCGGTCTCGTACAGCCAGGCCGCCGACGCGAAGGTGGCGATATGGCCGCCGACGCCGAGGCGGGCGCCACGGGTGACCATGGCCGCCGCGTTCCAGCGGTTCCAGGCGGTGATCCGGGACTCCATCGCCTCGTCGCCGTCGAAGGCGGGCTCGGAGGCGGTGGGGATGGTGTTCACATAGTCGGTCTCCAGCAGCGCGGGCACGGGGACCCCGGCCGTTCCCGCGTGCTGGAGGGTGCGCCGCATCAGATACGCGGCGCGGTGCGGGCCGGCGTGCTCGGTCACGGCATCGAGCGAGGCCGCCCACTCGGCGGTCTCCTCGGCATCACGGTCCGGGAGCTGGTCAAGCTCGCTCGGAAGTTTGCCTACGGGGTCGGGCATGGTCGCCGCCTTCCGGACAGGAGGGGGGTGGAGAAGAGCCTTGTCTGGCAGGACAGGGCGGAGGACTGGGTGCAGTCCGTCTAAGACTGTAAATCGCTGATCGATGATCGATCAAAGGGTTGAAGGGCAAAACTTCTCGATCTGGAGGAATTGGCATTCCGTGCCGCAGAAAGGGGCACCGAGTGACGGAGAGTGAGTCAGGACAGAAGCGGCGAATCAGGCGTGCGGCGCACATCCGAGCACATGGTCCTTCACCAGTGCGCCAATGCCGGGATCCCTTCTGCGGAACGCCTCGACCAGCTCCTCGTGCTCCTCGGCGTACGACTTCTGCACCGTTCCCAGCCAGCGGATCGACAGCGCGGTGAAGACCTCGATGCCCAGCCCCTCCCAGGTGTGCAGCAACACACTGTTACCGGCGGCCTTCACCAGCTCCCGGTGGAAGGCCACGGTGTGCCGCACCTGGCCGGTCCCGTCGGCTCTTCGGTCCGCCTCGTACAGCGCCAGTACGTGCGGCTCCAGCGCCGAGCAGTCCACCGCGAGGCGCTCGGCGGCCAGCTCCGCGGCGATCTGCTCAAGCCCCGCCCGTACGGGATAGCTCTCCTCCAGATCGGCCGCGGTCAGATTCCGCACCCGTACGCCCTTGTTGGGCGCGGACTCGATCAGCCGCAGACTCTCCAGCTCGCGCAGCGCCTCGCGTACGGGCGTCTGACTGACCTGGAGTTCGGTCGCGATGCGCCGCTCCACGATCCGCTCACCCGGCTTCCAGCGGCCGCTGACGATCCCCTCCACGATGTGCTCGCGGATCTGTTCGCGCAGCGAGTGGATGACGGGCGGGGTCATGAAGCGCTCCTGGGGGACAGCGGTCTATGGATGAACGATACGGAGGCGTGCACCATACGGCGGCGCCCCCGCCCGGAGAAAGATCCGGGCGGGGGCGCCGTTGCCGTACGTATTTTTGGTGCTCGGTTTATGGGTGCTCGGTTCGCCTCCGCCTACAGGCCGAGTTCGACCTCGAACTCGCCGGCTTCCAGAATCGCCTTGACGGCCGTCAGGTAGCGGGCGGCGTCGGCGCCGTCCACCAGCCGGTGGTCGTAGGAGAGCGCGACGTACGTCATGTCGCGCACCGCGATCGTCTCGCCGAGGTCCGGGTGGTTGATGACCACGGGACGTCGGACGGTGGCGCCGATGCCCAGGATGGCGGCCTGGTTCGGCGGCACGATGATCGTGTCGAACAGCGCACCGCGCGAACCGGTGTTGCTGATGGTGAAGGTCGCGCCGGCCAGGTCGTCCGGGGTGATCCTGCTTGCCCGGACCGCCGCCGCCAGCTCCGCGGTCTTCTTGGAGATACCGGCGATGTTCAGATCGCCCGCACCCTTGATGACCGGGGTCATCAGACCCTTCTCGGAGTCCACGGCGATGCCGATGTTCTCCGAGTCGAAGTACGTGATCGTGCCCTCGTCCTCGTTGATCCGGGCGTTGATGACCGGGTGGGCCTTCAGCGCCTGGGCCGCCGCCTTGACGAAGAACGGCATCGGGGAGAGCTTGACGCCCTCACGGGCGGCGAAGGACTCCTTGGCCTGGGCGCGCAGCCGCATCAGCTTGGTGATGTCCACCTCGACCACGGAGGTCAGCTGGGCCTGCGTGTGCAGCGCCTTCATCATGTTGTCGCCGATGACCTTGCGCATGCGGGTCATCTTGACGGTCTGACCGCGCAGCGGCGACGCCTCCAGCGTGGGCGCCTTCGACGCGGCGGCGGGAGCGGCGGCCGGGGCCGGGGCCTGTGCGGCGGCCTTGGCGGCCTCCGCGGCGGCGATGACGTCCTGCTTGCGGATACGGCCACCGACGCCGGTGCCCTTGACCGTGCCCAGGTCGACACCGTTCTCGGCGGCGAGCTTGCGCACCAGCGGGGTGACATACGCGCCGTCGTCACCGGTGGTCGCGGCGGGCGCCGGGGTGACCGGGGCCGGGGCCACGGGTGCCGGAGCGGCCGGGGCCGGAGCGGCCGGAGCCGGAGCCGGAGGGGCGGCCTGGACCGGCACGGGCGCCGGAGCCGGGGCTGGAGCGGCGACGGGTGCCGGGGCGGGGACCGGGGCCGCCTGGACCGGCGCGGGGGCCGGAGCGGCCGGAGCCGGAGCCGCGGCCGGGGCGGCCCCCGGCGCACCGATGACGGCGAGCTTGGCGCCGACCTCGGCGGTCTCGTCCTCGGCGACCACGATCTCCAGCAGCACACCGGCGACCGGGGCGGGGATCTCGGTGTCGACCTTGTCGGTGGAGACCTCGAGCAGCGGCTCGTCCTCCGCGACCTCCTCGCCGACCTCCTTCAGCCAGCGGGTGACGGTGCCCTCGGTGACCGACTCGCCCAGCGCGGGCAGCGTGACGTCGGTGCCGGAGGCGCCACCGGCCGGGGCGGGGGCGGGCGCGGGCTGGGCAGCCGGAGCGGGGGCCGCGGGCGCCTCGGCCACCGGGGCCGGAGCGGGCTCGGTGACGGGCGCCGGAGCGGCCTCCGCCGGCTGGGCCGCCGCGAGGCCGCCCGTACCGTCGTCGATGATGGCCAGCTCGGCGCCGACCTCCACGGTCTCGTCCTCGGCCACCTTGATGGAGGCCAGCACACCGCCGGCCGGGGCCGGGATCTCGGTGTCGACCTTGTCGGTGGAGACCTCGAGCAGCGGCTCGTCGGCCTCGACGCGCTCGCCCTCGGCCTTCAGCCAGCGGGTGACAGTGCCCTCGGTGACGCTCTCGCCGAGCGCCGGCAGGGTTACGGAAACCGCCATGGTTTCAGTTGCTCCTAACGATGGGGTCTCCCCAGCTCGCGCGGAGCGCTGAGCGAGGGGAAGTGCGGTAGTGGTCGTCGCGCTCGGACTGAAGCATCAGTCGTGGGAGTGGAGGGGCTTGCCGGCCAGGGCCAGGTGGGCCTCGCCGAGAGCCTCGTTCTGGGTCGGGTGCGCGTGGATGAGCTGCGCGACCTCGGCCGGCAGGGCCTCCCAGTTGTAGATCAGCTGAGCTTCGCCGACCTGCTCGCCCATACGGTCACCGACCATGTGGACGCCGACCACAGCGCCGTCCTTGACCTGGACGAGCTTGATCTCGCCCGCGGTCTTGAGGATCTTGCTCTTTCCGTTGCCCGCGAGGTTGTACTTGAGGGCGACGACCTTGTCCGCGCCGTAGATCTCCTTGGCCTTGGCCTCGGTGATACCGACGGAGGCGACCTCGGGGTGGCAGTACGTCACCCGCGGCACGCCGTCGTAGTCGATCGGAACGGTCTTCAGACCGGCCAGCCGCTCGGCGACCAGGATGCCCTCGGCGAAGCCCACATGCGCGAGCTGGAGGGTCGGGACGAGGTCACCGACCGCCGAGATGGTCGCCACGTTCGTGCGCATGTACTCGTCGACGACGACATAGCCGCGGTCGGTCGCGACGCCCTGCTCCTCGTACCCGAGACCCTCGGAGACCGGACCGCGGCCGATCGCGACGAGCAGTATCTCCGCCTCGAAGGTCTTGCCGTCGGCCAGCGTCACCCGGACACCGTCCGGGGTGTACTCGGCCTTCTCGAAGAACGTACCGAGGTTGAACTTGATGCCGCGCTTGCGGAAGGCGCGCTCCAGCAGCTTGGAGCTGTTCTCGTCCTCGACCGGGACGAGGTGCTTGAGGCCCTCGACGACCGTGACGTCCGTGCCGAAGGACTTCCACGCGGAGGCGAACTCGACGCCGATGACACCGCCGCCCAGGATGATCGCGGACTGCGGGACCCGGTTCAGCGTCAACGCGTGGTCCGAGGAGATGATGCGGTCGCCGTCGATCACCAGACCCGGCAGCGACTTCGGTACGGAACCGGTCGCGAGGAGGACGTGACGGCCCTGGACACGCTGCCCGTTCACATCGACGGAGGTGGGGGAGGAGAGCCGGCCCGCGCCCTCGATGTAGGTCACCTTGCGGGAGGCGACCAGACCCTGGAGGCCCTTGTACAGGCCCGAGACGACCTCGTCCTTGTACTTGTGCACACCCTCGATGTCGACACCGTCGAAGGTGGTCCTGATGCCGAACTGCTCGCTCTCGCGTGCCTGGTCGGCGATCTCGCCGGCGTGCAGCAGGGCCTTCGTGGGGATGCAGCCGTTGTGCAGGCAGGTGCCGCCCAGCTTGTTCTTCTCGATCAGTGCGACGTCCAGGCCCAGCTGCGCTCCGCGCAGCGCCGCGGCGTAACCGCCGCTACCGCCGCCGAGGATCACTAGGTCGAAAACGGTGCTGGCGTCGTTCGCCACGTCACGTCCTCCATGCATGTGCGCCGGGCGCGGTCCGGTGACCGGGCGGCGGCTGGTCTTCGGCCGCTATGTCTTCGGCCCTGTGGTGGGGGCCCTGTCCTGCCGAGAACCCATCTTCGCACTTGTCGAAGCAAGACGGGACGCGGGGCCCCGGAGGTGAGACGGGCGACATAGTTCTACCGCCCGCACCCACATCCGGAGCCCCGGTCCGCCGGCCGCCGCGTGGTCCGCGGTCAGCCCAGGTCGCCCGCGGCGGTGCGCTCGGCCAGCTTCACGAGCGTCCGGATCGAGGCGCCCGTACCGCCCTTCGGCGTGTAGCCGTACGGCGCCCCCTCGTGGAACGCCGGGCCCGCGATGTCCAGATGGGCCCAGGTGATGCCCTCGCCGACGAACTCCTTCAGGAAGAGCCCGGCGACCAGGCCGCCACCCATCCGCTCGCCGATGTTCGCCATGTCGGCGGTGGGGGAGTCCATGCCCTTGCGCAGGTCCGCGGGGAGCGGCATCGGCCAGGACGCCTCGCCGGCCTCCTCCGCGATCCCGTGGATCGAGGTACGGAACGCCTCGTCGTTCGCCATGATCCCGAACGTCCGGCTGCCCAGCGCCACCACCATCGCGCCGGTCAGGGTCGCCACGTCGACGATCGCGTCCGGATTCTCCTCGGAGGCCCGGGTCAGCGCGTCGGCCAGCACGAGCCGGCCCTCGGCGTCGGTGTTGAGGACCTCGACGCTCTTGCCGCTGTACATGCGCAGCACGTCACCCGGGCGGGTGGCGGTGCCGGACGGCATGTTCTCCGCGAGGGCGAGCCAGCCGGTGACGTTGACGGCGAGACCGAGCCGGGCGGCCGTGACGACGGTGGCGAACACCGCGGCGGCGCCGCTCATGTCGCACTTCATGGTCTCGTTGTGACCGGCCGGCTTCAGCGAGATGCCGCCCGAGTCGTAGGTGATGCCCTTGCCGACGAGGGCGAGGGTCTTCACCGCGTCGGGGTGCGTGTAGGCGAGCTTCACCAGCCGCGGCGGGTTGGCCGAGCCCTGGCCGACCCCGAGGATGCCGCCGTAGCCGCCCTTGGCGAGCGCCTTCTCGTCGAGGACCTGCACCTTGATGCCGTTCTCCTTGCCGGCGGCGGTGGCCACGGCGGCGAAGGACTCGGGCGTGAGGTCGTTCGGCGGGGTGTTCACCAGATCGCGGGCGCGGTTGACCTCCTCGGTCAGCGCGATCGCGCGCTCGGCCGCGGCCTTGTGCGCCTTGTCGCGCGGCCTGGCGCCCAGCAGCGCGACCTCGCCGAGCGGCTGCTTCGGGCCGTTGTCACCCTTCTTGGCCTTCTTCTCGCCGCCCAGGTACGCGGTGAAGGCGTACGCGCCGAGCAGCGCGCCCTCGGCGACGGCCTCGACGGCCTCGGACGCCTCGATGGGCAGCGCGAACGCGGCCTTCTTCACGCCGGACAGAGCGCGCGCGGCGACCCCGGCGGCGCGGCGCAGCGGCTCGGTGCCGTACGTCGCGTCCTTCACCGGGACCGGGCCGAGCCCGACCGCGAGGACGACGGGTGCCTTCAGACCCGACAGCACGGGCAGCTTGGTCACCTCACCCTCGGCACCCGAGGCGCCGAGGGTCTCCAGGACGGAGGCGAGCTTTCCGTCGAACGCCTTGTCCACGGCCTCGGCGCCCGGCGCCACGACCGGCCCCTTGGCGCCCTTCGCGACGCCGACGACAATCGCGTCGGCGCGCAGCGTCGCCGCCCCGGCAGTACTGAGAGTGAGAGCAGTCACGGTGGTGAAATCTCGCTTCCGTTAGGTTCGTTGGCGGTCGAGGGGTGGGCCGACCGTGCCCGCCGCATCGTATAAGCGGGCGACAGGCCCTGCGCGCGGCGGGAATGAGCCTACGCTCAGTGATATTCGTCGCTCACGGGGGCGGCGGTTCCTTCGGCTGTGGGCGGCTTTCCCACCTTTGCGGCCCGCCGGAGCGCGCCCCGGGCAGCGGGTGTCAGGAGCCCAGCGTCAGCGCGACCAGCGCCACGGTCGCGGCCGTCTCCGCGAGGGCGCCGAAGACATCGCCGGTGACCCCGCCGAAGCGCCGTACGCAGTGCCGCAGCAGCAGGTGCGCCGCGAGCAGTCCGGCCACGGCCGCCAGCGCGTGCCGCACGGCGCCGGCGGGACCGAACAGCGCGCCCGCCGCCGCGCACGCCGCCGTGACGAGCAGCGCGGCGACCGCGGCGGACCGTACCGGCACCGCCTCCGCGACCGCCGCGCCCAGACCGTCGGGCCGGGCCGGCGGCACCCCGGTACGGCAGGCCAGGGTGAGCGCGAGCCGCGATGTCACCCCGGCGACGACCACCGCCACCGCGCCGCGCGCCGCGCTCTCCGCGTACAGACCGGCCACCGCCGCGACCTGCCCCAGCAGCACCAGCACCAGCGTGACCACCCCGAACGGGCCGATGTCCGACCGCTTCATGATCCGCAGCGCGTCCTCGGCGGGCCTGCCGCTGCCGAGACCGTCCGCGGTGTCGGCGAGACCGTCGAGATGGAGCGCGCGGGTGAGGACGGCGGGTACGGCCACCGCCGCCACCGCCGCGAGCAGCGGTGGCGCGCCCGCGAGGAGCGGCAGCGCGCCGGTGCCCGCGGCGCCGGCGCCCACGACCAGCCCGGCGGCCGGCGCGCTCAGCATTCCGGTACGGGCGGCGCCGCGATCCCAGCGCGTCAGCCGGACCGGGAGCACGGTGAGGGTGCCGAAGGCGAACCGTATGCCGTCGGCCACCGGGGCGCGTGCGGCGTCCACGCGTTCGCCGTCGACGCGTTCGCCGTCCATGGGGGTCATCGCGCGAGAGTAGCCCCCCTGGGCCCGGTCCGGCCGATCGTCACGGGCCCGCGACGCCGCGGTGATCCGCGAAGATCGACCGGACAGGACCTGGTCAGCGACGCGTCTGCAGCCTTCTGCGGTGCAGCCACCCCGGCAGCCCCGGCGCTTCCAGGAAGCCCTCGGCGCGGCCCGCCGCGAGCCCGATGCGCAGCAGATCGGCGCTCTTCTCGAAGAGCATGAAGCGCGGTTCCCAGATCGGCCGGTACTTGGCGTTGGCGCGGTACAGCGACTCGATCTGCCACCAGCGCGAGAAGAAACTGAGCAGCGAGCGCCACAGCCGGAGCACGGGGCCCGCGCCCAGCCTCGCGCCCCGCTCGAAGACCGACCGGAACATCGCGAAGTTCAGCGAGACCTGCGTGATCCCGATCTCCCCCGCGCGCCGCAGGAGTTCGATGACCATGAACTCCATCAGTCCGTTCTCGCTGTCCCGGTCACGGCGCATGAGATCGAGCGAGAGCCCCTTGGGCCCCCAGGGCACAAAGCTCAGCACCGCCCTCAGATCGCCGTTCCTGTCATGGCATTCGAGCATCACGCACCGGCCGTCGCCCGGGTCGCCCAGCCGTCCGAGCGCCATCGAGAAGCCGCGCTCGGTCGCGCCGTCGCGCCAGTCGTCGGCGCGGCGCAGCAGCACGGCCATCTCGTCGGCGGGGATGTCCTCGTGGCGTCTGATCGTGACGTGGTAGCCGGCCCGCGCGACCCGGTTGTACGCCTGGCGCACGGTCCGCATCGCCCGCCCCTCCAGGGTGAAGTCGGCGGTCTCGACCAGCGCCTCGTCGCCCAGTTCCAGCGCGTCCATGCCGTGCCGGGCGTAGATCGTGCCGGCTTCCTCGCTCGCGCCCATCACGGCGGGCAGCCAGCCGTGTTCCCGCGCCTCGGACAGCCACGGTTCGATCGCGCCGGGCCATGCCTCCGGATCACCGATCGGGTCGCCGGAGGCCAGCGACACCCCGCCCACCACGCGATACGTGATGGCGGCCTTGCCGGTCGGCGACCACTTCACGCTCTTGTCGCGGCGCAGCGCGAAGTAGCCGAGCGAGTCGCGCTCCCCGTGCTTCTCCAGGAGCAGCCGCAGCCTCGCCTCGTCGTCCCCGGTGATCGGGTCGACGGCACGGCGCGAGCGGAAGGCCGCGTACAGCACGGCGAGCAGCAGCAGCGTGGACAGGACGTTGATGGTGACATTGACCCAGCCCGGTGTGGTGATCCCCGGGAAACGGGACCCGTCGGCCGTCAGCGAGACCAGCCGTGCCGTGCCGTACCGCCAGCGCTCGGTGAACGACGAGGGCCCCCCGGCGGTGTTGGTGACGGTGACGAGCAGCGCGGCCAGCAGCGAGGTGGCCAGCAGCCCGCCGATCGCCACGGCCGCCGCCAGCCGCGGGTTGGAGCGGTCGCCCTTCGCGTAGAACTCCCGCCGCCCCAGCAGCAGTGCGCAGACGAAGGCGCCGGTCAGCCCCAGCGAGATCCAGTTCTGCGGATACCGCCTGATCTCCGGAAAGACCATCACGAACGCGAACAGCATCAGGAAGGACCCGGCGAGAACGAGATTGAGAATCCAGGCGGCACGCTTGCGTCGGCGCATGGTGATCGCGAGGAAGAGCGTGCAGACACCGGACGCGAAGCCCGCGGTGAGCAGATACGGGGTGAAGAAGTTGTCGACGTTGTGCCGCCGCAGATCCTGTCCGAACGAGACCCACACGGCGCTCAGGAAGTTGACGAAGGTGACGGCGCGCAAATACCAGACCGCGAACGCCGCGCCGCGCCGCGCACGTTCGCTGGTCCGGCTCGCCCCGGTCGCCCGGCCCAATGGATAGACGGCCATGCGGACTTCTCCCATAAAACACGATCATATGGGGCATCGTGCTTCATGCAGACTGATACGGCCGCCCGTGGTAGCGACCGCACCGATGCCTCACTCGGTGACGTACTCCGCGGAGCCCTCCGCCGGCTCCGTCCCGGTCCGCTCCGGCAGCTCGGCCGCGAGAGCGGCGGCGGCCCGGACGAGCGGCAGCGCGAGCAGCGCCCCGGATCCCTCACCTACGGTGACGCCCTGGTCCAGCAGCGGGTTGAGCGCCATCCTGTCCAGCGCCTTCGCCTGCGCGGGCTCCCCGCTCAACTGCCCCGCGAGCCACCAGTCGGGAGCGCGGAACGCCGCCCGCTGGCCGACCAGCGCGCAGGCCGCCGAGACCACACCGTCCAGGATCACCGGCATCCGCCGTACCGCGCTCTGCAACAGGAACCCGGTCATCGCGGCCAGATCCGCGCCACCCACCGTCGCCAGCAGCTCCAGCTGATCCCCCAGCACCGGCCGCGCCCGGCGCAGCGCGTCCCGCACCGCCGCGCACTTGCGCATCCAGGCCAGATCATCGATCCCCGCGCCACCGCGCCCGGTCACCACGGACGCGTCCGTACCGCACAGCGCGGCGATCAAGGTGGCCGCGGACGTCGTGCCGCCGACGCTCAGATCGCCCAGTACGACGAGATCCGTGCCCGAGTCCGCCTCCTCGTCCGCGATCGCCATCCCGAGCCGTACGGCCCGCTCGGCCTCCTCGACGGTCAGCGCGTCCTCGATGTCGATCCGCCCGGAGCCACGCCGCACCCGGTGCCGTACGACCTCGTCGGGCAGCAGCGCCGGATCGCAGTCGAGCCCGGCGTCCACGATCCGCACCGGCACCTCCGCCAGCCGGGCCAGCACGGCGACGGGGCTCTCGCCCTCCAGCACCGCGCGCACCAGCGACTGCGCGCTGCCTGCGGGCCGTCCCGAGACATCGAGCGCGGCGACGCCGTGATCACCCGCGAACAGCACGACGCGGGGCTGCCGGACGGCCTTGACCGGTACGGACCCCTGCGCGGCGGAGAGCCACTCGCCGAGCTCATCCAGGCGCCCCAGCGCCCCGCTCGGCACGGCCAGCCGCTCACGCCGTTCCTCGGCGTCGCGCCGCGTACCGCTGTCGGGGCGCTCGATCAGATCGGAGAAGTCATCGAGATTAAGCGAGCTCATTTCGCTGAGAGTACCGTCCGCCGGGAGCGAGGTCCGGGGCGCGTTCGTCTTTGGCTGTGGCCGGTTTTCATGAGCGGGTCCGCGCGGGTGGCGGGTGCGGGCAATCTCCCGCACCGGGCCCGCTCGGCCCTGCCGAGGCGGCGAGCAGCCGGGCCCACCGGGCGGCACCTACCCCCGGCACCAGGCACAACGACCGCGACCCGGCGACCGCCTCCCCCTCCCGCCCCGCACGGGCTACCGCAGCGTCACCGCCTGGCCCGCCACCACCAGCAGCACATGCTCACACTCCTCGGCCACCCCCGCGTTCAGCCTCCCCAGCTCGTCCCGGAACCGCCTCCCCGACACCGTCCCCGGCACCACCCCCGCCCCCACCTCGTTCGTCACCGCCACCACCGTGCGCCGCGTCCCCCGCACCGCCGCCACCAGCGCCTCCGTCCGCTCCCGCAGCGCCTTCTCGCCGCCCGCCGCCCATGCCGCGTCGTCCCACGCGTTCACCCGGTCCATCGCGTCCGTCAGCCACAGCGACAGGCAGTCGATCAGCAGCGGCGGCCCCTCCGCCGTGAGCAGCGGTACGAGGTCGCAGGTCTCCTCCGTGCGCCAGGATCCCGGCCGGCGCTCACGGTGTGCGCGGACCCGGGCGTCCCATTCCGGATCGCCCTCGCGGCCGCCGCCGGTCGCCACGTACAGCACGCCGGGAAAGGCCGCGAGCCGCCGTTCCGCTTCCCGGGACTTGCCCGAGCGTGCCCCGCCCGTCACCAGCGTGCGCCGTGGCACCTCGGGCATGGGGTGGTACGCGTCGATCGTCAGCGTCGTCCCATCGGGCACGGCCCGCGCGCCCGCCGCCGCCAGCCGCCGGTCCAGCTCCGCGCCCGGCGGCACATCGTGGTCGAGGTGGACGGCGAGGAGATCGGTGTCGGGCCCGATCGCCCCGGCCGCCCGCAGCCGCGCCACCGCGTCGGGCCGCCCCACCACATCGACGGCGGCCATGTCGTAGGGCGCCGCGGCCCGGCTGTTCTCGGGTGACAGACCCGCGGGCGCCCCGCCGGGCGGCAGATACAGCAACCGCTCGCCGTCGGGCGCCGTCACCTCGTACCCCGTACCCGGCGCGTCCATCGGCACCGCCCGTACCCGGTGCCCGCTGAGCAGCGTCAGCACCCGGCCGTCCGCCACCCGGCCCGCCGTGGGCAGTCCGGCGGGCAGTTCCACCGCGGGACCGTTGTGCGGATGGCTGAGCAGGACCTGCCGTACGCCCGTGAGGGAGTGCCCGGCGCGGGCCGCGGCGAGCGCGGCCCCCGGGGTGAGATCGAGCAGCAGGACGCCGTCCACCAGCAGGGCCGTCGCGGCGCGGGCGCGCTCGCCGCGCGCGGTCGCGCAGGCGGCGCAGGGGCAGTGGGGGCGGGGGAGTCCCGCGGGGGCTCCGGTGCCGAGCAGAGTCAGTTCCACGGGGTGATCCTCCCGTGTCACCGCTCACGGTGCGCGCCCGGCTACGCTGCGGGCAGGAAATTGATCAGTTCCGCGGGACCCGGGAGGCGCACATGGCGTGGATGTGGCGGTTCGAGAAGGCCGACGGGACGGAGGTCCCGCCGGCGGTGGAGCCGGAGGAGTTCACGACGCAGGGGGACGCCGAGTCGTGGGTCGGCGAGGCGTGGAAGGAGCTCCTCGACGGGGGCGCGGACCAGGTCACGCTGTTCGAGGACGGCGCCAAGATCTACGGTCCGATGAGTCTGCGGGCCGACGAGAGCTGACCGTACGCGCAGGGGCGTCCGCGGACCGGTCCGCGGACGCCCGTACGCGAGGGCGTGCGCGGCACTACATCTCGCCGAGCGTGACCTCCACGTTCTTCGTCGCGCCGGTGCGTGTGAAGGTCACCTTGATCTTCTGTCCCGGCTTGTCAGAGGCGAGTTCCTCGGACAGTGAGATGATCGTCGTGACCGGGGTGCCGTCGATTTTGGTGATGATGTCCCCGGGCTTGATTCCCGCCTCGGCCGCGGCGCCGCCCCTCGTGGCCGCGACGACCGCGACGCCGATCGGCTGGAAGTCGGGGCCGAGTACGGTACGGCCGGTGATGCCCAGGGCCGCCCGGCCCGAGTCGATGACCCGGCCGTTCTTGATGATCTGGTCGGCGATCGTCTTCACCGTCGACGCCGGGATCGCGAAGCCGATCCCGGGCGCCGCGCCGTTGCCCAGTTGCTGATCGATCGCGGCCAGCGTCGGGATGCCGATCACCTCGCTGTTCAGATTGACCAGCGCGCCCCCGCTGTTGCCCGGGTTGATCGCGGCCGACGTCTGCACCATGTTGGCGATGGTGGCGCCCGTACCGCCGCCCGACGAGCCCTCGCTGACGGTCCGTCCGACCGCCGAGACGATCCCCTGGGTGACGCTGCCCGACAGCCCCAGCGGTGACCCCATGGCCAGCACGATCTGACCGACCGCGATCGCTGAGGTCTCGCCGAACTTGGCGGCCTTCAGCCCGGCGGGGACCTTGTCGAGCTTGATCACGGCCAGATCCTGCTGGGGGAAGCTGAAGACGAGCTTGGCCCCGAGGGGCTGCTCGTTGTTGGCCACGGTGACCGAGAAGGTCCGCTGTTTGCCGACGACATGGGCGTTGGTGACGATGTGGCCCTGTCCGTCGTAGGCGACGCCCGACCCGAGACTGTCCCCGGACTGGATCTGGACGACCGAGGGCAGCACATTCCTGATCGCCGTCTCGTAGGCGGTCTGTAGATCGCTGCCGGCGCGCCGCACGGCCGCCGCCTGGGTCGTGATGTCGGGGTTCGACATGCGGGAGCCCGGGGTGGCGGCGCCGGCACAGCCGCCGGCCAGCGCCGCCACACAGATCGCGGCGGTCAGAGGCAGCAGCGGCCGGCGGGCGCGACGGCGGTGAAGGGAAACATCCATGCCCGGAGTATCCCGTTTGTCCTATCGGTGTGGCCTGCGGTGCACCGCCGATCAGGGGGCGCCCGGCCACCGCCTGGCGGAGACGCGCGGAGACAGCCGGAGACGGGGCGGAGAGCAGGTTGAGACACCGCCGGCGCACGGTGACAGGGGCTCAGCGCGCCGCCGCCAGGAACTGGGTGGCGGCCAGCTCCCCGTACAGCGGATCGTTCGCCACCAGCTCGTCGTGCGTGCCCACCGCCCGCACCTTGCCCGCGTCCATCACCACGATGCGGTCCGCGAGCGTCACCGTCGACAGCCGGTGCGCCACCACCAGCACCGTCACCTCCCGGGCCGCCTCCGCCACCGCGTCCCGCAGCGCCAGCTCGTTGACCGCGTCCAGCTGGGACGTCGCCTCGTCCAGGAGCAGCAGCCGGGGCCCGCGCAGCAGCGCCCGCGCGATCGCCACGCGCTGGCGCTCGCCGCCCGACAGCTTGGAGCCGCGGTGGCCGACCAGCGTCTCCAGGCCGTCCGGCAGCCGCTCCACGAGCCCGTCCAGCCTGGCCCGTACGAGCACTTCCCGGATCCGCTCGTCGGTGGCGTCGGGGGCGGCGAAGACCAGATTCTCGCGCAGCGTCCCGGCCAGCACGGGCGCGTCCTGCTCGACATAGCCGATCGTGGCGCGCAGCTCGGGGAGCGGCCAGTCGCGTACGTCCCTGCCGTCGACCAGGACCCGGCCGCCGGTGGCCTCGTAGAACCGTTCGATCAGCCCGAAGACGGTTGTCTTGCCGGCGCCCGAGGGGCCGACGAAGGCCGTCATCCCGGGGCCGGGGATCTCGAAGGAGACGCCGTGATGGACATACGGAAGCTCCTCGCGGTACCGGAAGGTGACGTCCTCGAAGGTCACGGTGGCCGGGCTCCCACCGGTGCGCCCGGCCGTCCCCGTCGGCACGGCGGAGGGCTCCAGGACCTCCGTCTCCAGCCGCTCCGCCTCCGCGATCCTGGCGACGGCCGCCGATCCCACCTGGTACTGCGTCACCGCCTGCACCAGCTTCGACACCGGATCCATCAGATAGAACAGGAACAGGAGAAACGCGATCAGCGTCGAGATGGAGATGGCCCCCGAGGCCACCCGCGCCCCGCCGATGCCCAGCACCGCCAGGAACGACACCTGTACGGCCAGTCCGACCGAGGACCCGGCCAGCGACTGCCACTTCGCGGCCCGCACACCGTGCCGCCACGCCTCCCGCGCCGCCGCCTCCACCACGGCGGCCTCGCGCTCCTCCGCGCCCGACGCCTTGACCGTACGGAACGCGCCGAAGGCCCGCTCCAGCACGGTGGATATATGGCCGACCGCCTCCTGCGACCGTCGCGTCGCCCGCGAGATCCTGGGCATGACCAGCGCCACGGCGGAGCCGATCACCACGATCACCCCCAGCGTCACCCCGAGCAGTACCGCGTCCATCACGCCCATCAGCGCGACGGTCGCCAGGAACGCGAGCCCGCCGGTGCCCGCCGAGACGATCGACTGGGTCGTCACCGCGCGCAGCAGGGTGGTGTCGGAGGTGACCCGGGACATCAGATCGCCCGGCTGGGTCCGCTCCACCTCGGGCAGCCGCAGCCGCAGCAGCCGCCCGATCAGGGTGCGGCGGGCGGCGAGGACGACGGACTCGGCGGTCCGCTCCAGGAGATACGAGGCGAGCGCCTCGATCGCCGTACCGAACACCACCAGCCCCGTGAGCACCAGCAGGATGCCGGTGATCGAACCGTCCTCGCCGAGCCGTTCGACCAGGGCCTTGGCGGCGAGCGGCTGGGCCAGTCCGCTCGCCGCGCCGATCAGCGCCAGGAAGGCGCCGAGGGCGACGATCCGGCGATGCGGCCGGAAGTGCCGGTACAGGGCCCGCCAGGTCTCCCCGGCGGAGAGCCGGGCCGTCTCGGGTGCGCCGGCTGTGCCGCCGCTCTCTCTGCTGCTCACGCTGCTGCTCACGACCGTGAGGACGCGTGCGGGCGCCCTTCACCTGACTGACTCCCCGCTCCGGTCATGTCCCGGGGCTCAGCCGCGCACGCCGCACAGATGCAGCAGCGCGGCGACCCTGCGGTACGGCTCGGTGCGCCCCGCCCGGTCCTCCAGGGCCAGCAGCCGTTCCAGTTCGTCCCCGGCCGGTGGTTCCGCGCCCCCAGCCGCACCGTCCGTGAAGACGCGTACGCCGTACCACGCGTGCAGCGGCGCGGCGATCCCCGCCAGCGTGGCGGTGAGCGCCTCCAGCCGGTCCGCGCGTACGAGCAGCCCCAGCCGGTTGACATAGCTGTCCGCGTCGAAGGAGTCCAGTGCCCCCGCCCAGTCCCCGGCGAGGCCGGGCCGCAGGGCCAGGGTGTCCCCGTTGCGTACGAGCAGCGACAGCAGGCCGCCCGGCGCCAGCATCCTGGCCAGCCCGGCGAGCAGCGCGTCCCGCTCGTCGCTGTACATCAGCACGCCATGGCAGAGGACCACGTCGAAGCTGCCGGGCAGGAAGTGCACCCCGGTCTCCAGGCCGTCGGCCTCTATCAGCCTGACCCGCTCACGTATGCCCGCGGGCTCGTCGGCCAGCGTCGCACGCGCCGTGGTGAGCAGCTCGGCGTCCGACTCCAGCCCGGTGACCGTGTGTCCGGCGCGCGCCAGGCGCAGCGCCTGGGTGCCCTGTCCCATGCCGACGTCCAGGACGCGCAGCCGCTGTCCCACCGGGAAGCGGCCGGCGATCTGCTCGTCGAGCTGGCGCGCGACGAGTTCCCGCCGGATGACATGGCGCAGCCCGCCGTGGCCGGTCGGCCGCTCGGCCTGGCCTTCCGCGCAGCCGGAGACGTCCGCGCTCAGGGCCGCTCTCCGCGCTTGACCTGCGGCTTCGGCAGCCGCAGTCGGCGCATCTGGAGCGTACGCATCAGGCCGTAGGCCACCGCACCGCGCTTCGGGGTGTCCGGGAAGCGCTCGGCGAGCTGCTTCTTCAGCCGGAACCAGAGCCCGATCGAGTCGATGACGATCAGCACGATCACACCGAGCCACAGCAGCAGCGCGATGTTCTGGAGGGCGCCGACCCTGATCATGCTCAGTACGAGGATCACCACCGCGAGCGGCAGGAAGAACTCGGCCATGCAGAAGCGTGAGTCGACGAAGTCGCGGACGAAGCGGCGTACCGGCCCCTTGTCACGGGCGGGCAGATAGCGCTCGTCACCACTCGCCAGCGCCTCGCGCTGCTTCGCCATATCCGCGCGGCGTGCCTCGCGCTGGCGCTTCATGGCCGTCTTGCGGTCGGTCGGCGTCGTGGAGGCGCGACGTCGCTGCGTCTGCGCGTCACTGCGCTTGGGAGTCGGGCGGCCCTTGGGGGCCTGCGGGTCGCGGGGCTGCGTGGAGAGGCCCGGTGTCACCTGGGTGGCGGGGGCCTTCTCTTCCTTGGAACGGCTTCGGAACACAAAACCCAAGGGTACGGGGTGTCGTGGTTGGACCCCACCCCCGCGGGGAACGATCCCGCAACAGCGAGCGTCTGTATGTGGACAGAGGGGGACTTTGTTCCCCTGTCCCTGACGGCCGTCTACTCCCTGCGCCTGACCGGGGCGCGGAGCAGTCGTCCTTGGGGAGGAGCGCATCCGCGCTCGAACAGTGCGGTAATAGAGGCAGGGCCCGTACTGTGGGTTCTGTTGGAGTGCTGGAGCTGTAGTCCGTCAGAAGGGGGCGCGCGAAGCCCATGAGCGGTGTCATGAAGCGTATGGGGATGATCTTCCGCGCGAAAGCCAACAAGGCCCTTGACCGGGCCGAGGATCCGCGCGAGACCCTTGACTACTCGTACCAGAAGCAGCTTGAGCTGCTGCAGAAGGTACGCCGCGGGGTCGCCGATGTGGCGACGTCGCGCAAGCGGCTGGAGTTGCAGCTGAATCAGCTGCAGGGCCAGTCGTCGAAGCTGGAGGACCAGGGCCGCAAGGCGCTGGCGCTCGGCCGGGAGGACCTGGCGCGCGAGGCGCTCTCCCGCCGTGCCTCGCTCCAGCAGCAGGTCACCGACCTGGAGACGCAGCACCAGACGCTGCAGGGCGAGGAGGAGAAGCTCACGCTCGCCGCGCAGCGCCTCCAGGCCAAGGTCGATGCCTTCCGTACGAAGAAGGAGACCATCAAGGCCACCTACACCGCGGCACAGGCGCAGACCCGGATCGGGGAGGCCTTCTCGGGCATCTCCGAGGAGATGGGCGACGTCGGTATGGCGATCCAGCGCGCGGAGGACAAGACCGCGCAGCTGCAGGCGCGCGCCGGCGCGATCGACGAGCTGCTGGCCTCCGGCGCCCTGGACGACCAGTCCGGGATGGCGAAGGACGACATCGCCGCCGAGCTGGACCGTATCTCCGGCGGTACGGACGTCGAGCTGGAGCTCCAGCGTATGAAGGCGGAGCTCGCGGGCGGCTCGGCTCCGAAGCAGGCGATCGAGGGCGGCACCCAGGACGCCCCGCCGACTTCGAACAAATTCGACAAGCAGTAGGGATTCGTCATGATCGTACGGATCATGGGGGAGGGCCAGGTGAAGCTGGCGGACAGCCACTTCACCGAACTCGACACGCTGGACGACGAGCTGCTGGCCGAGATCAGGAACGGCGACAGGGACGGCTTCCGCCGTACGTTCCACGCCCTCCTGGACAAGGTGCGCGAGCTCGGCGAGCCGCTGCCCGACGACTCCCTGGAGCCGTCCGAACTGATCCTGCCCGCTCCTGGCGCGACCCTGGAAGAGGTCCGCGAGATGCTGAACGACGAGGGTCTGATCCCGTCGGCCTGACCGGCTTCTCCCGCACTCCAGCACTCCCGCGTGCCCCGCGTCCCCGGCTCTGTCCGGCGGCTCGGGGCACGCGTATGTCTCGGGGCACGCGTATGTACGGTCGCGCGGGCACGCGTATGTACGGCCCGCGTCCGGGGTACGGCGCCCATGCGCGTGGGCGCCGCCATCCGTAACCCGTACCGTTGCTCCGTGACCCCTTCCGGATGCCCGACGTGACCTCCCTCGGAACAGCGCTCGTCCGCGCGCGGAACCGGGTGCGCGCGCATCCGCTCGCGTCCGACGGAGTGCTGGCCGCGGCCGTCCTCGCCGGCATGGTGCTCGGCTCGTTCGCCGAGAAGCACACCGGTCCCGGCGGCCCCACCTTCGGCACCCGCACCCCGGACCCGCTCGGCGTCGTACTCATGGTGCTCGCCGCGGGAGCGCTCGCCTTCCGCCGCCGCGCACCCATGCCCGTACTGCTGTGCACCGGCGGGCTGACCCTCCTCGATCTGTTCACGGGGCATCCCCCCGTGACCGTGGTGTTCAGCGCCGTCATCGCGCTCTACACCGTCGGCGCCCACACCGACCGGCCCACCACCTGGCGGGTCGGTCTCGCGACCATGGCCGTCCTCACCGCCGTCGCGATGTTGCTGAGTCCCGACCCCTGGTACTCCCAGCAGAATCTGTCGATATTCGCCTGGACCGGCATGGCGAGCGCCGCGGGAGACGCCGTACGCAGCCGCCGCGGCTTCATCGACGCCATGCGCGAACGCGCGGAACGCGCCGAACGCACCCGTGAGGAGGAGGCGCGCCGCCGCGTCGCCGAGGAACGGCTGCGCATCGCCCGCGATCTGCACGATGTGGTCGCCCACCACATCGCCCTGGTCAATGTGCAGGCCGGCGTCGCCTCGCACGTCATGGACAAGCGCCCCGACCAGGCCAAGGAAGCCCTCGCCCATGTACGGGAGGCCAGCCGCTCCGCGCTCAACGAACTGCGCGCCACCGTCGGGCTGCTGCGCCAGTCCGGCGACCCGGCGGCCCCCACCGAACCGGCCCCCGGTCTCGCCCACATCGACGGGCTCCTCGACACCTTCCGTAACGCGGGCCTGCCCGTGGAGTTCGTGGCGAACGGGGCGGGCGCCCCGGAGAGCCTCCTTCCCGCCGCCGTCGACCTCGCCGCGTACCGGATCATCCAGGAGTCCCTGACCAACGTAAGGAAGCACGCCGGGCAGGCGGCGAAGGCCGAGGTCAGCGTCGTACGCGTGGGCGCCACCATAGAGATCACCGTGCTGGACGACGGCCGGGGCACGGGCGAGCCCGCGGACGGCGGCGGCCATGGCCTCATCGGCATGCGCGAGCGCGTCACCGCTCTCGGCGGCAGCCTCACCGCGGGGCCCCGCTACGGCGGCGGCTTCCGCACCCAGGCGATACTGCCGGTCAAGAACCGCACGGGGGAGAACGTATGACGATCCGGGTCCTGCTCGCCGACGACCAGACGCTGCTGCGCAGCGCGTTCCGGGTACTGGTGGACTCCGAGCCGGACATGGAGGTCGTCGCGGAGGCCGCCGACGGCGCGCAGGCCGTGGCCCTCGCCCGCTCCGCCCGGCCCGATGTCGTCCTGATGGACATCAGGATGCCCGGCACGGACGGTCTCGCCGCCACCCGCATGATCAGCGCGGAGCCGGACCTCGCCGGGGTGCATGTCGTGATGCTGACCACTTTCGAGGTCGACGAGTACGTGGTGCAGTCGCTGCGCGCCGGGGCCTCCGGTTTCCTCGGCAAGGGCGCGGAGCCGGAGGAACTGCTCAACGCCATCCGGATCGCGGCGGCGGGCGAGGCGCTGCTGTCGCCCGTCGCGACGAAGGGCCTCATCGCCACCTTCCTCGCACAGGGCGCGAGTTCGGGCGAGCACGCGGACCCGGGGGTCAGCCCGGAGCGGCTGGACGCGCTCACGGGGCGCGAGCGCGAGGTGCTGGTGCTGGTCGCGGGCGGCCACTCCAATGACGAGATCGCGGAGCGCCTCCAGGTCAGTCCGCTGACGGTCAAGACCCATGTAAACCGCGCTATGGCAAAACTCGGGGCTCGTGACAGGGCCCAATTGGTAGTAATCGCCTACGAATCGGGCCTGGTCCGTCCAAGGGTGGAGTAGCACACCGCTCGCGCGTACTCCAGGCGCGGTACGCGCCGGACAAGGAACTCGACCTGCGGTCTACACATCGGCCCCCGCTGATGGCCGATCGTATAGAGGGGCCGTTGTGCCCATCCGCGGAGGCGCCGCAGTGCCCTCCGTGGCCGAGCCGCCGCGTCCACCTGCCGCGTACACCACAGAAGAGAGACACCCAATGTCCTGGCTGTCAAGATTCAGCCTCGCGCAACGGGCCCTGATAGGGCTGATGTCGATCATCGCGATCGTCTTCGGAGCCATCGCGATACCGCAGCTCAAGCAGCAGCTCCTGCCCACCATCGAACTCCCCATGGTGTCGGTGATCGCCCCCTACCAGGGCGCCTCTCCCGATGTGGTCGAGAAGCAAGTCGTCGAACCGCTCGAAAACTCCATCAAGGCTGTCGACGGCATCAGCGGCGTCACCTCCACGGCCAGCGAGGGCAGCGCCGTCGTCATGGCCAGCTTCGACTTCGGGGACGCTGACACCAAGCAGCTCGTCGCCGATGTCCAGCAGGCCGTCAACCGCGCGCGCTCCCAGCTCCCCACCGATGTCGACCCGCAGGTCGTGGCCGGCTCGACGGACGACCTTCCGACCGTCGTCCTCGCCGTCACCTCCGACAAGGACCAGCAGGCGCTGGCCGATCAGCTGGACCGTACGGTCGTCCCCGCCCTGGAGGACATCTCCGGCGTCGGCCAGGTCTCCGTCGACGGTGTCCGTGACCTCCAGGTCGCCGTCACCCCCGACGACAAGAAGCTCGCCGCGGCGGGCCTCACCACCATGTCGCTCTCCGAGGCGCTGAAGGCCGGCGGTGCCACCTTCCCCGCCGGTTCGTTCTCCGAGGACGGCAAGAGCCGTACGGTCCAGGTCGGCGGCGGATTCACCTCGCTGAAGCAGATCGAGGACCTGCGGGTACTGCCCCAGGCGGCCCCGGGCGGTTCTGCGAACGGCTCCGCGGGAACGCCCTCCCCGGTACGCGTCGGTGACATCGCCACCGTCGAGCAGAAGCCGGCCGCCGCGACCTCGCTGACCCGTACGAACGGCAAGCCCAGCCTCGCCGTCGCGGCCACCATGGACAACGACGGCAGCGCCGTCGCCATCTCGGACGCGGTCAAGGAAAAGCTGCCCGACCTCCGCAAGGACCTCGGCTCCGGCGCCACCCTCAGCGTCGTCAGCGACCAGGGCCCGGCCGTCTCCAAGTCGATCTCCGGACTGACCACCGAGGGCGCGCTCGGCCTCGTCTTCGCCGTGGTCGTGATCCTGGTCTTCCTGGCCTCGATCCGCTCCACCATCGTCACCGCCGTCTCCATCCCGCTCTCCATCGTCCTGGCGCTGATCGTGCTGTGGACGCGTGACCTGTCGCTCAACATGCTCACCCTCGGCGCGCTGACCATCGCGATCGGCCGGGTGGTCGACGACTCGATCGTCGTCCTGGAGAACATCAAGCGGCACCTGGGCTACGGCGAGGAGCGCGAGAGCGCCATCATCACCGCGGTCAAGGAGGTCGCGGGAGCGGTCACCGCCTCCACCCTCACCACTGTCGCGGTGTTCCTGCCGATCGGTCTGACCGGTGGCATGGTCGGCGAGCTGTTCGGCTCGTTCTCGCTGACGGTCACGGCGGCGCTGCTCGCCTCCCTGCTCGTCTCGCTGACCGTCGTGCCGGTGCTCTCGTACTGGTTCCTGCGCCCGCCGAAGGCCGCCCTCGGGGTCAGCCCCGACGAGGCCCGCCGCCAGGCCGAGGAGAAGGAGGGCCGCAGCAGGCTCCAGCGGCTGTACGTACCGGTGCTGCGCTTCGCGACCCGCCGCCGTATCACCAGCGTGGTCATCGCGATCGTCGTCCTGATCGGTACGTTCGGCATGGCGCCGCTGCTCAAGACCAACTTCTTCGACCAGGGCGAGCAGGAAGTCCTCTCCATCAAGCAGGAGTTGACCCCGGGCACCAGCCTGGAGGCGGCCGACGCCTCCGCGAAGAAGGTCGAGAAGGTCCTCTCCGGCATCGGGGAGATCAAGGAGTACCAGGTCACCGTCGGCTCCTCCGGCTTCGCGGCGGCGTTCGGCGGCGGTACGGGCGCCAACCAGGCGTCGTACCAGGTGACCCTGAAGGACTCCGCGTCGTACGAGAAGACGCAGGACCGCATCGAGAAGGAGCTGGCCGGGGTCGACGGCATCGGCGAGACGACGATCGGCGCGGGTGGCGGCTTCGGCAGCCAGGACCTGAGCGTCGTGGTCAAGGCGTCCGATGCGGACACCCTCCGCGAGGCCTCGGACGAGGTCCAGGCCACCGTCGCGAAGCTCGACGACGTCACCGACGTACAGAGCGACCTGTCGCAGTCCGTCCCGCGCATCTCGGTCAAGGCCAACGCCAAGGCCGCCGAGGCCGGGTTCAACGACACGACACTCGGTCTCGCGGTCGGCCAGGCGGTACGCGGCACCACCTCCGGCAAGGCGATCCTGGACGACACCGAGCGGGATGTCGTCGTCACCTCGGCCAAGCCGGCCAAGACGATCGCCGAGCTGAAGAACCTGTCCCTGGGCCCGGTGAAGCTCGGTCAGATCGCGGACGTGAAGCTGGTCCCCGGTCCGGTCTCGATGACCCGGATCGACGGCTCGCGGGCCGCGACGATCACGGCACGGCCGACCGGTGACAACACCGGCGCGGTCAGCGCCTCGCTCCAGTCGAAGATCGACGCCCTGGATCTGCCGGCGGGCGCGACCGCGACCATCGGCGGTGTCTCCGCGGACCAGGACGATGCCTTCGGGAAGCTGGCTCTCGCCATGCTGGCGGCCATCGCGATCGTCTTCATGCTCCTGGTCGCGACCTTCCG
Source organism: Streptomyces sp. NPDC102274 (assembly GCF_044766385.1). Classification (NCBI taxonomy): domain Bacteria; kingdom Bacillati; phylum Actinomycetota; class Actinomycetes; order Kitasatosporales; family Streptomycetaceae; genus Streptomyces; species Streptomyces sp. NPDC102274. The sequence continues at coordinate 395,548 of NZ_JBIWLW010000001.1, read as the reverse complement.
CTCGCTGATCCAGCCGCTGATCCTGCTGGTCTCCATCCCCTTCGCGGCCACCGGTGCGATCGGCCTGCTGGTCCTGACCGGTACGGCGATGGGCGTCCCGGCGATGATCGGCATGCTGATGCTGATCGGCATCGTGGTGACCAACGCGATCGTGTTGATCGACCTGATCAACCAGTACCGGTCGCAGGGTCTGGGCGTGGTGGAAGCGGTCATCGAGGGCGGCCGTCACCGGCTCCGCCCGATCCTGATGACGGCGCTGGCGACGATCTTCGCGCTGCTCCCGATGGCGCTGGGCATCACCGGCGAGGGCGGCTTCATCGCGCAGCCGCTCGCGGTCGTGGTGATCGGTGGCCTGGTGACGTCGACGCTGCTGACGCTGCTGCTCGTGCCGACGCTGTACGCGATGGTGGAGCTGCGGAAGGAACGCCGCGCGAAGAAGAAGGCGGCGAAGCGCCAGGCCAGGCGGAACGACACCCCGGCCGCGGAGTCGCCGCGCGAACCGGAACCGGCGAACGTCTGAGGTGCTGAGGTACTGAGGAACTGAGGTACTGACGGGGGATGCCCCGGGGTGGCCGCGAGAATCGGGCCGCCCCGGGGCATCGCCGTGTGCGGATACGGGCGCGGATACGGGTACGGGTACGGCTGCGGATGCGGGCCGTGGGTGGTCGGGGGTTACCCCTCGGACCGGACCCGGACCCGCGCCGGCACCCGCCCCGCCCGCCTCGCCGCTCCCACTGCCCCCACTGCCCCCGCGCCGCACACCGTCATCGCCGTGAACAAGGGCACCGCCGTGTCCGCTCCGCCGAGTCCCGCCAGTGTTGCCACCACCGCACCCAGCGCGCTCTGCGCCGTACCGAGCAGTGCCGAGCCCGTGCCCGCCGCGTCCGGGACCCGGGCGAGCGCCAGGGACGTCGCGTTCGTGAGGACCAGACCCAGGCCGCCGCACACCACCGCCATCGAGACCAGGCAGCCGGCCACCGTCAGTACCCCCGCCACGGCGGCGCCGAGCAGTGAGACCGTGCCGGCGAGGACAGTGCGCACCCCCGTACGCAACAGCCGCTCCGGGGCGATCCGCCCCACCAGCCACGCGCTCACCGCCCCGGCCAGCGCGGTGCAGACCGCACCGCCCGCGAACGTCATGGACGAGACGCCGACGCTCAGCCCCAGCACGTTCTGCAGCAGGAACGGTGACCCGGCGACGTAGCAGAACAGCGTCCCGAAGGCGAAGGCGTACGCGAGGGTGTAGCCGGCGTACGCGCCGTCGCCCGCGACCTCCCGTACCGTACGGAGCAGCTCCCCGCCGCTGCCCGTCCGCCGCCGCGACGGCGGCAGGCTTTCCGGTACGGCGACCACCACAGCCGCCGTGACCAGCAGCGCGACCCCGGCCAGCAGCCAGAACACGCCCCGCCATCCGGCCGCCCCGATCACGGCGCCGCCCGCGAGCGGCGCGAGCACCGGCGCCGTGCCGGACAGGGTCATCAGGACCCCGAACAGCCGTGCCGCCGAGGCTCCTTGGGCGACATCCGTGACCACGGCCCGTCCGATCACGACCCCCGCGGCCTCGCTGAACCCGGCCACGAAGCGCAGCACGACCAGCCAACCGAGCCCCGGTGCGACCGCGCACAGCGCGGTGGCCACGGCGCACACCGCCGTTCCCGCGAACAGCGGCCCCCGCCGCCCGTACCGGTCCGAGAGCGGACCGAAGACGAGATGGCCGGCCGTCATCCCGGCCAGGAACGAGGTCAGCGTCAGCTGCACCCCGGACGCGTCGGTCCGCAGCTCCGCGGTCATCCGGGGAAAGGCCGGCAGATACATGTCGGTCGACAGCGGACCGACGAAACAGAGCAGTACGAGCGCGACGGTGAGCCGGGAACGCGCGCGCGAGCGGGAGCGGTGTGGGCGGAGGCGGCTGGGGCGGGATCGGGGCATGGGGCGGCAACCTCTTCGGTCCGGTACGCGGGAGATGGTGGGTCGACCGGGAACACGAGGGATTGCTGGAGCGGGACGCCACGAGAGGAATCGGGACAGCTCCGGGAACCGGCCCTCGGGCGGAGCGCGGCGCGACGGCCGTGCTCAAGAACACCTGGGCGGCTGATGAACGTAGGAGACCGTAGACGACACCGGGGGCGCCCCGCAATCACGCGGGGCGCCCCCGGGCGCGGGTGGCGGCAAGGCCTACGGAAGCGCCAGCATCCGTTCCAGTGCCAGCTGCGCGAAGTCCGCGGTCTCCTTGTCGACCTGGATGCGGTTGACCTCGTTGCCCTCGGCCAGCGACTCCAGCGTCCACACCAGGTGCGGCAGATCGATCCGGTTCATCGTGGAGCAGAAGCAGACCGTGCGGTCGAGGAAGACGATCTCCTTGTCCTCGGTGGCGAAACGGTTCGCCAGCCGCTGTACGAGATTGAGCTCCGTGCCGATCGCCCACTTCGAGCCGGCCGGGGCCGCTTCCAGCGCCTTGATGATGTACTCCGTCGAGCCGACGTAGTCCGCCGCCGCCACGACCTCGTGCTTGCACTCCGGGTGCACCAGCACGTTCACGCCCGGGATCCGCTCCCGTACATCGCGGACTGAGTCCAGCGAGAAGCGTCCGTGCACTGAGCAGTGGCCGCGCCACAGGATCATCTTCGCGTCGCGCAGCTCCTGTTCCGTGAGGCCGCCGTTCGGCTTGTGTGGGTTGTACAGGACGCAGTCCTCCAGCGACATCCCCAGATCCCGCACCGCGGTATTGCGCCCCAGGTGCTGGTCGGGCAGGAAGAGCACCTTGTCGCCCTGCTCGAAGGCCCAGTTCAGGGCCCGCTCGGCGTTGGAGGACGTACAGATCGTGCCGCCGTGCTTGCCGGTGAAGGCCTTGATGTCGGCCGAGGAGTTCATGTACGAGACGGGGACGACCCGCTCGGCTATGCCGGCCGCGGCCAGTACGTCCCAGCACTCCGCGACCTGCTCGGCGGTGGCCATGTCGGCCATGGAGCAGCCCGCGGCCAGGTCGGGCAGGACGACCTTCTGGTCGTCGCCGGTCAGAATATCCGCGGACTCCGCCATGAAGTGCACGCCGCAGAAGACGATGTACTCGGCGTCGGGCCGCGCCGCCGCGTCCCTGGCCAGCTTGAAGGAGTCACCGGTGACATCGGCGAACTGAATGACCTCGTCACGCTGGTAGTGGTGGCCGAGGACGAAGACCTTGTCCCCGAGCTTCTCCTTCGCCGCGCGGGCGCGCTCCACCAGGTCCGGATCGGACGGGGAGGGCAGGTCGCCCGGACACTCCACGCCCCGCTCGCTGCGCGGGTCGGCCTCGCGGCCGAGCAGCAGCAGGGCGAGGGGCGTCGGCTGGACGGCGAGATCCTGACGGGGTTGGGCGGTGGTCACGTCACACACCCTTTCTTCTCTGCGGACGAGCCTTTTCGTCTAATTGACACTATCTATGATAACCGGTTCATGTCACTTTGACGATGGCGATAGTGTCGATGTGACGCATTCCCGGGCGGACTCCCCGCCGACTCCCCGCCGGAGTCGCGGCCGGAGTCTCCGCGGGAGTCCCGGGAGAGATCCACGAGAGCACCCGCTGCCGCATCGCGAGCCGTGTGCGAGCATGAAGGAGGGAAAGACACGCCATGGCCCGGAATGAATCCGCGGCCGAGCCGGTTCCACTGTCGGCAAGTAGTCCGTACAACCCGGGAGAGAAGCAGATGTCCGTATCGGACGAGACCACCACCGTGAGCGACGGCATCCTCCTGTCCGACGCCGCCGCGGGCAAGGTCAAGGCCCTGCTGGACCAGGAAGGCCGGGACGACCTCGCCCTGCGCGTCGCCGTACAGCCCGGCGGCTGTTCCGGCCTGCGTTACCAGCTGTTCTTCGACGAGCGCTCCCTCGACGGCGATGTCGTCAAGGACTTCGGCGGCGTCAAGGTCGTCACCGACCGGATGAGCGCCCCGTACCTGGGCGGCGCCTCCATCGACTTCGTCGACACCATCGAGAAGCAGGGCTTCACGATCGACAACCCGAACGCGACGGGCTCCTGCGCCTGCGGGGACTCCTTCAGCTAGGCCGTGTCTGACACATCCCGCCTGGCTCGCGGCGTCTGGCACGCGCGCTCGCTGCGTTGTCGGGCTCGTCCAGGTAGCTCCGCTACGAGGACGACCCTCCGCCTTGCGATCGCACGCACCAGATGCCGTGAGCCCCGCCCTCCGGGCGGACGGCGCTATGTGTCAGACACGCCCTAGGCCCTGTCCGGTCGGCAGAGCGTGCGAACGAAAGGCGGCGGCCCGGAGGATTCCGGGGCCGCCGCCTTTCGCGCGCGTCTGGAGGGCTGCGTCCAGGAGGCCGCGTCTCAGGACTTCAACGGCAGCGGGTCGCCCGTCGTCGCCTCCACCACCCGTCGCTCGCCCAGCGGCTTTTCCAGCGTCACGTTCGCCGTCTGGAACTTGGCCATCGCCACACAGACCGTCCCCGGCTCCGGGCTCGACTCGGTCAGCCTCACCTTCACCGCCGTACCGCTCTCGTCCGCCGACGCCGTGTACGTACCGCACACACCGCCCGAGAAGTGCAGCGTCAGGGTCCGCCCCTCGGTGCTGTACGAGGTGACCCGCTCGCCCGGCAGATCCTTGCTCGGCCGCGACTCCGGCCGCGACTCCGGCCGCGACTCCGGCCGCGACTCCGGCCGCGCCTGCGGAGGTGCCGGCTTCGGCTTCGGCTTCGCCAGGAACTCCGGAGCGACCGCGGGCTGGGTGACCGTGTACGCCATGGCGTCCCCGCCCGGCACCACCTCGAACAGCCAGGACGGTACGAGAGCCCCGTGGCCGTCCACCGACAGCATCGCCAGCCCGAAGACCGCCTTGTCGACCACCATCGGCTCGGCATCGGGAGCGTTCTCCGGCGTGCACGGAGCCGAGGGCTTTCCGCCCTCCGGCGACGTCCCGCCCTCCAGCGGCGCGGGGGTCGCGCAGCCGCCGATGCGACCACGGCCGGTGGTGTCGCCCGACGCGTTCAGCTCCTTCAGCGCCTCGTCCGCGCCGATCACCGGATACGAGTGGCTCTGCTCGGGTGCCTTCAACTGGCCGGTACCGGCCGTGACTTGCCCGTCGGCGCTCACCTGGATCCCGGTGGACCAGCCATAGGTGGGCAGCCCGCCGACCACCGGGTCCGCGTTCACCACCCGGATCGCGCCCATCAGCTGGCGGGCGTCCAGCGCGGCCTTGTCCTGGCCCAGCGCCTTCAGCACCGGGGCCGCCGCCCGCTTCGCCGCCGCCTCGCTCACGGCCTCACCCCCGACCCCGGCTCCGGGGCCGCCGCCTTCGCTCGGACAGCTCTTGCCCTTGAGGCAGTTGTCACTGGCCGAAGGGCCGTACCGGTCGAAGGTCCAGGTGCCCGGCGCCTGCTCGGCGACCCGGAGCAGCGGGCCCGAACCGTCCTTCTCCGTACCGACCTTCCAGGACGTCCCGTCCGACCGCGGCGCGCCCGGCACGCCCAGCGCTTCCGCCAGCCGGGCCACGTCCGCCGCCGCGACCTCTCCGTTCGTACGGTAGACAGGGGCCGTCGCGGGACCGTCGGGCAGCGAGCCCTTGGCGCGGTAGGTGACCCCGCTCGGATCCGGCTCGCCGGGCGCGATGCCGGGCGGCTCGGAGGGGCCGGTTCCGGAACCGGCCCCGGTCGCGCTCGCCGCGCTGTCGAGGGCCAGCGGCGGCGGCGCGCCGCTGTCGGCCGTACCGCTCCCGCCGCTCGTGCCGTCCGTACCGTCGCCGGAGGCGCTCGTGGCGAAGTACGCGCCACCGCCCCCGGCGATCAGTACCGCCGCCGCCACCGTGGCGACGGCGAGCGGGGAACGCCGCCGGCGCGGGCGTTCGGCGGTGTCGGCGCCTGCTGTGCTCTCCTGAGGCCGCTCCGTGCTGGTCACCGCTGCGCTCCTTCGACTGTGGATCGTCCCGGGTCGTCCCCTGACGCCGGTGGGACGGAGTGGAGGAGCGTGCGGTTCCCCGTAGTACGCCGAACGGGTGGCCCGGATCAGCCGCCTGGTTCGGCGTACCCGCGCCGTATGACCGTCCGACTCGCGAGGAAAGTTCTCCTATCCGATATTTCGTGAGCTTAGGAAGGCCGCCGCGGACCCGATAGCGTGAACTGTCAACCGTTCTCCTCATCAGGAGCGTTCACGCCGTGCGAATCGCAGTCACCGGCTCCATCGCCACCGACCATCTGATGACCTTCCCGGGCCGCTTCGCCGACCAGCTGGTCGCCGAGCAGCTCCACACGGTCTCTCTCTCTTTCCTGGTCGACAACCTCGATGTGCGCAGGGGCGGTGTCGGAGCGAACATCTGCTTCGGCATGGGCCAGCTGGGCACCGCTCCCATCCTGGTCGGCGCGGCCGGATCGGACTTCGACGAGTACCGCGCCTGGCTCGACCGCCACGGGGTCGACACCTTGTCGGTCCGGATCTCCGAGGTTCTGCACACGGCCCGCTTCGTCTGCACGACGGACGCCGACCACAACCAGATCGGCTCCTTCTACACGGGCGCGATGAGCGAGGCCCGGCTGATCGAGCTGAAGAAGGTCGCCGACCGCGTCGGCGGCCTGGACCTGGTGCTGATCGGCGCGGACGACCCCGAGGGCATGCTCCGCCACACCGAGGAGTGCCGTACGCGCGGGATCCCGTTCGCCGCCGACTTCTCGCAGCAGATCGCGCGCATGGGCTCGGAGGAGATCCGCACCCTGCTCGACGGCGCCACGTATCTCTTCTCGAACGAGTACGAGAAGGGGCTCATCGAGTCCAAGACCGGCTGGTCCGACGCCGAGATCCTCTCCCGGGTCGGCCACCGCGTCACGACGCTGGGCAAGAACGGCGTCCGTATCGACCGCGTGGGCGAGGAGCCGATCGTCGTCGGCTGTCCCGAGGAGGAGACCAAGGCCGACCCGACGGGCGTCGGCGACGCCTTCCGCGCCGGATTCCTCTCGGGCCTCTCCTGGGGCGTCGGCCTGGAGCGCGCGGCCCAGGTCGGCTGCATGCTCGCGACCCTCGTCATCGAGACCGTCGGCACCCAGGAGTACACCCTGCGCCGGACCCACTTCATGGAGCGCTTCACCAAGGCGTACGGCCATGACGCCGCCGCCGAGGTCCAGGCCCACCTGGCCTGACCCACGGCCCGCGCGCTACGACACCCGGCGGACCACATACGCGACACCGTGGTCCGCCGGCCGCTCGCCCACATACTCCTGGCCGCGCATCTCGCACCACGCCGGAATGTCCAGCCGCGCCGCCTCGTCGTCCGAGAGCACCGTCACCGTCCCGCCCACCGGTACGTCGCCGAACATCTTCGCCAGCTCGATCACCGGGATCGGACACCGCTTGCCGAGCGCGTCCACCACAAGCGACGGCCCCGAGTCCGCGGCCCCGGCGGCGGAGACCGGCGCGCCGAGCCGCTCGCGCACGCCGGACACCACCGAGGGCAGAACCTCCAGGAACCGGTCCACGTCCGCCTCCGGAGTGCCGAGGGGCAGCGAGACGCGGACATTCCCCTCCGACAGCACGCCCATCGCCCGCAGCACATGGCTCGGGGTCAGCGTGCTGCTCGTACAGGACGATCCGGAGGAGACGGAGAACCCCGCCCGGTCCAGCTCGTGCAGCAGCGCCTCTCCGTCGACATAGAGACAGGAGAAGGTGACGAGATGGGGGAGCCGGACGTCCGGATCGCCCACCACTTCCACATCGGGCACCAGCTCCGGCACCCGCGCCCTGATCCGGTCCACCAGTGCCCGCAGCCGCACCGCCTCGTCCGCCGCCTCCGCGCGTACCGCCCGCAGTGACGCCACCGCGGCCACGATCGCCGGAATGTTCTGGAACCCCGGCGCGCGCCCCGACTCCCGCTCGTCGGCCGGGCCCTGCGGGGAGAACCGGACACCCTTGCGCACGGCGAGCAGCCCGACGCCCGCCGGGCCGCCCCACTTGTGCGCGCTCCCCGTCAGCAGCGACCACGCGCCCTCCACCGGGCCCCAGCCCAGCGACTGCGCCGCGTCGACCAGCAGCGGCACGCCCCGGCTGCGGCACGCCTCGGCGACCGCCGCCACCGGCTGCTCCGTACCCACCTCGTGGTTGGCCGACTGGAGGCAGGCCAGCGCCGTGTCCTCGCGCAGCGCCCCGGCGTACGCGTCCGGCGACACCGCGCCGAGCCGGTCCACCGGCACCTCGGTCACCGTGCCGCCGGCCGCCGCCTCATGGGCCGCCGCCGCGTGGAGCACCGAGGAGTGCTCGACCGCGGACACCACCGCGTGCCGCCCGATACGCCGGCGCCCCGACAGCACGCCCGACATTCCGGAATGCACCGCATATGTCCCCGAAGGAGTGAAAACCAATTCGTCGGGGCGGCAACCGACGGCCTCGGCGGCGGCTTCGCGCGCCGCGTTCAGCAGCAGTACGGCCCGCCGGCCCTCGCGGTAGAGCCGGGCGGGGTCGGCCCAGCCCTCGTCGAGGGAAGCCTGGAGAGCCTGGCGGGCGACGGGGTGCAGCGGAGCGGAGGAAGCGACGTCGAAGTAGGCCACGCCCCACGCTAACGCGCGTACCCGGACGTGCGGGTTCCGCGTAACCGGAGGGAGCGTCAGAAGTGTCCCGGAAGCGGCCCCTCCAGGGGCCCCTGGGCGGTAAGTCCACCCCTTCGGGGAGCCGGGCGGCGCGTTGGGCACCCTCCCCGCACGGCCCTAAATCGCGTCCAGTAGGGTTTGGACCGCATAAACATCCAAACCCCTGCCCGCGTCAGGGTCGGCGACCGACCAGGAGACGGCCGCAGCCGGCCGCGCGGGCGAGACTCTCGGGAAGGCGCTACGTGAGTCCCAACGGCTCCGACCGCTCGTCGCGGCGCCCGATGCGGCGGAAGCTGCCGCAGGTGCTGACTGCGGGCCTGATCCTCGCGACCGCCACCGGTTGCACATACAAGGACTTCCCCCGCCTTGGAATGCCCACCCCAGTGACGGAGGAGGCTCCCCGGATCCTCTCCCTCTGGCAGGGCTCGTGGGCGGCAGCGCTCATCACGGGCATCCTGGTATGGGGTCTGATCCTGTGGAGCATCATCTTCCACCGACGCAGCCGCACCAAGGTGGAAGTACCTCCGCAGACCCGGTACAACATGCCCATCGAGGCGCTGTACACCGTGGTCCCGCTCATCATCGTCTCGGTGCTGTTCTACTTCACCGCCCGGGACGAGTCGAAGCTCCTCTCCCTCTCCGCCAAGCCGGCCCACACGGTGAACGTGGTCGGGTACCAGTGGAGCTGGGGCTTCAACTACGTCGAGAACGTGGACGGTAACCCCACCACGGGCAATGAGATCCCCTCGGAGCTCGACGCCATCCCGAGCCGGTTCACGGAGCAGTTCCCCGAAGGCGCCGAGGGCGTCTACGACGCCGGTGTCCCGGGTCAGACCAACCCCCAGACCGGCAACCCGGGTCCGACCCTGTGGCTCCCCAAGGGGGAGAAGGTCCGGTTCATCCTGACGTCACGTGATGTCATTCACGACTTCTGGGTGGTGCCGTTCCTGATGAAGCAGGACGTCATCCCGGGTCACACCAACTCCTTCGAGGTGACCCCGAACCAGGAGGGCACCTTCCTGGGCAAGTGCGCCGAGCTCTGTGGCGTCGACCACTCGCGGATGCTCTTCAACGTCAAGGTGGTCTCCCCGGAGCGCTACCAGCAGCACTTGGAGGAGCTGGCCAAGAAGGGCCAGAACGGCTACATCCCGTCGGGCATCGCGCAGACGGATCCGGCCAAGAACGCGGAGACGAACCAACTGTGAGCATCCTCAACGACCCCCAGGGTGCCGCCGCAGCAGCAGAGGACTCGTACGAGAACGAGCTGCCGGTACGGCGCAAGCAGCCAGGCAATGTCGTCGTGAAGTGGCTGACCACCACAGATCACAAGACGATCGGCACGATGTACCTGGTCACGTCGTTCGCGTTCTTCTGCATCGGCGGTCTGATGGCGCTCTTCATGCGCGCCGAACTGGCCCGTCCCGGTACGCAGATCATGTCGAACGAGCAGTTCAACCAGGCGTTCACGATGCACGGCACGATCATGCTGCTGATGTTCGCGACGCCGCTGTTCGCCGGATTTGCGAACTGGATCATGCCGTTGCAGATCGGCGCGCCCGATGTGGCGTTCCCGCGGCTGAACATGTTCGCGTACTGGCTCTACCTCTTCGGCTCGATCATCGCCGTGAGCGGTTTCATCACCCCCCAGGGCGCCGCGGACTTCGGCTGGTTCGCGTACTCGCCGCTGTCGGACGCGGTGCGTTCGCCGGGTATCGGCGCGGATCTGTGGATCATGGGTCTGGCCTTCTCCGGCTTCGGCACGATCCTCGGATCGGTCAACTTCATCACCACGATCATCTGCATGCGCGCGCCCGGCATGACGATGTTCCGGATGCCGATCTTCACCTGGAACGTGCTGCTGACCGGTGTGCTGGTCCTGCTGGCCTTCCCGGTGCTGGCCGCCGCGCTCTTCGCGCTGGAGGCGGACCGCAAATTCGGTGCGCACGTCTTCGACTCGGCCAATGGCGGGGCGTTGCTGTGGCAACACCTGTTCTGGTTCTTCGGGCATCCAGAGGTGTACATCATCGCCTTGCCGTTCTTCGGCATCGTCTCCGAAGTGATTCCGGTCTTCTCGCGCAAGCCGATGTTCGGTTACATCGGTCTGGTCGCGGCGACGATCGCGATCGCGGGCCTGTCGGTGACGGTGTGGGCGCACCATATGTACGTGACCGGCGGTGTGTTGTTGCCGTTCTTCTCGTTCATGACCTTCCTGATCGCGGTGCCCACCGGTGTGAAGTTCTTCAACTGGATCGGCACGATGTGGAAGGGCTCACTGTCCTTCGAGACACCCATGCTGTGGACCATCGGATTCCTGATCACCTTCGTGTTCGGTGGTCTGACCGGTGTGATCCTGGCGTCGCCGCCGATGGACTTCCATGTGTCCGACTCCTACTTCGTGGTGGCGCACTTCCACTACGTGGTGTTCGGCACGGTGGTGTTCGCGATGTTCGCCGGATTCCACTTCTGGTGGCCGAAGTTCACCGGCAAGATGCTGGACGAGCGGCTCGGGAAGATCACCTTCTGGACGCTGTTCATCGGCTTCCACGGCACCTTCCTCGTCCAGCACTGGCTGGGTGCGGAGGGCATGCCGCGCCGTTACGCGGACTATCTCGCCGCCGACGGTTTCACCGCGCTGAACACCATCTCCACGATCAGCTCGTTCGTCCTCGGTCTTTCCGTCCTGCCGTTCTTCTACAACGTCTGGAAGACCGCCAAGTACGGCAAGAAGATCGAGGTCGACGATCCGTGGGGCTACGGTCGTTCACTCGAATGGGCGACTTCCTGCCCGCCGCCGCGGCATAACTTCGTCACGCTGCCGCGGATCCGTTCCGAATCGCCGGCGTTCGATCTGCACCACCCCGAGATCGCCGCGCTGGAACACCTTGAGCTCGACGGCCAGAAGGACACCGCTCTGGCGGGCGGCAAGGAGGTCGGCAAGTGAAGATCCAAGGCAGGCTGTTCATCTGGTTGAGCGTCTTCATCCTGGCCACCGCCGTCGTCTACGGCGTCTGGTCGAAGGAGGCGGTCGGTACGACGGCGCTGTTCCTGGCCTTCGGCCTGACCGTCATGATCGGCTTCTATCTGGCCTTCACGGCTCGTCGGATGGACGCGCTGGCCCAGGACAACAAGGAGGCCGACGTCGCGGACGAGGCCGGCGAGGTGGGGTTCTTCGCCCCGCACAGCTGGCAGCCGTTCTCGCTCGCCGTCGGTGGTGCGCTGGGCTTCCTGGGTGTGGCGATCGGCTGGTGGCTGCTGTACTTTTCGCTGCCGCTGATCCTGGTCGGCCTCTGGGGCTGGGTCTTCGAGTTCTACCAAGGTGAGAACCGGAACCAGTAGCACGCTGAGTAAACCCGGGGCCCGAGCATTCCCATTCGGAGTGCTCGGGCCCCCCGTTTGCCTCTCTCACCGCGCGGAAAAGCCGCGAGTGTTCCTATCTTGTGATCATGAACCACACGCCACGCTTGCGTACTGTCCTGTGCTGCACCCTGCTGGTCGTGTCCCTCTGGGCGAGCGCGACCGCGTGCAGCAGCAGCGACGAGAAGCACCCGCTCTCCGCGAAGCCGGCTGACGCCACAGGCAAGGTCAACTTCAGCATGTCCGCGGGCAAGACCAAGGCCGACCCGGACAAGCCCCTCGAAGTCACCTCCACGGGGGCCGACGGCAAGATCACAGACGTCACCGCCGTCGACAAGACGGGCCACTACCTGGCCGGCGAACTCGCCGCCGACGGCTCACGCTGGCACTCCACGGCGCCCCTGGCCGCCGGGAGCCGCTACACCGTCAAGGTCTCCACGGAGAGCAAGAAGGGCGCCCCGGGCATCCGGACGCTCACCTTCGACACCCGCCCCGCCAAGAAGAAGCTCACGGTCGAGTTCGGCCCGGACTCCGGCGAGTACGGGGTCGGCCAGCCCATCACCGCCTCGCTCAGTGAGCCGGTCACCTCCAAGAAGGCCAGGGATGTGATCGAGCGGTCCCTGAAGGTCCGCTCCACGCCCGCCGCGGACGGCGGGGCCTGGCACTGGGTGGACGACAACGAGCTGCACTACCGCCCCAAGGACTACTGGCCCGCCAACGGGACCGTCACGGCGTCGAGCACGCTCGAAGGCGTGAAGATCAGCGACAAGCTGTACGGCGGCGCGGTCAAGCCGATCAAGATGAAGACCGGCGACCGGGTCGAGGCCATCGTCGACGCCAGCGCGCATTACATGACGGTCTATGTCAACGGGGAAGAGATCAACAGCATTCCGGTGACCACCGGCAAGCCGGGCTTCTCGACGCGGAACGGCATCAAGGTCGTCCTGGGCCAGGAGTACTTCGTACGGATGCGCGGCACCAGCGTCGGCATCGGCGGCGGCGAGGGCTACGACCTGCCCGTCTACTGGGCCACCCGCGTCACCTGGAGCGGGGAGTACGTACACGCCGCGCCGTGGTCCGTGGGCTCGCAGGGGGTGGCGAACGTCAGCCACGGCTGCGTGGGCATGTCCACCGGCAACGCCGCCTGGTTCTTCGAGACCGTCCAGGAAGGCGACATCGTCCAGGTCATCAACAGCGCCGGGGACTACATGGAGGACTTCGGCAACGGCTTCGGAGACTGGAACGTGGACTGGAAGGACTGGCGCGAGGGCAGCGTCCTCCAGGCAGGGACGAGGGAGGGCAGCAGCCCCGCCGACAAGGCGAGGCTCCGTCCCGTCGTCTGAGTCCCGTGAGTCCCGGGATTCGTACCGTGTGGTCCCCAGAGGGCCGTGGACGTCCGATGGCCGGCGTCCGCGGCCCTCAGGCGTTCACGGCCCTCAGGCGTCCACGGCGAGCCTGGCGCGCAGCAGAGAGGCCAGCGTCTCCGCGAAGCCGACCGGTTCGACCGGAAGGGTCACCGCGGCGTCCGCGCGGCTCCAGGTGGCCAGCCAGGCGTCCTGCGGGCGGCCGATCAGCAGCAGCACGGGCGGGCAGTTGAAGATCTCGTCCTTGATCTGCCGGCAGACCCCCATGCCGCCCGCGGGGACCGTCTCGCCGTCCAGCACACAGACGTCGATGCCGCCCTTGTCCAGATGCTTGAGCACCGCGGGCAGGGTGGCGCACTCCAGGAACTCGACCGGCGGTACGTCGGAGGCCGGCCTGCGTCCCGCTGCCAGCCGGACCTGCTCGCGGGTGTTCGCGTCGTCGCTGTAGACCAGCACCGTGGCGGTCGGCTGCATTGTTCCTCCGTGACATCAGTGTCTGCGAGGGCTTCAGGGCGTCATTGCCATGAACCGATGCCGCGGATGCTACTCCGTCGGACACCATGTCAGCACGGGTAATGACGCCCCTTCGATGGGCCGTTCGAGCTGGGCACATCGCATGGACACACCGAACGGCACCCCCCGGGGTCAGGGCGGGATAAGCGACCGACATAATGTCGGTCGTGGCGACAGCAACGACAGTAGAAACCGGGCACGCGCACCCGTCGGTCAATCGGCCGAACCTCACCAGCGTCGGAACCATCATTTGGCTGAGTTCCGAGCTGATGTTCTTCGCGGCCCTCTTCGCGATGTACTTCACCCTGCGATCGGTGATGGGAGCGGAGTACTGGAAGGAAATGGCTCATGCCCTGAACGTCCCGTTCTCGGCTACGAACACCACGATCCTGGTGCTCTCCTCGCTCACCTGCCAGCTCGGCGTCTTCGCCGCCGAGCGGGGTGACGTGAAGAAGCTCCGCACCTGGTTCGTGATCACCTTCGTGATGGGTGCGATCTTCATCGGCGGTCAGGTCTTCGAGTACACCGAGCTGGTCAAGAAGGACGGCATCTCGCTGTCCTCGGACCCGTACGGCTCGGTGTTCTATCTGACCACCGGCTTCCACGGTCTGCATGTGACGGGGGGGTTGATCGCGTTCCTGTTCGTCCTGGGCAGGACGTACGCGGCCAAGAGATTCACCCACGAGCAGGCAACCGCCGCCATCGTCGTGTCCTATTACTGGCACTTCGTCGATGTCGTCTGGATCGGCCTTTTCGCCACGATCTACTTGATCAAGTAGCCGGGCACGGCGCCCGAGCGCACACAGTCCAGAAGCACCGACGCTGAAGATCCTGACACCGGGGTAATCCGTGAAAAAGCTCTCCGCACGACGACGCCATCCGCTGGCGGCGGTCGTCGTCCTACTCCTCGCGCTGGCGGCCACCGGGGGGCTGTACACCGCGTTCGCGCCCGCGGGCACGGCACAGGCTGACGAAACCGCCCAGTCCCTCGCCATCGAGGAGGGCAAGAAGCTCTACTCCGTCGGCTGCGCCAGCTGCCACGGAGTCGGCGGTCAGGGATCCTCTGACGGCCCGAGCCTGGTCGGCGTCGGCTCCGCCGCCGTGGACTTCCAGGTCGGCACCGGCCGCATGCCGGCCATGGGGCCCGGCGCGCAGGTGCCGAAGAAGAAGGTCATCTATTCGCAGAAGGAGATCGATCAGCTCGCCGCGTATGTCGCGTCCCTCGGCGCCGGCCCGATCACGCCGACCGCGAAGCAGTACAGCCCGGCCGGTGCGGACATCGCCAAGGGTGGCGATCTGTTCCGTACCAACTGCACCCAGTGCCACAACTTCACCGGCGAGGGTGGCGCGCTGACAAATGGCAAGACCGCGCCGTCGCTTGAGGGCGTGGATCCGAAGCACATCTACGAGGCCATGCAGACCGGCCCGCAGAGCATGCCGTCCTTCCCCGACTCCACGATGCCGGAGCAGCAGAAGAGAGAGATCATCGCCTACGTCAAGGCGGTGAACGGTGAGGAGTCCGAGAGCCCCGGCGGTCTGAAGCTGGGCGGCCTCGGCCCCGTCAGCGAAGGACTCTTCGGCTGGATCTTCGGTCTGGGTGCTTTGATCGCAGTCGCCGTCTGGGTCGCGGCCCACACCGCTAAGGCCAAGAAGTCATGAGTAGCCAAGAAGAGATTCCAGAGAAGAACCTGCCGAGCGAGCAGGGGGCCGCGCACGGCGCGGTGGCGCGTACGGACGATCCGTTCGCCGACCCGGGACTGCCGGCCCACCGGCCGCGCGTGCAGGACATCGACGAGCGGGCGGCCAAGCGGTCCGAGCGCTCGGTCGCCCTGCTGTTCCTGCTGTCGATGGTCGCGACCGTCGCCTTCATCGCCTCGTACGTGGCGTTCCCGGTCGACAAGATCGTCTTCATCTTCCCGTTCGGCCACATCAGCATCCTGAACTTCTCGCTGGGCGTGACCCTGGGCATCGCGCTCTTCTGCATCGGCGCCGGCGCGGTCCACTGGGCGCGCACGCTGATGTCGGACGTGGAGACCGCCGACGACCGCCACCCGATCGAGGCGACGCCCGAGGTCAAGGCGAAGGTCCTGGAGGACTTCGCGGCGGGTGCGGCGGAGTCTGGCTTCGGTCGGCGCAAGCTGATCCGCAGCACGATGTTCGGCGCGCTGGCGCTGGTGCCGCTCTCCGGCGTGGTGCTCCTGCGCGACCTGGGCCCGCTGCCCGAGAAGAAGCTCCGCTCCACGCTGTGGCGCAAGGGCAAAGAGCTCATCAACATGAACACCAATGAGCCGCTGCGTCCCGAGGACGTCGTCGTGGGTTCACTGACCTTCGCCATGCCCGAGGGTCTCGACGAGCACAGCGAAGACTTCCAGAAGCAGATCGCCAAGGCGGCTCTGATGATCGTCCGGATCCAGCCGGACGAGATCAAGGACAAGCGCGAGCTCGAATGGTCCCACCAGGGGATCGTGGCGTACTCGAAGATCTGTACCCATGTCGGCTGCCCGATCAGCCTGTACGAGCAGCAGACGCACCATGTGCTGTGCCCGTGCCACCAGTCCACCTTCGACCTCTCCGACGGCGCCCGCGTCATCTTCGGCCCGGCCGGTCACCCCCTTCCGCAGCTGCGTATCGGTGTGAACGCTGAGGGCAACCTCGAAGCGCTCGGCGACTTCGACGAGCCCGTCGGCCCTGCCTTCTGGGAGCGCGGATGAGTACCGCTGACGACAAGAACCGCAAGGCACCCGCGGGCGAGCGGGTCGCCGACTGGGCGGACGGCCGGCTGGGCATCTACAGCCTGGCCAAGACCAACATGCGGAAGATTTTCCCGGACCACTGGTCCTTCATGCTCGGTGAGATCGCCCTCTACAGCTTCATCGTCATCATCCTCACGGGTGTGTATCTGACGCTGTTCTTCCACCCGTCGATGAACGAGGTGGAGTACCACGGCGGCTACGTCCCGCTCCAGGGCGTGATGATGTCGGAGGCGTTCGCCTCCACGCTGGACATCAGCTTCGACGTCCGCGGCGGTCTGCTGATCCGGCAGATCCACCACTGGGCCGCGCTGATCTTCCTCGCGGCCATGCTGGTCCACATGATGCGCGTCTTCTTCACGGGCGCGTTCCGCAAGCCGCGCGAGATCAACTGGCTGTTCGGCTTCCTGCTGTTCGTCCTGGGCATGTTCACCGGGTTCACCGGTTATTCGCTCCCGGACGACCTGCTCTCCGGCACCGGTGTCCGGTTCATGCAGGGCGCCATCCTGTCGGTGCCGGTCGTCGGAACGTATCTGTCGATGTTCCTGTTCGGCGGGGAGTTCCCCGGCGGCGACTTCGTGGCCCGGTTCTACTCGGTCCACATCCTGTTGCTGCCCGGCATCATGCTCGGCCTCGTGGTGGCCCACCTGATCCTGGTCTTCTACCACAAGCACACGCAGTTCGCGGGCCCCGGCCGTACGAACAAGAACGTCGTGGGCATGCCGCTGCTGCCGGTCTACATGGCGAAGGCGGGCGGTTTCTTCTTCCTGGTCTTCGGTGTGATCGTGATCGTCTCCGGGATCGCCACGATCAACCCGATCTGGGCCATCGGCCCGTACCGTCCCGACCAGGTGTCCACCGGCGCCCAGCCCGACTGGTACATGGGCTTCTCCGAGGGACTCATCCGTGTGATGCCCGGCTGGGAGATCGACTTCGCCGGACACACCCTGGTCCTGGGTGTCTTCATCCCGCTGGTGATCTTCCCGTTGGTGCTGGTCGCGATCGCGGTCTATCCGTTCGTCGAGTCCTGGGTCACCGGTGACAAGCGCGAGCACCACATCCTGGACCGCCCGCGCAACGCACCGACCCGTACGGGATTCGGTGTGGCCTGGCTGACCTGGTACTTCGTACTGCTCGTGGGTGGCGGTAACGACCTGTGGGCGACGCACTTCCATCTGTCGATCAACGCGATCACCTGGTTCGTCCGGATCGCCTTCTTTGTCGCACCGGTCGTCGCCTTCGTCGTCACCAAGCGGATCTGTATGGGTCTCCAGCGGCGCGACGCCGAGAAGGTGCTGCACGGACGCGAGTCCGGTGTCATCAAGCGGCTGCCGCACGGTGAGTTCATCGAGGTCCACGTCCCGCTGGAGCAGGGAGCCCTGCACAAGCTCACCGCGCACGAGCAGTACAAGCCGGCCGAGATCGGCCCCACGGTCGACGAGAACGGCGTGGAGCGCAAGGTGGGCCCCGGCGAGAAGGTCCGCTCGAAACTGAGCAAGGGCTACTACGGCGAAGGCAACCAGATTCCCAAGCCCACCGCCGAGGAGTACAAGGAGATCACCAGCGGCCACGGCCACCACTGATCCCGCCCGGCCTCACCAGGTCGCCACCACCGAGGGCCCCGGCCCGGTCTCCCGCGAGGGAACCGGCCGGGGCCCTCGGCGTACGTCCTGTTCCGGAGTACGGGCATCCGCCCTGCGGGCCGGTACGCGCCGATAGGCTGGCCACAGGCCGCACACAAGGCCCACGCGTCGGACCCGGACACCCAGGAGCGAGCATGAGCGCTGTGACCCCCGTCGGAGGCGACACCGCGGCGGCCCGCACCTGGCCGGGCGTACTGAACGCACTGCTGAGCGGCGCCGACCAGAGCGCGGACGCCACCGCCTGGGCGATGGACCGGATCATGAGCGGCGAGGCCACCGACGCCCAGATCGCCGGCTTCGCCGTCGCCCTGCGGGCCAAGGGCGAGACGGTCGCGGAGATCAGCGGCCTCGTACGCGCGATGTACGCGCACGCCAACCTGATCGAGGTGCCCGGCCGGACCGTCGACATCGTCGGCACCGGCGGCGACGGCGCCAAAACCGTCAATATCTCGACCATGTCGTCGATCGTGGTCGCCGGCACCGGCGCGAAAGTCGTCAAGCACGGCAACCGCGCCGCGTCCTCCGCGAGCGGAGCCTCCGACGTACTGGAGAAGCTCGGCGTCAACCTGGAACTGACCCCGCAGCGGGTCGCCGAGGTCGCCGAGGAAGCGGGGATCACCTTCTGCTTCGCGGTGAAGTTCCACCCCGCCCTGCGTCATGTGGCCGCCGCGCGAGGCGAGTTGGGCATCCGCACCACCTTCAACTTCCTGGGCCCCCTCACCAACCCGGCGAAGGTCCGCGCGCAGGCGACGGGCGTCGCCGACGCTCGGATGGCGCCGATCATCGCGGGCGTACTGGCCGAGCGCGGCTCCTCCGCGCTGGTCTTCCGCGGCGACGACGGCCTCGACGAGCTGACCACCACCGCGACGTCGCGGGTATGGGTCGTCCGGGACGGCAAGGTGACCGAGGAGGCGTTCGACCCGCGGGACGTGGGCCTGGAGCTGGTGCCCGTGGAGGCGCTGCGGGGCGCGGACGCCTCGTACAACGCGGATGTCGCGCGGCGGCTGCTGGCGGGGGAGACGGGGCCGGTGCGGGACGCGGTGGTGCTGAACTCGGCGGCGGCGCTGGTGGCGCTGGATCCGACGGGGGAGTCGCTGGCGGCGCAGTTGTCGGCGGGGATGGAGAGAGCGGCGGAGTCGATCGACTCGGGCGAAGCGGGGCGGGCTCTCGCCCGCTGGATCGCGTCGTCGCAGTCGTAGCGTTTCGCCTTCCGGCGGGGGCCGTTGTCCGGGGTGCGGTGCGATTTGGGTTGGGCCGGTTTCCGGGTGCGGGTTGTCGCCGGGTGTCGCTCCGGGGCTCGCGCCCTGGACGGCATGCTGTGCTTTTCCGGGGGACACCCCGGACCCCCGTACGGTGCGACTCTGGCCACAGTCGGGGCACGGGCGGTCGCGCGCCACACATCACGCTTTAGTGTCCCGGACACGACCCCTGCGCGCCCCCCTTCACCGCCCGCACAAACGGCCCGGCCGTGCGCGGGGCGGCAGCCACAGGGCGGCGAGTGGCGGAGTCCACCGGGCCGCATCCACACCCCCACCCCGCAGCTCCCTCCAGGTCGCGGGGTGCGGGGGCCCATCGGTACCAGCCACAACGACCGCACCCCGGCGCCCCTCGCCGCCACCCCTATGGCATACTCCTCGGCAAGGTCATGAGTGACAGCGATTAAGGCCCCGGCTCGCTGTCCGGCAACCCTCCGTCCGTGGCGGGGTGCCCCGGGTGAAGACCAGGCCGTAGGCAGCGAGGTCTGCGGCAAGCGCGGATCCCTGCCACCTTTGGGGTCCTGGTCCTCAAGGGAGCAGTCTCGTGAGCAAGCGAATGCGTTAGGGCTTTCACGCCCCTCTTCAACACACCTCCGCACGGCGACTCCGTGCGTCGAGGCACACCCCGCCAGCACCGCGGCACAGCCGCGCACCGCGGGGACTTGAAGCCGTTCCGACTTGTCCCGCCGGGAGATATCGCCATGTCCGCACGCCCGAACGCCGCCGTCACCACGACCCCCTCCGACGATCCCGCCTGCGCCGCGCCGCTGCCGGTGCTCGGGCGTGAGGTGACCGTCCCGCTCGTCACCGGCGGCGAGGTCACCTACGCCGCGCTCGACTACGCGGCCAGCGCCCCCGCCCTTCAGCGCGTGTGGGACGCCGTCGCCGCGTACGCCCCGTACTACGGCAGTGTCCACCGGGGTGCCGGTTATCTCTCGCAGCTTTCCACGGATCTGTTCGAGAACAGCCGCCGCACGGTCGCGGAGTTCCTCGGTTGCCGCCCCGGCGACCAGGTCGTCTTCACCCGCTCGACCACCGACTCGCTCAATCTGCTGGCGGCCGTGGTCCCCGCGGAGTGCGAGGTGTTCGTGTTCGAGACCGAGCACCACGCGTCCCTGCTGCCCTGGCGGGACGCGCGGGTGACCTATCTGAACGCTCCTCGGACGCCGGGCGAGGCCGTCGCGACGCTGGAGCGGGCGCTCGCCGGGCGCGGGTCCGAGGGGCCGGCGCTGGTCTGTGTGACCGGTGCGTCCAATGTGACCGGTGAGCTGTGGCCCGTACGGGAGTTGGCCGCCGCCGCACACGCGGGGGGCGCCCGTATCGTGCTGGACGCCGCTCAGCTCGCGCCGCACCACCCCGTGGACATCGCCGAGCTGGATGTCGACTGGGTGGCCTTCTCCGGGCACAAGCTGTACGCGCCGTTCGGTTCCGGGGTGCTCGCGGGGCGGGCCGACTGGCTCCGGGACGCGGAGCCGTATCTCGCCGGGGGTGGCGCCAGCCGCAAGGTGGCGCGTCGGGCCGACGGCGGGGTGGATGTCGAGTGGCACACCACGGCGGCCCGTCATGAGGCCGGTTCGCCCAATGTCATCGGGGTGTACGCGATCGCCTCGGCCTGCAAGACGCTCACGGACGCCGGGTTCGACGCGCTGGTGGCGCGCGAGCAGCGGCTCGTGGCGCGGGTGCGGGAGGGGCTGGCCGGGGTGCCCGAGGTGAAGGTGCTCTCGCTGTTCGGCGAGGACGCGCCGCGGGTCGGAGTGCTCTCGTTCGTGGTCGAGGGGTGGAACAGCTCGCACTTCGCCGCCGCGCTCTCCGCGGAGTACGGCATCGGCGTACGGGACGGGCTCTTCTGCGCCCACCCGCTGGTGCGGACGCTGCTGGACAGCGACCCGCAGGACCCGGGGGAGTGCGGTGCCCCGGAGGCCGAGCCGGGTGAGCGGTCGCTCAACGCGATCCGGGTCAGCTTCGGCGCCGGGACGCCGGACGAGCATGTTGACCGGTTCGTGCGGGCCGTGCGGGAGCTGGTGACCGACGGCGCGCGGTGGAACTACCGTACGGAGGACGGCCGCTGCGTCCCCGACCGCGGCTGACCGTCAGGCCGCGACGGGCGACTTCGGCCGGGATCTTGCCGCGTACGGTCTGGTGGTCGAGCGCGCCCTCGGCGGTGATCACCAGATCGGCGCGGGCCGGCCGGGCGTCGAGGTCGAGCCGGTCGAGCATCCCGTTGAAGGTCTCGGCGAGCGCCGCGATGTCGTCCCGGCCCTTGACGGGGATGCGGCGGGTGAGGTCCTGCTCGGTGAGTTGTGCCGCGGTGATCCGTACGACCCGTACGGGCGCGAGTATGCGGCCCGCGACTGCCCAGCCGATGCCGGTCGTCAGCAGCAGCGCCACCCCCGAGATGGCCAGCAGCGTACGGAACGTCTCGTCCGCGACGGCCCGTTCCCGGTCCGCGTGGAAGGCGACGACGCAGGCGCCGGGCGCCGTGTCGCCGGCGGGGGCGATCTCCACTTTCGCCCAGCGCGGCTCGCCCCGCGGGCGGTGCAGGGTGCCGGAGGCCGCCTCGGAGGCGAAGATCCGGGTCAGCGCGTCGTCGTCCCGCCACAGGGCGGTCCGCTCGGGGAGGTCGCGGCGCTGCCGGATCACCTGCGGTTTGGGCACGGCGGCCCGGATCAGGCTCGCCGGCGCCGGCGCCGGAACCGGCGGGAGACGGGGCCCTACGCGTCGAGTCCGATGGCGAAGGCGGCTTCGAGGTCGTGCTGGGAGTACGTACGGAACGCCACATGCGTGTCCGTGGCCTCGACGCCCTCGATCTTGCTGATCCGGCCGGGGATCACATCCGCCAGATCGTCGTGCTTGGAGACCCGGACCATGGCGATCAGGTCGTACGTACCGGTGACCGAGAAGACCTCGCTGACGCTGTCGAGGGCGGCGATCGACTCCGCGATCTCGGGGATCCGGTCGACGCTGGTCTTGATGAGCACGATCGCGGTGATCACGGTTGGCGTTCTCCCTCGGTGGCCGCGGTTTGGTCTTTCACTCTATCGGTACGCCAGTACCGCACCCAGGTGTAGAGGAAGCCCGTGCCGAACCCCACCACATGCGCGAGATAGGCGACCCCGGGACCGGCCTCCGCGCCCTGTGCCGCCGCCCACTGGAGCGCGAACCAGAAGATCAGCACCATCCAGGCGGGGAAGCGCAGCGGCAGGAAGAGCAGAAACGGGAAGAGGCTGGTGACCCGGGCTCTGGGGAAGAGGTAGAGGAAGGCGCCGAGCACCCCTGAGATCGCGCCCGAGGCCCCCACCAGCGTCTGGTCCGAGTCGGCGTTGGCCGCCGCGTACACGAACAGCGCGAAGTAGCCGACGGCGAGATAGAAGAGCGCGAACCGCGCCCGGCCCATCCGCTCCTCGGCCATCGCCCCGAAGACATACAGGAAGAGCATGTTCCCCAGCAGATGCAGCCAGCTGCCGTGGACGAAGAGCGCGGTGAGCGGGGTGAGCAGGGCGTGCGGGGTGCCGCGCAGCAGATTGACCGGGATGACGCCCCACCGTTCGAAATACGCGCTCTGGGTCGCGAGGAGCGTGTCCCCCTTCCCGTACCCCGGATTGAACCCCGACAGCGGGCTGACCAGGAAGACCAGACAGCAGAGGCCGATGAGTCCGTAGGTCACCACTGGGCCGCCGGCCGCCGTCCGCCACTTGATCATGGACAGAGCATTGCGTACCGGGACCCACTGGTACAGAGCGCCTCGCCGCCCCCTGCAGGGGCCGCCAGGCCGTAGGGTTGCTGGCATCACCTACGTGTTTCTGGATATCCGCGTTTCGACGGCGCACCGCGGGACACCGCACCGAGGATCGACGGAATCGACGGAATCGACGAAAAGAGGACGGCGACGATGACGACGGTTCCCCGGCCGACGGCCGCTACCCGGTGGCGCTGCACGCTGTGCGGCAATCTCACGCGCTTCGATGTGACCCGCTCCGCGAAGACCGTCGAGTACGTCCATCTGGACCTGGCAGGGGAGCCGAAGGTCGAGGAGCGCGAGGTGGTCAGTGAGACCATCGAGTCGGTGCGGTGCCGTTGGTGCAACGCCGTGGACCAGATCGAACTGGTGGACAGGCCGGGGGCCGGTTCCTGACGGAGCCGCCCGAAAGGGGTAGATGGGGTGACGGATCGTGGAGCAGCCCGCGAGCGGTGCTGAGCCGTCCGGTGCGGCCGGCGGTGACGCCGCGGAGGCGCTCGACCGCCCGCTCCCGGACGGAGTACGGCGCCGCGTCGTCGCGCTGGTCTCCGACGCCTTCGGCGGGCTGACCGTCACCGAACTCCCCGCGCCATTGCGGCAGTACGCCCGGTTCACCCCGAACAGACGGGCGAAGTTCGCGGGAAACGCGATGGCCGCCGCCCTGGAGAGCGACCCGGTGTTCCGGCAGCGGATCGGGGAGCGCATCGGCCAGTCCCAGCCCGAACTGGCCGCGGCCCTGGAGGCGGGCTCGCCGCCCGCCGCCGCCGATCCCGTCGATGTCGCCGCCGCCGCGTATGTCCTCAGACCCCCGGGGTGGGTGAAGCTGGTGGCCGCCGCGGGCGAGGAGGCCCAGCGGGCGGACGCCGAGCGGGCCGGCGTGGAGACCCGGCGCGAGCTGGAGCGGCTCCGTGAGGAGCTGGCCGTCGCCAGGGCCCTGACGAAGAGCGAGACCGAACGGCTGCGTACGGAGCTGGAGGCGGCCCGCAAGGAGACCGAATCGCTCCATCGCAAGCTGCGCAGCGCCCAGAGCGATGTGAAGCGGGGCGAGGCCGCGCTGCGCCGCGCGAACGCGGAGTCCGAGGCGTTCCGGGCCGAGTCCGCGGCGCAGGTGTCCGCCGCGGAGAGTGAGACGCGCCGGATCAGGGCGCGTCTCGGTGAGGCGGAGGCGGCCGTCGAGGCGAGCCGCCGGGCCGCCCGTGAGGGCCGCTCGGTGGAGGACATGCGGCTGCGGCTGCTGCTGGACACGGTGCTGGAGTCGGCGCAGGGGCTGCGGCGCGAGCTGGCGCTGCCGCCCGCTGCCGCCCGCCCCGCGGACACGGTCGACGCGGTCGAGCCCGGCCGTATGTCTCCCAAGGATGTGGCGGCCCGCGCGCTCTCCGAGACCGATCCCGCGCTGCTCGACCAGCTGCTCGCGCTGCCGCAGGCGCATCTGATCGTGGACGGCTACAACGTCACCAAGACCGGCTATCCGACGATGCCGCTGGAGAAGCAGCGGCTGCGGCTGCTGGGCGGGCTGGCCATGCTCGCGGCGCAGACGGGCGCGGAGATGACCTGTGTCTTCGACGGCGCCGAGCTGGCGGCGCCGGTGCTGCTCGCCCCGCCGCGCGGGGTGCGGGTGCTGTTCTCCAAAGCGGGCGTGACGGCGGACGAGTTGATCCGCCAGCTCGTCAGGGCCGAGCCGCCCGGCCGGCCCGTGGTCGTGGTCTCCACCGACCGGGAGGTCGCGGACGGGGTCGCCAGGGCCGGTGCCCGACCGGTCGCCTCCGCCTTGCTGCTGAAGCGGCTTTCGCGCGCCTGATCCCTCTTGTGACGCTGGTCAACTCGTGCGAACAATGACCGAATTGATCGCCTGTTGTCGCAGCGCAGCGTCAAATGTCCATGACTGCCTGTGTGGTGTCTGTAAATTATGTGCGTCCTGACGGACTTTTTCCTTGGAAGGATTTGAACTGATCACGAGAAGGTCACTAAGGTCAGGCCTCGAACCTTCGCGCGGTTGATCATCCATCCGGGGTGGCAGCGAAGGAACCGCCGATTTCGTGCAGTTCGGCCCGGTTCGGTCCAGTTCGCTGGAGGGGTCGACGCAGGAAGCCGGGGCTTCTACGTCCCCCATGGCCCGGTAGGCGGCTGAGGAAGAAGGAGCTCGCCTCCGTGGCGTCCCACCGTCGACCCAAGCAGCCGAGCCGCGCCCGTGTGACCGTGCTCACCGCTACCGCCGCCGCTGCCGTCGCTCTCAGCTCCCAGGCCGCCCAGGCCGCCGAGCCGAAGCCGAGCAAGGAAGACGTCAAGGAGAAGGTCGACAAGCTCTACGAGGACGCGGAGAAGGCCACCGAGAAGTACAACGGGGCCAAGGAGGCGCAGGGCAAGCTCGAAAAGCAGGTCGACGCCATCCAGGACAAGGTCGCCCGCGGCCAGGACGAGCTCAACAACCTGCGCGACGGCCTCGGTTCGATGGCCAGCGCCCAGTACCGCACCGGCGGCATCGACCCGGCCGTACAGCTGTTCCTCTCCTCGGACCCGGACAGCTACCTGGAGAAGGCGTCCACGCTCGACCAGATCAGCGCCAAGCAGGCCGACACGCTCCAGCAGATCCAGTCCAAGCAGCGGACCCTCGCGCAGCAGCGCCAGGAGGCCCAGGGCAAGGTCAAGGACCTCGCGGAAACCCGTAAGCAGCTCGGCGAGCAGAAGGACGCGGTCCGGGCCAAGCTCGCCGAGGCGCAGAAGCTGCTCAACACGCTCACCGCGCAGGAGCGCGCCGCGCTCGTCGCGGAGGACGAGTCCCGTGCCAGCCGCGACGGCGGCACCTCCTCGCGCCCCGACCTCGGCAACTCCGTGCCCGCCTCGCAGCGTGCCTCCGCCGCGTTCGCCGCCGCCCAGAGCAAGATCGGCACCCCGTACGTGTACGGCGCCAGCGGCCCCAGCTCGTTCGACTGCTCCGGACTGACCTCCTGGGCGTACGCGCAGGCCGGCGTCGGGATATCCCGCACCTCCCAGGCCCAGGCCAACGACGGCGCGCGCATCGGGATGAGCCAGCTCCAGCAGGGCGACCTGGTCTTCTTCTACGGCGACCTGCACCACGTCGGCTTCTACGCGGGCAACGGCCAGGTGCTGCACGCCCCCAAGCCCGGTGCCAGCGTGCGCTACGAGTCCATCAACAACATGCCCTTCCAGTTCGGTGTCCGGATCGGCTGACGGCCGCTGACACCCGCCCATTCGGGCGAATTCCCGCTACGCACGCTGACGCCGCGCCCCGCCGATGACCTTGTGGTCTCCGGCGGGGCGCCACTTTGTGTGCGCGGGGCGGTCGTTGGTCGCTCCGTGGTCGCACGGCTACTGTCTGCTGCGCGCAGCTCCGGCCAGCGGTCCGCCCGTCGGGCGGCAGGGGCTGCGTCAGTGCGTACAGCGGAAGGAAGTGCGGCTTCCTGTGGTGTCCCATCGCCGCCCCTCACAGCCCGGACTGGGCCTCGGCGCCCGCGGCAGCGCCATCGCAGTGTCCGCCGCGGCGGCCACTGCCGCGGCGGCGCTCGGAGCCGCCCCCGCGGGCGCGGACCCGCAGCAGACGCCGGAGGCCACTCGCGCCAAGGTCGACCGGCTCTACGAACAGGCCGAGAAGGCCACCGAGTTGTACAACAAGGCCAGTGAACAGGCGGGACGGCTGCGCGGCCTGGTCGACCAGGCGCAGGACAGCGCCGCCCGCGGCCAGCAGCGCGTCAACACGATGCGCGGAGCGCTCGGTTCACTCGCCGGCGCCCAGTACCGCTCGGGCGGCCTCGACCCGGCCCTCGCCCTGCTGCTCTCCTCCGACCCCGACAGCTATCTCGACAAGGCCTCCGTCCTGGACCGGGTCGGCGCCCGCCAGTCCGGCACCCTGAGAGAACTCCAGCAGGCCCAGCGGAGGCTGGGACAGGTGCGTATGGAAGCCGCCCACGACCTCACCGAGCTGGAGCGCAGCAGAGCCGCCGTATCCCGGCACAAGCGCACCGTCGAACGCAAACTCGCCGAGGCGCGGCGGCTGCTCGACTCGCTGCCCACCGCCGAGCGCGACTCCTACGACCGGGCCTCACGCTCCGACCGTGGCGAGGGCTCCGCGCTCTCCGGCGGCGCACCGGCCTCGGCGCGCGCCGCCGCGGCGGTGAACGCCGCCCAGAACGCGGTGGGCCGGCCCTACGTCTGGGGCGCCAACGGGCCCTCCGGCTTCGACTGTTCGGGGCTCACCCAGTGGTCGTACGCGCAGGCGGGCGTCGGACTGCCGCGCACCTCCCAGGCGCAGCGGTACGCGGGCCGGCAGGTCCCGCTCTCCGCCGCGCGCCCCGGTGACCTCGTGGCGTACCGCGACGACGCCAGCCACATCGGCATGTACGTGGGCAACGGTCAGGTGATCCACGCCCCGTACCCCGGAGCCTCGGTGCGCTACGACCCGGTCGGCATGATGCCGGTCTCGTCGGTCACGCGCGTCTGATCCGGACGAGGGCCTCGGGGCCACCCCGTACGATCGTCGGCGTGGCAGGTCGGGCGCGTACCGCGGCGGGACGGCACGGCGCGTGGGGACGTACGGCCGTGCCGTGGCTCCTCGCGCTGCTGCTGGCGGCGGGCTGCACGGCCCCCGAGAAGGCCCCCGACACCGCCACCGACGCGATCGGGCGGACCCTGGAGCGCCGGGCCGCGGCCGTGATGGACCGGGACGAGGACGCGTATCTCGCCGTCCTCGCCCCCTCCGCGCGGACCCTGCGCGCCACCGCGCGCGAGGAGTTCGAGAACCTCGCGGACGTGCCGCTCGGCTCCTGGACGTACGACCTCACCGACGTCGAACGCTCCGGCGACCGGGCCACCGTCCGGGCCGAACTGCGCCACCGCATCGCCGGCTACGACACCGCGCCGGTCTCCACCCCCCGCACGCTGACGCTGGAGGAGAGCGGGGGGCGCTGGTACGTGACCGGGGACCGGCCGGGCACGGGCGGCACCCCACAGCTCTGGCAGCAGGGCGAGGTACGGGCCCTACGCGGCGCCCGCAGCCTCGTCCTCGGCGTCGGGGCCGGTGAGGCGGCCGACGCGCGGCTGCGCGGGATCGCGGCCGCCGCGGACCGGGCCGTACCCGCCGTGGACGGCGCCTGGCCGGGCCCGTGGGCTGGCCGCGTGGTGCTGCTCGTGCCGGACTCCCTGGAATCCATGGCAGGGCTGCTGGGAGCGCCCGCGGCCGGATACCGGGGCATCGCGGCCGTCACCACCGGCGAGGTCGGCTCCCCGAGCGCGGCGCCCTCCGACCGGATCGTGGTGAACCCCGAGGCGTACGACGCCCTCAGCGCCCACGGTCAGCGGATCGTCCTCACCCACGAGACCACCCATGTCGCGACCCGCGCCGCCACCTCGGCCGCCACCCCGGCCTGGCTCTCGGAGGGCTTCGCCGACTGGGTCGCGTACCGGGGTACGGACCGGACGGCGGGCAAGATCGCCCCCGAACTCCAGCGTGCCGTCCGCCGCGGGGAGACGCCCGCACAGCTGCCGTCCGACGAGGAGTTCGCCTTCGGCGGCGACGCCGACCGGCTGGCCCGCTCCTACGAGGGCGGCTGGCTGGCCTGCGAGCTGATCGCCCGGGACTGGGGCGAGCGGCGGCTGACCGACTTCTACCGGGCGGTCGGCGCGCACCCGGGGCGCGCGGGAGCGGTGGAGGAGGCGGCCCACGACGTGCTGTCCACCACGCCGGAGGACCTCACGGCACGTTGGCGCGACTTTGTGCGTCAACGTCTGGCCTGACCGCGAGCGCGTCCCCGTCGCGCCGCCGGGGCCCGGCGACCGTACCCCGCCACAGCCGCACACAGGCGGTCAGGGTCGCCGCGACCAGCAGCCCGTTCCGTACGGCCAGCAACAGGATGCCCATCGGGTCGCCGGCCACCACATGCGAGAACAGCAGCGGGAATTCGAGCAGCGTCACGGCGGTCGCGGCCACCACCAGCCACGCGGGCAGGGCCATCCGGCTCGCCCGCAGCGTCAGACAGACGGCCGCGAGACCGACCAGCCAGAGCATGTACTGCGGACTGATCACCCGGCTCGTGGTGGTGAACAGCAGCACGGCGGCGAACGCCGCGTCGTACGGCGTGCCCGCGCCGAACCCGCGCGCCCTCAGCCGCCACACCAGCAGCCAGCCGAAGGCCAGTAGGGTCAGCGCCAGCGCGGCGTTGCTGACCAGCGGGACATACGGCCCGACGAATTCCACGGAACCGTAGTTGAGCAGAACGCTCCCCTTCCAGCCGTAATGCCTCGCCACCTGGAAGACCAGCGCGCCCAGCGACTCGACCTCGGTGCCCCGGTCGCGCTGGAAGGTGAGGAACGCCAGCGCCCCGGGCATCGCGGCGGTACAGACCACGACCAGCGCGGCCGCCACCGCCGTGGCCGTCGCCCAGGACCGCCGGGTGGCCCGGCCGCGCGGGGTGCCCACCAGCAGCAGGACCGGCCACACCTTCAGCAGCGCGCCGAACCCGGCGAGCGCCCCCATCAGCCGCGGCCTGCGCACCCCGGCGAGCAGGGCGGCGATCGCCACCGCCGTCACCATCAGGTCGTAACGCGCGTACGCCGTCGGACCCAGCAGCGGCACCCCCACCACCCACACCCACGCGCCCCCCATGGACCGGCCGGTCCGCCGGCCCGCGTACAGCAGCAGCCCGAAGGCCATCGCGTCACAGAGGAGCGCCAGCACGAAGAAGGCGGAGGCGTAGCCGAGGAACGGCAGTACCGCCGGCGAGAGGATCGCCAGCGCCGCGGCCGGCGGATACTGCCAGGTCACATCGTCCAGCGGATATGTGCCGGTCTTGAGCACCTCGTACCAGCCGTGGTAGATCACCGCGACATCGCCGGTGACGTCGGGCCCCGGCAGCGTGACGACCTTGAAGACGCAGAGCAGCAGCGCCGCTCTGGTGAGGGCCCACACCGCGACCGGGAACCGTGTGCCATGCGCGCCCGCCATGACCGCCTCATCCTCGTCCGAATCGTATGATCGCGGAAGTCATGATGCCGGGCGGGGCTGTGCGGGAGCCACAAGGCGGGGCCGCCGGTGCGTTGGGTACTGTCTGCGGCGATGCACAAGACATTGATCGTGACCAATGACTTTCCGCCCAGGCCGGGCGGCATCCAGGCGTTCCTGCACAACATGGCGCTCCGTCTGGACCCCGAGCGGCTCGTCGTCTACGCCTCCACCTGGAAGCGCGGGCGCGAGGGCGCGGAGGCGACGGCGGCGTTCGACGCGGAGCAGCCGTTCACCGTCGTACGCGACCGTACGACGATGCTGCTGCCGACCCCGCGCGTCACCCGCAGAGCCACCGGGCTGCTGCGCGAGCACGGCTGCGAGTCGGTCTGGTTCGGCGCGGCGGCCCCGCTCGGCCTGATGGCCCCCGCCCTGCGCGCGGCCGGCGCCCGGCGCCTGGTCGCCACCACGCACGGCCACGAGGCCGGCTGGGCCCAGCTGCCCGCCTCCCGGCAGCTGCTGCGGCGCATCGGCGAGGGCACGGACACGATCACCTACCTCGGTGAGTACACGCGCTCGCGCATAGCCGCCGCGCTCACCCCGGAGGCCGCCGCGCGCATGGTCCAACTGCCGCCCGGCGTCGACGAGAAGACCTTCCACCCGGGCTCGGGCGGCAAGGCCGTCCGCGAACGGCTCGGCCTCGCGGACCGGCCCGTGGTGGTCTGCGTCTCCCGGCTGGTCCCGCGCAAGGGCCAGGACACGTTGATCCTCGCGCTGCCCGCGATCCTGGCGCGGGTGCCGGACACCGTGCTGCTGATCGTGGGCGGCGGACCGTACGAGGGGACGCTGCGGAAGCTGGCGGCCGGCACGGGCGTGGCCGACTCCGTACGCTTCACCGGCGCCGTCCCCTGGTCGGAACTGCCCGCCCACTTCGGCGCGGGCGACGTCTTCGCGATGCCGTGCCGCACCCGGCGCGGCGGCCTCGACGTCGAGGGCCTGGGCATCGTCTACCTGGAGGCGTCGGCGACGGGGCTCCCGGTGATCGCGGGCGACTCGGGCGGGGCGCCGGACGCGGTGCTCGACGGGGAGACGGGATGGGTGGTGCGTGGCGGGCCGCGGGAGGTGGCGTCGGCGGAAACGGCGGAGCGGGTGGTGGCGCTGCTGGGGGACGCGGAGCTGAGGCGGCGGATGGGGGAGCGGGGGCGGGACTGGGTGGAGGAGAGGTGGCGCTGGGACCTGCTGGCGTCGCGGCTCCGTTCGTTGCTTTGACGCGGCGCGGCGCGGCGCTGTGCGGGTGCGGGTTGCGGTTTCGTACGGCTGGTGCCGGAGGCCCCGGCCCCCGGCACCACGACGGACCCGCACCCGGAAACCGGCCTCGGCCGAAGACCACGCGCGCACCCACACGGACCCGCACCCGACCACCGGCCCCCGCCGAAGACGACCGCACCCCTGACCACCGGCCCGCACCGGACCACCGGCCCCGGCCAAAACTCAGCCCCGATAAATCGCTTCGATTTCGTCGGCGAAATCCTTGGCCACTACGTTGCGCTTCAGCTTCAGTGACGGCGTGATGTGCCCCGCCTCCTCCGTGAACTGCCGCGTCAGCACCCGGAACTTCCGTACCGACTCCGCCTTCGACACCGCCGCGTTCCCCTCGTCCACCGCCCGCTGCACCTCCGCCAGCAGCTCCGGGTCCAGCCGCAGCGTCGCCGGTGTCGCGTCGGAGGGTTTGCCGTGGTCCCTGGCCCAGCGGGTCAGGAACTCCTCGTCCAGGGTGATCAGCGCGCCCACGAACGGGCGGCCGTCGCCGACGACCATGCACTCCGCGATCAGCGCGTGCGCCCTGATGCGGTCCTCGATCACGGCCGGGGCGACGTTCTTGCCGCCGGCGGTGACCAGGATCTCCTTCTTGCGGCCGGTGATCGAGAGATAGCCGTCCTCGTCGAGCGCGCCGATGTCGCCGGTGTGGAACCAGCCGTCGGCGAGGGCCTCGGCCGTCGCCTCGGGGTTGTTCCAGTAGCCGGTGAACAGGTGCTCGCCGTGGAGCAGGACCTCGCCGTCGTCGGCGATCCGGATGACCGAGCCCGGCAGGGGCTGGCCGACCGTGCCGATCTTCTGACGGTCCCACGGATTGAAGGCGGTGGCCGCGCAGGATTCGGTGAGGCCGTAACCCTCCAGCACCGTGAAGCCGATGCCCCGGTAGAAGTGGCCCAGCCGCTCGCCCAGCGGGGCGCCGCCGGAGATCGCGTACTCACCGCGTCCGCCGAGGACGGCGCGGAGTTTGCCGTAGACGAGCTTGTCGAAGATCTTGTGCCGGATCCTCAGGCCGAGGGACGGGCCCTGCGGGGTGGACAGCGCGCGGCTGTACGCGATCGCCGTGTGCGCGGCCTTGTCGAAGATCCGGCCCTTGCCGTCCGCCCGGGCCTTGGCGCGGGCGGAGTTGTAGACCTTCTCGAAGACGCGGGGGACTCCGAGGATCAGCGTCGGCCGGAAGGTCGCCAGGTCGTCGGTGAGGTTCTTGATGTCCGGCAGGCAGCCGAGCTTGATCGGTGCCATCACGGCCGCCACCTCGACGAGCCGCCCGAAGACATGCGCGGCGGGGAGGAAGAGCAGCACGGAGCACTCGCCCGTGCGGAAGAGGGGTTTGAGGCGTTCCACCGCGTTGCCGCACTCCGCGAAGAAGCTGCGGTGTGTCAGCACACAGCCCTTGGGGCGGCCGGTCGTGCCCGAGGTGTAGACGATGGTCGCCGGGTCGTCGGCCTTCGCGGTCGCGGCGCGCTCGTCGACGGTCGCTTCCGTGATCCCGGCGCCGGCGGCGGTCAGTTCCGCGACCGCGCCGTTGTCGATCTGCCAGACGTTCCGCAGACCGGGGAGGCCGTCCCGTACCGACTCCACCGCCGCGGCGTGCTCCGCGCTCTCCACGATCGCCGCGACGGCGCCCGAGTCGGCGAGGACCCACTGCACCTGCTCGGCCGAGCTGGTCTCGTACACCGGGACGGTGACCGCGCCGGCGCTCCAGATCGCGAAGTCGAGCTGGACCCATTCGAAGCGGGTACGGGACATCAGCGCGACCCGGTCGCCGGGCTGGATGCCCGCCCCGATCAGGCCCTTGGCGGCGGCCCGTACCTCGGCGAGGAACTGGGTGGCGGTGACGTCCGTCCAGGCGCCGGCCACCTTGCGGGCCAGGACGGCGACATCGGGGTGCTGCGCGGCATTGCGGCGGATGAGATCCGTCAGATTGCCGTCCGTAGGGACCTCGTACAGGGCCGGAAGGCTGAACTCGCGCAAGACTGCTGCTCCTCATCGGGCGCCGGCGCCGCGGCTGTGCGCGCGCCGGCTGCGGTCCAAGATCGGGCAGGTGCTCGGTGGGGCGAGCACGACTGGACTGCCCCGGACGTTACCCATCGGTACTGACGTACCGATAGAGGGTTCCGGCCAGATGTTCCGTGCGTCACACGTACTGTGCGGTACTTCGCGCAGAGTAGTCCACCCCGCCGACACCGCGGTCACCACGGAAGGAACCGCAGGTCGGGCCCTCTACCGAGGGCGGAATCGGAGTTCTAGGGTGATCGTCATGCGAGGTATGCGAGTCAATGTGATCAGTGATGTCCATGGGAACGCACGGGGTCTCGCGACGGCGGGTGACGGCGCGGACGCCCTGCTCTGCCTCGGTGACCTCGTCCTCTTCCTGGACTACGCGGACCACTCGCGCGGTATCTTCCCCGACCTCTTCGGCGTCGAGAACGCCGACAGGATCGTGGCGCTGCGCACCGCCCGCCGCTTCGACGAGGCCCGGGAGTTCGGCCGGGAGCTGTGGGCAGGGCTCGGGCTCGACCCGAGGACCGCGATCGAGCAGGGCGTGCGGCGCCAGTACGCCGAGTTGTTCGCGGCGTTCCCCGCCCCGACGTACGCGACGTACGGCAATGTCGACATCCCGGGTCTCTGGCGGGAGTACGCGCGGCCGGGCACCACCGTGCTGGACGGTGAGCGGGTGGAGCTGGGCGGCCGGGTCTTCGGCTTCGTCGGCGGCGGGCTGCGCACCCCCATGAGCACCCCGTACGAGATCTCCGACGAGGAGTACGCGGCCAAGGTCGAGGCGCTCGGCGAGGTGGATGTGCTGTGCTCGCACATTCCGCCCGACGTGCCCGAGCTGACGTACGACACGGTCGCCCGCCGCTTCGAGCGCGGCAGCACCGCGCTGCTGGACGCCATCCGCCGTACGAAGCCGCGGTTCTCGCTGTTCGGACATGTCCATCAGCCGCTGGCCCGCCGGATGCGTATCGGCGCCACGGAGTGCGTGAACGTGGGGCACTTCGCGTCGACCGGGCGGCCGTGGGCGATGGAATGGTGAGCGGCGCACTCGCGATAGCCTGCACCACACACATCCAGAAGCCGGGACAGCCCCAGCACCGGAGGAGCACGGCGATGGCGGAACACACCAGTTCGAGCATCACGATCGAGGCGGCACCGGCCGACGTCATGGGCGTGATCGCCGACTTCGACCGCTACCCCGACTGGACCGGCGAGGTGAAGGAGGCCGAGGTGCTGGCCACCGACAGCCGGGGCCGTGCCGAGCAGGTCAGGCTGGTGCTGGACGCCGGAGCG
This sequence comes from Streptomyces sp. NPDC102274, assembly GCF_044766385.1. Classification (NCBI taxonomy): domain Bacteria; kingdom Bacillati; phylum Actinomycetota; class Actinomycetes; order Kitasatosporales; family Streptomycetaceae; genus Streptomyces; species Streptomyces sp. NPDC102274. The sequence continues at coordinate 360,816 of NZ_JBIWLW010000001.1, read as the reverse complement.
ATCAAGGACGACCACACCCTCGCCTACACCTGGACCGGCGACAACGAGGTCAGCTGGACGCTGGTGAAGTCCCAGATGCTGCGCGCCCTCGACGGCTCGTACCTGCTGGCGCCGGCCGGCTCGGGCACCGAGGTCACCTACCGGCTGACCGTCGACGTCAAGATCCCGATGCTCGGCATGATCAAGCGCAAGGCCGAGAAGGTCATCATCGACCGGGCCCTCGCGGGCCTCAAGAAGCGCGTCGAATCCGTCCCCGGAGCCTGACGCCGATGCGTACGGTCCTCGTCACCGGCCCCGGCGGGGCGGGCCGTACGACCATCGCCGCCGCCACCGCGCTCGCCGCCGCCCGGCCCGGCGGACGTGTTCTGCTGCTCTCCGCCCACCCGCTCGGCGATCTTTTCGGAACGCCGGCCGGCCCGCCGGACGACCCCGCTCCGGTACGGGACGGCCTGTGGGCCGCGCGCGTCGACTCCGGCGCCCACTTCCGTACGGAGACGCTCTCCTTCCAGGAGCGGGCCGCCACCGCGCTCGAACTGCTCGGCGCCCGCAAGCTGGCCGGTGAGGAACTCACCGAACTGCCGGGCAGCGAACAGTCCGCCCTGCTGCACGCACTGCGCCGGGCCGCGGCCGGCGACTGGGACCTCCTCGTCGTCGACCTTCCGCCGCTGCGCGACGCCCTGGCCCTGCTCGCCCTGCCCGAGCAACTGCGCCGCTATCTGCGCCGGCTGCTGCCCCGGGAACGGCAGGCCGCCCGCGCGCTGCGCCCGGTGATGGCCCAGCTCGCCGGGATACCCATGCCCGTGCAGTGGCTGTACGAGACGGCCGCCCGGTGGGACGCCGAACTGGCCGCCGTCCAGTCGCTCGTCGAGGACCCCGGCACGACCCTGCGGCTGGTCGCCGAGCCGGGGCCCGCCGCGGCCGAGGCCCTGCGCGTCGCCCGCACCGGGATCGCGCTCCACGGACTGCGCGTCGACGCGCTCGTGGCCAACCGGATACTGCCCGGCGACGCCGCGGACCCCTGGCTCGCGACGCTCGTCGCCCAGCAGCGCAAGTGCCTGGACGCGTGGCACGAAGAATGGCCGCCCGGGACGCCCGTCCACCCGGTGGGTCATCTGGGCCGCGACCCGCGCGGCCCCGACGACCTCGCCCTTCTCGACAGCGCGCCGGAGGGCGCGACCGCCGGGAGCCCCGTCGAAGACCCCTGGCCGGTCGAGGACCGGCTCGCCGAGGAGAATCTGTTCGTCTGGTGCCTGCCACTGCCCGGAGCGGTCAAGAGCGAACTGGCGCTGGTACGCAGGGACGACGAACTCCTGCTCACCGTCGGCCCGTTCCGCCGAATCGTTCCGTTGCCGTCCGCGCTGCGCCGCTGCACGGTCACCGGCGCGGCCCTCACGGACGGCGTGCTGCGGGTGAGATTCACCCCCGACCCCGACCTGTGGCCGCGCGCACACTGAACGACGTACCTCCGTTCGGGTACCGTCGAAGGTACGAACCCTTCCGCTGTCCCGTGGCGGAAGACCCTGTCACTGACGCAGGAGTGCCGCATGAGCGATGCCACCGAGCGCCCCGCCGCCGACTCCGACGCCTGGGCCACGGCATGCGCCGAGGATCTGGAGGCCGAGAAGGAGCGCCGCCGCGCGACGTACGGGCCGCAGCCAGGCTCCGCCACCGAGGAACTGCGCAAGCTGGTCGACGCCGTCGCCGACAAGGTCTCCGCGCTGCCGGGCCCGCTGTTCGGCATGGCCGCGCAGGGCGCCGTACAGCAGTTCATCAACCAGGCCAAGGCAGCCGTCGAGCCGGTCATCGAGCGCAACCCCGGCGTCTTCGACCATCTCGCCGCCGCGGGCAATGAACTGCTCGCCGCCTACCGCTCCGCCGTCGAGTCCCAGGAAGCCCGCTGGACCCAGGGGACGCCTCCGCCGACCGGCGCCGTACGGGAGACGGAGAAGGCCGGCGATCCCACCGACCCGAGGGACGAAGGGCCTGGTCCGGACGGTCGGATCGACCTGGACTGATCACCGGAGCGACAGCGGTACCCACGGCAGGACCGGCCGGGCCGGCGCCCGCCCTCGGGTACGGTTGGCCCAAGCGGGGCTCGACCGAAAACTGAGGGACACATGGGACTCACCATCGGCGTCGACATCGGCGGCACGAAGATCGCGGCCGGCGTGGTCGACGAAGAGGGCACCATCCTGGAAACGCACAAGGTACCCACTCCGCCGACCGCCGAAGGCATCGTGGACGCGATCTGCGCCGCGGTCTCCGGTGCCGGCGAGGGGCACCAGATCGAGGCCGTCGGCATCGGCGCCGCCGGCTATGTCGATGACAAGCGCGCGACCGTCCTCTTCGCGCCGAACATCAACTGGCGTCACGAACCGCTCAAGGACAAGGTCGAGCAGCGGATCGGACTGCCGGTCGTCGTGGAGAACGACGCCAACGCCGCGGCCTGGGGCGAGTACAGGTTCGGCGCCGGGCAGGGCCACGACGACGTCATCTGCATCACGCTCGGCACGGGGCTCGGCGGCGGCATCATCATCGGCAACAAGCTGCGCCGCGGACGCTTCGGTGTGGCCGCCGAGTTCGGGCACATCCGGGTCGTCCCCGACGGGCTGCTGTGCGGTTGCGGCAGCCAGGGCTGCTGGGAGCAGTACGCGTCAGGGCGTGCTCTCGTCCGGTACGCCAGGCAGCGCGCCAACGCGACGCCGGAGAACGCCGGGACGCTGCTCGGTCTCGGCGACGGCACCCCGGAGGGTATCGAGGGCAGGCACATCAGCGCGGCGGCCCGCGCCGGTGACCCCGTCGCCATCGACTCCTTCCGCGAACTGGCCCGTTGGGCGGGTGCCGGTCTCGCCGATCTGGCCTCGCTCTTCGACCCGTCCGCGTTCATCGTCGGCGGCGGGGTGTCGGACGAGGGCGAGTTGGTCCTCGACCCGATCCGCAAGTCCTTCCGGCGCTGGCTGATCGGTGGTGAGTGGCGCCCGCACGCGCAGGTGCTCGCGGCCCAACTGGGCGGCGAGGCCGGGCTGGTGGGAGCCGCGGACCTGGCCCGACAGGGCTGACCGGGCCGTGTGCGAGAAGGAGCGCCGTCCGTCCCCAGGGCGGGCGGGACCTCTCGCACACGGCGAGCGCGCCCGTCGTCACCGTGTCCTCGGTGCGGCGGGCGCCGTCATGTCCGGGGGCCTTGCCGGTGTCGCCGCGTACGGCCGTCCCCGCCTGTCGATATCTTGGCGGCATGGCGATGCCCACGCTGCCCGACTCCCGTACCGAGCCGGATGGTTCGGCGGTGATCCGGGTGCTCAGCTACAACATCCGGTCCATGCGCGACGACAACGAGGCGCTGGCCCGGGTGATCAGGGCCTGTGCGCCCGATCTGGTCCTCGTCCAGGAGGCACCGCGGTTCTTCCGCTGGCGCAAACGCGCGGCCTGGCTGGCGGCGCACACCGATCTCGTGGTGCTCAGCGGCGGCGCCACCGCGGCGGGGCCGCTGCTGCTCTGCTCGCTGCGCGCGACGGTCGAGCGGACGGAGGACATCCTGCTGCCGCTCACCCCGGGTCTGCACCGGCGGGGTTTCGCGACGGCGGTGGTACGGATCGCGGGCGCCCGGATCGGGCTGCTCAGCTGCCATCTGAGCCTCAGGGCCGACGAGCGGCACGCGCAGGCGGGGATGGTGATCGACCGGCTCAAGGCCATGGACGTGCCGCACACGATCGTCGCCGGGGACCTCAACGACCGCCCCACCGGCCGCGGTTTCCGGCTGCTGGCCGGGGAACTCCAGGACTGCTGGACCCTCGCGCCATGGGGCGGCGAGTACACCTCGCCCGCCGAGCACCCGCTCCGGCGCATCGACGCGATCTTCGCCACGCACGGCATCGAGGTGCTCGGCTGCGGGGTGCCACACGGTCTGCCGGGCCTCGACGAGGCCGACCTCAGGGCGGCGACGGATCACCTTCCGGTGCTCGCCGCCCTCCGCGTACCGGCGTCCCCCGAGAGGGCCTGAACCGCCGGGGCCGTCAGACCACCGCACCCCGGCCCGGGTCGTCGCTCTCGTCGTCGTCCTGCTTCATCCGCGCCACCAACGTGACGAAACCGCCCAGGAAGCCGCCGATACAGATCGTGCTCAGCCACCACGTCATGTCCCACCGCAGCAGGACGGCGACCAGCATCAGCACCGGGCCGCCGATCACCGCGAGCCAGGCGAATCTGGCCGTCACGTCGGACTCGGGCAGCGGCGGCGGCTCCGGCGGGACGAAATGGCCCTCGTCGCTCTCGTCGAGGTCGTCCTCCCGCGGCTCGGCCAGCTGGTAGTCGCGCGGCCCGCCGACGCCGGGCGCGAAGACGACCGAACCGCCCAGCGCGGGCTTTCCGACCTCGGCCTCCGGATCCGGATCCGGCTCCTTCTCGGCCTTCGGCTCCGGCTTCTTCTCGGGGGGTTTGCCCAGCGTCTTGTCCGCAGCCGCGGATTCCGGCTCGGCACCCGGGCCCGTACTGTTCCGCTCGCTCTCCTTCAGGGCCTGATCGTCCACCGACTTGAACGGCTTGGCGCCCGGCGGATCCGCCGGCTCCTCGCCGTACCCGGCCACGATCGCCGCCCAGGCCGCGTCCTCGTCGATCGGCTGCGGCTCGCGGTCCGCGTCATGCTCAGCCACCGGTGGTGCTCCCCTTCTTCCCGACAGTCGGAGCGAGCCGGCCGATGAACGCGTGACTCTCCTCGAAAATCCGCTCCGCGTCATGGTCCAACGTCGCCACGTGGTAGCTCTGTTCCAACAAGACCTCACGGACATCCACCGACGAGACCCGGGACAGGATCCTGGCCGAGTCGGCGGGCGGCACCACATGGTCCTCGGCGCTGTGCAGCAGCAGCAACGGCTGGGTCACCTGCGGCAGCGCCGTGTCCACCAGCCGGAAGAAATTCCGCAGCGAGTACGCCGCGTGCAGCGGCACCCGGTCGTAACCCAGCTCCCGCGCACCCTCCTTGGCGATGTCGCTCGTCAGGCCCTTGGTCGTCGGGACCAGATGACGGATCACGGGCAGCGCGTGCGCCGCCGCTCCGTGCACCTTGATCCCGGGGTTGACCACCACGACCCCGCTGACCTCCCGGCCGTGCTTGGCCGCCAGCCGCAGCGCCAGCGCCCCGCCCATCGAGAGCCCCAGGACGAAGACCTGTGCGCACCGCTCCCGCAGCTCCCGCAGCGCCCGGTCCACCTCCGCGTACCAGTCCTGCCAGCCGGTGACCTGCATGTCCTGCCAGCGGGTGCCATGCCCGGGGAGCAGTGGCAGCGATACCGTCAGCCCTCGCTCCGCCAGGAATTCGGCCCACGGACGCAGCGACTGCGGGGAACCGGTGAATCCGTGACAGAGAAGGACGCCGATCTCGCCGCCCTCATGGCGGTACGGCTCGGCTCCGGGAAGGACCGGCACCGGGGTCTCCTGTTCGTGAGGATCGGACGATGTACTTCACCGTACGCGACCGGACCGACACCGACCAGATCCGTCGGGCACCCATGAAGGAGAGTGCGGCAGCCCCACGGGTTAAGGTCGGTGCGACAGCACACAGGAGGCATTCGAGTTGATCTACGGCGCCATGAAGTTCTCCATCGGAGGGTCGCTGAAGCTTGCCTTCAGGCCCTGGGTGGAGGGCCTGGAGAACATTCCCGCCGACGGTCCGGCGATCCTCGCGAGCAACCATCTCTCGTTCTCCGACTCGTTCTTCCTCCCTGCCGTGCTCGACCGCAAGGTCACCTTCATCGCCAAGGCCGAGTACTTCACATCGCCCGGAGTGAAGGGCAGGCTCACCGCCGCCTTCTTCAAGGGCGTGGGACAGCTGCCGGTGGACCGCTCGGGCGCGCGCGGCGCGGGCGAGGCCGCGATCCGGAGCGGCATCGAGGTCCTGGCGAAGGGCGAACTCTTCGGTATCTACCCGGAAGGCACCCGCTCGCCCGACGGCCGTCTCTACCGCGGCAAGCCCGGCGGCCTCGCACGCGTGGCGCTCGCCTCCGGCGCGCCGGTCATCCCGGTCGCCATGATCGACACGGAGAAGATCCAGCCGCCCGGCAAGGTCGTCCCGAAGCTGATGCGTCCCGGGATCAGGATCGGTGAGCCGCTGGACTTCAGCCGCTACCAGGGCATGGAGGGCGACCGGTTCATCCTGCGTTCGCTCACCGACCAGGTGATGTACGAGATCATGAAGCTCTCCGGCCAGGAGTATGTCGACATCTACGCGACGGCGGCCAAGCGTCAACTCGCGGAAGCGGCGAAGGCGGCGGGCACCGGCGGGGAGTGACCCGGCGAACGGGCCGCGGAGGAACAAGGGGGGCGAGTGGCCAGGCGCGAGCGCGTCGTACGGATGTCCGTGGAGCAACCGCTGTGGCGGGCGCTGACCGCGTACCGCGCGCTGACGATGGTCTACGCGGTCCTGATCTTCTTCTTCCAGCGCGATCGGTTCGAACACCCCTGGATCGCCGCCTGTTTCCTCGCGTTCCTGGCTGTATGGACCTTCGCCACGCTTCCCAGAGTGGCGAACGCCGTCAGCTGCACCAAGCGCTTCCTGGTCGCCGATCTGGCCGTCGCGGTCACCGGCATCCTGCTCACGCCGCTCGCCGACACCGATGCCCAGCGGATCGACGGCCCCACCCTGCCGTCGATATGGGCCGCGGGCTCGGTTCTCGCCTTCGCCGTCAAGGGCGGCTGGCGCTGGGCCGCGGTCGCCTCCTCCGTCGTCGCCGTCGCCAACCTCGTCGAGCGTGTGCACCCCAGCCGGGACACCCTCCACAACGTCCTGCTCGTCTGGGTCGCCTCCATCGCCATCGGATACGTCGTCGAGGTCGCCCGCGCCTCCGAACGCACCCTCGCCCGCGCCCTGGAGATCGAGGCCGCGACGCGGGAGCGCGAGCGGCTGGCCCGGGACATCCACGACAGCGTGCTCCAGGTGCTCGCGATGGTGCAGCGGCGCGGTACCGCGCTGGGCGGTGAGGCCGCCGAACTGGGCCGGCTGGCGGGGGAGCAGGAGATCGCCCTGCGCACGCTGGTCTCCAGCGGACTGGTGCCCGGCACCCGCGCGTCCCGGGACACGGTGGCCCGTACGGCCGGCCAGGACGACGAGCCGTGCGACCTGCGCACGCTCCTCGCGCCGTACGCCGGTTCGCGTATCACCTTCTCGGAACCGGGTGCTCCGGTACTGTTGCCGCCGGCCGCCGCCGAGGAACTGGCGGCCGCTGTCAGTGCCGCCCTGGACAATGTCCGCAGACACGCGGGCACCGACGCCCACGCCTGGATCCTGGTCGAGGAGTGGCCGGACGAAGTGATCGTGACCGTACGGGACGACGGCCCCGGCATCCCGGAGGGCCGCCTCGCCCAGGCCGAGGGGGAGGGCCGGCTCGGCGTCGCCCTCTCGATCCGCGGCCGGCTGAGGGACCTGGGCGGCACGGCCGAGCTGATCTCGGTGCCGGGACAGGGCACGGAAGTCGAGTTGAAGGTTCCACGGGGAGAGACACAGCGATGAGCGAACAGACGGACCCGATCAGGGTGATGGTGGTCGACGACCACCCGATGTGGCGCGACGCCGTCGCCCGCGATCTGGACGCGGCCGGTTTCGAGGTGGTCGCCACGGCCGAGGACGGCCCGCAGGCGGTGCGCCGCGCCAAGGCCACCACCCCGCGCGTGCTCGTCCTCGACCTCAATCTGCCCGGTATGCCGGGCGTCCAGGTCTGCAAGGAACTGGTCGGCTCCCACCCCGGACTCCGCGTCCTGGTGCTCTCCGCCAGCGGCGAGCACGCCGACGTCCTGGAAGCGGTGAAGTCCGGCGCCACCGGCTATCTGCTCAAGTCGGCCCGTACGGAAGACCTGATCGACGCCGTACACCGCACCGCCGCCGGCGACCCGGTCTTCACCCCCGGCCTCGCGGGCCTGGTGCTCGGTGAGTACCGCAGACTCGCCTCCGAGCCCCCGCCCGCCGCCCCCGACGAACCCAAGGCCCCGGAGCTGACCGAGCGCGAGACCGAGGTGCTGCGGCTGGTCGCCAAGGGCCTCTCGTACAAACAGATCGCCGAACGCCTGGTCATCTCGCACCGCACCGTGCAGAACCATGTGCAGAACACCCTCGGCAAGCTCCAACTCCACAATCGCGTCGAGCTGGTGCGGTACGCGATCGAACGCGGCCTCGACGACATCTGAGCCGGCCCGCCCCGCGGAGAATCCCCCCACAAGCCTTCATCCGCCCTCTGGTGTAACGCAATTGACCCTGCGCACCATGCCGGAGTGACCTGAGTCACCCTTCCTGTGGCCCGGGTACCCGATCGATGGCGAAGGGGAGTGTTTTCCATGCGCGTCGGAGTACTGACCGGGGGCGGCGACTGTCCCGGGCTCAACGCGGTCATCCGCGGCATCGTACGCAAGGGTGTCCAGGAATACGGCTACGAATTCACCGGGTTCAAGGACGGCTGGCGAGGACCGCTGGACGACGACACCCTACGGCTCGACATACCAGCGGTACGCGGCATACTGCCCCGCGGCGGCACCATCCTCGGCTCCTCACGCACCAACCCCCTCAAGGCCGAGGACGGCATCCACCGCATCAGGGAAACCCTCGCCGCGCACGGCGTCGACGCGCTGATCGTGATCGGCGGTGAAGACACCCTCGGGGTCGCGGCCCGGCTCTCCGACAGCCACGGCATCCCCTGCGTCGGCGTACCCAAGACCATCGACAACGACCTCTCGGCCACGGACTACACCTTCGGCTTCGACACCGCGGTCGGTATCGCCACCGAGGCCATCGACCGGCTGCACACCACCGCCGAATCCCATATGCGGGTCCTCGTCTGCGAGGTGATGGGCCGTCACGCGGGCTGGATCGCCCTGCACTCCGGCCTGGCCGGCGGCGCGAACGTCATCCTCATACCGGAGCAGCGCTTCGACGTCGACCAGGTCTGCGCCTGGGTGACCTCCCGGTTCAAGGCGTCGTACGCCCCGATCGTCGTCGTCGCGGAGGGCGCGATGCCGAAGGACGGCGACCTGGTCCTCAAGGACGGCACCCTGGACTCCTTCGGCCATGTCCGGCTGTCGGGAATCGGTGAATGGCTGGCCAAGGAGATCGAGCGCCGCACGGGCAAGGAGGCCAGGACGACGGTGCTCGGCCACGTCCAACGGGGCGGCACCCCAAGCGCCTTCGACCGCTGGCTGGCCACGCGCTTCGGCCTGCACGCGATTGAGGCGGTACGCGACGGCGACTACGGCAAGATGGTCGCGCTGCGCGGTACGGACATAGTCCGCGTCCCGATCTCCGAGGCCACGGCCCAACTCAAGACGGTCCAGCCGGAGCTGTACGACGAGGTCGGAGTGTTCTTCGGCTAGCCGAGAGCCTCGGCCCGCCGCGGGGCGGGCCGAGGTGCACCAGACAGACCTGAACGCGGACGGTTCCGCGCGGGTTTTTGAGGGCTCGGCCTGCCGTGGGGCGGGGTGGGGCGGGGTGCACAAGACAGACCTGAACGCCAACGTCTCCGCGCCGCCACGCGACCCCCTTTTTTTGAGGGCTCGGTTCGCCTCCGGGGCGCTTTGTGCCGACGTCGACGGTCGACCGTGCTCGATTCGCTCGTTCCTCACGAACCTCCGCGCGCTCTCCCTTTCGACGTCGACGCGCCCCTTCGGCTCACTCGCCGCCGGAAAGACCGCACCCGGAACGGATCGGCGGCCCACCCCAGCCAGCACCCCGAGCGTCAGGCTGGGCGGCCATCGGACCCGCGCCCGGCCCGGTCACCGTTGCCGGAGCGGCGAGTGGGAGCCGACCGCCGGGGGGAGGGGGTCGGGGTCGGAGGAGGTGCGTGTCCGGACGTAAGGCGTCGCAGCTCGCGCGGAGCGCGGTGAGGATAGCAGTCCGGACAGGGACCTCCGGAGGCCACGGGCCCCGGCAGCCGACCACGCACCCGCACCCTCCCCGCCGGAGGCGCCCCGTACCCCCCGCCGGAGGCGCCCCGTACCCCCCGCCGGAGGCGCCCCGTACCCCCCGCCGGACGGCGCCCCGCGCCACAGCTCAGCCCGCGTCCACCACCCCCCGCGAGGCGCCCCGCCGGGACCCCGTCACTCCCGCCAGCAACCCCGTCACCACCCCCGCCCCATTCAGCGTCAGCACCGACTCCGGGTGGAACTGCACCGACGCGAACCCGTCGCCCCTCAGCGCGTACACCTCCCCACCGGCCCCGTCCCGGCTCACCTCCACCCCGTGCGCCGCCAGTTCCTCCGCCGCCGCGTCGTCGCACCGCGCGGTGAAGCTGTTGTAGAAGCCGACCGTCTCCTCCCGGCCGAAGAGGTCGATCCGGGTCTGCGCGCCCTGGTACGGCACCCGTTTGCGTACGGTCTCCAGGCCCAGCTCGGCCGCGATCAGCTCATGCCCGAGGCAGACCCCGAGCAGCCCGTGGAGCGACCCGCGCCGATCATCCGGCCCGTGCCCCGCGAGTCGCTCCGCCGCCAGCACGCGCAGCACCCGCATCTTCGGGTCGGCCGTGTCCGCCGGGTCGCCGGGGCCGGGCCCCAGCACCACCGGACCCGCGTGCCCGCGCACGGCGGCGCGCAGATCCGGCTCGTCGTAGCGCCGCACCGTCACCTCCAGGCCCGACGACCGCAGCACATGCGCCAGCATCGCGGTGAAGGTGTCCTCGCCGTCGACGACCAGAGCGTGCCCGGTGAGCGTCGCGGACGCGGTCCGCATCCTCAGCCAGAACGGCGCGAGGTCCGCGCGTCGCGCGTCCAGTGCCGCCCGGACCCTCGGATCGTCGGCGAGCCGGGGGCGCGTGGACTCGTCGCGCGGCCGGCCCGGCCGTACGCCGAGCGCCGCCAGCACCCCCGCCGCCTTGGCGTGAGTCTCGGCGACCTCGCTCTCCGGGCGCGAATGACGTACGAGCGTCGCCCCGACCGGCACGCGCAGCCCGCCGTCGCGGTCGATGTCGGCGGTGCGGATCAGGATGGGGGAGTCGAGGGTCTGCGCCCCGCCCGCGTCCCGCCCGATGAGCGCGAGCGCGCCCCCGTAGTAGCCGCGCCCGCCGGCCTCATGGCGCTCGATGACCCGGCAGGCGTTCTGCACGGGCGAGCCGGTGACCGTCGCCGCGAACATCGTCTCCTTCAGCACCTCGCGCACATCGAGCGACGAACGGCCGCGCAACTCGTACTCGGTGTGCGCGAGATGGGCCATCTCCTTGAGGCGGGGGCCGACCACCACCCCGCCCCGGTTGCCGACGGTGCACATCATCTTCAGCTCCTCGTCCACGACCATGGAGAGCTCCTCCGTCTCCTTGCGGTCGCCCAGGAACTCCAGCAGCGCTTCCGGGGACGGGCCCTCCGGCGGATAGCGGAAGGTCCCGCTGATCGGGTTCATCACGACGGTCCCGCCGCTCATCCGGACATGGACCTCGGGACTGGCACCGACCAGGGTGCGTTCGCCGGTGTGGACGAGGAACGTCCAGTACGCGCCGCGCTCACCGGCGAGCAGCCGCCGGAAGAGGGCGAGGGCGTCGGCCCGTCCGAAGCCGGGGACACGGCCCGCGAAGGTCCGCCGGATGACGAAGTTCGCGCCCTCGCCCCGGCCGATCTCGTCCTCGATCACGCGCCGAACGATCTCCGCGTACCGCTCGTCGTCGATGTCGAACGCGCCGTCCTCGACCCGTACGTCATGGGCGGGCAGTTGGGCGAGGAGCTCCGCGAGCGGCAGTTCGTACGTCTCGTCCGCGACCAGCACGGCCAGCGGGGTTCCGTCGTCCCGTACGTCGAAGCCGCGCTCCCGGATCTGCCGGAACGGCACGAGGGCGAGCGAGGGGCCGGCGCCGTCCGGCAGCTCTGCCAGCCGGCCGGCCTCGTGCACGGATCCGATCAGCAGTTCCACGACGCCGTGGTCCCGGCCGGGGGTGCGGCGGCGGAGCAGGGCGAAGGGCGGACAGTCGTCGTTCAGGAGTCGTGCGACGAGCGTCCGCGGTGTTCCGTTGGACATCTGCGGTGTTCCTTCCGGATGGAGGGGGAGGAACGGCCCGCTTCCGGTCCGAAGCCCGGACCCGGAAAACACTGAAGGCCGCCCCTCGGGCGGCCTTCGCGATTCGTGGTGCGCGCGTGAATCAGTGGGCCGCCGAGCGAGCGGTCCACCACCAAGTCTGATTCGAATGCGCGAACATGGGCGGCACCTTAGCACCGGTGCGTTCCACACTGTGAGCGCCGCCTTTACCACAGCCCGCGACCACGTAATCTGGAGCGCGTGACAGTCAACGCTGAGAAGCCCGCGGCCCATGTGCCCTCCTGGCAAGATCTTCCCGCTGCCCAGCAGCCGGAGTATCCGGACCAGGAAGCCCTGCGCGAGGTCGTGGCCGAGCTGGGGACCTATCCTCCGCTCGTCTTCGCGGGCGAGTGCGACCAGCTGCGCGCCCGGATGGGAGCGGTCGCCAAGGGCGAGGCGTTCCTGCTCCAGGGCGGCGACTGCGCCGAGGCGTTCGACGCCGTCTCCGCGGATCACATCCGCAGCAAGCTGAAGACGCTTCTCCAGATGGGTGCCGTCCTCACCTACGCGGCGTCCGTGCCGGTGGTGAAGGTCGGCCGGATCGCCGGGCAGTACTCGAAGCCGCGCTCCAAGAGCACCGAGACGCGCGACGGCGTGACGCTGCCGACGTACCGCGGTGATTCCGTCAACGGCTTCGACTTCAATGAGAAGGCCCGGATCCCGGACCCCGAGCGGCTCAAGCGGATGTACCACGCGTCCGCCGCGACGCTCAATCTGGTCCGTGCCTTCACCACCGGCGGCTACGCCGATCTGCGTCAGGTGCACGCCTGGAACCAGGACTTCGTGAAGTCGTCCCCGTCGGGCCAGCGTTACGAGCAGCTCGCCCGTGAGATCGACAACGCGCTGAACTTCATGAAGGCCGCGGGCACGGACCCGGCCGAGTTCCGCACCGTCGAGTTCTTCTCCTCGCACGAGGCGCTGCTGCTGGACTACGAGTCGGCGCTGACCCGGGTCGACTCCCGCACCGGCCGGCTGTACGACGTCTCCGGCCACATGGTGTGGATCGGTGAGCGCACCCGCCAGCTGGACGGGGCGCACATCGAGTTCGCGTCGCAGATCAACAACCCGATCGGGATCAAGCTCGGCCCGACGACCACGGTCGACGAGGCGCTCACCTACATCGACCGGCTCGACCCCGACCGTGAGCCCGGCCGGCTGACCTTCATCGTCCGGATGGGCGCCGACAAGGTCCGGGACAAGCTCCCCGAGCTGGTCGAGAAGGTCACGGCCTCCGGCGCCACGGTGGCGTGGGTGACCGATCCGATGCACGGCAACACCTTCGAGGCGGCCTCCGGCCACAAGACCCGCCGCTTCGACGATGTGCTCGACGAGGTCAAGGGCTTCTTCGAGGTCCACAAGGGCCTCGGCACGCACCCGGGCGGTATCCATGTGGAGCTGACCGGCGACGATGTCACCGAGTGCGTGGGCGGCGGCGACGAGATCTTCGTCGACGATCTGCACCAGCGGTACGAGACGGCCTGCGACCCGCGGCTCAACCGCAGCCAGTCGCTCGACCTGGCCTTCCTGGTCGCCGAGATGTACCGCGACCAGTAGGGACGCGGGAGCGACGGCGGAACGCCACGATGGGGTACGGATCGATGTGATCCGTACCCCATCGGTGTTTCCCCGACTTTTGTCCGGCGGGGGCGGCAGGTAAGGTTAGGTTAGCCTCACCGGAACCCCGGGGTGGCCTGGACCGGCCAACCCTCCCGGAGGTGAACCGCGTGTACGTCTGCTCCTGCTTCGGCATTACCGAAACACAGGTGAAGGAACACGCGGCCGCCGGGGCGTGCACCCCCCGCCGGATAGCGTCGGTCAGCAAGGCCGGCACCGACTGCGGTTCGTGCGTACGCCGTATCCAGTCCCTTCTCGGCCGAGGCGGCTGCCCGCGCGGTGAGCTGCTCGACCAGGGTGCTCCCGCGCTCGCGGAGCTCGACGTGCCGGAGGGCACGGCTCCGCCCGCCCTCCGAAAAGCCGCGTAGACGGCGGTGATCCAAAGGCCCCTAGCTGTCGGGCTGCTTGATCTGCTGGGAGATGTACAGCGGCTCACCGAGCTTCTCGATCAGTTCCAGCTGGGTGTCGAGATAGTCGATGTGGTGCTCCTCGTCCTTGAGGATCGATTCGAAGATTCTCTTCGAGGTGTGGTCGGCCTTGTTCCGCATGACCTCGATTCCGCGCTTCAGCCGGTCGATGGCCTCGACCTCGACCTCCCGGTCCGCCCGGAACATCTCGGTCACCGTCTGCCCGACCCGCACATGGAACAGCCGCTGGTAGTTCGGCAGTCCCTCCAGAAAGAGCAGCCGGTCGGTGAGCAGCTCGGCGTGCCTCATCTCGTCGAAGGACTCGGCCCGGGTGTATTCCGCGAGCTTGGTCCATCCGTTGTTCTCCTGCATTTTGCTGTGCAGGAAGTATTGATTGATGGCGGTCAGTTCTGCGGTCAGCTGCTCATTGAGGAATTCGATGACCTCGGGGTCGCCCTGCATCGCGGAGGCTCCTTCCAGGCGGGTGACGGGGGCGGAATGCGCGCATCCTCGCACCGTCACCGGGGACCGTCCAGTAAGTGCATGTTCAGTATGTATTGTCCGATTGGGTCCGGGCCTGGTCATGACCACCCCTCGCGGTCTGTCACCATGGAAGGCATGGGTCAGCCGGAAAGCCGGGAACGTCAGGAGCCGGAACAGTCCGAGCTACCACCGGGGCAGCGTCTGCAGCGCGGCTGGCCGGTGACCCACTACGGGCCCGTACCGAAATTCCGGCAGGAACGCTGGGAGTTCCGGGTCTTCGGTGCCACCGCCGACGGCGACAAGCACTGCTGGAACCACGAGGAGTTCTCGGCGCTTCCGTTCTCCACGGTCGTCGGCGATCTGCATTGCGTCACGAAGTTCAGCATGGTGGGGGCCGAATGGGGCGGCGTCCCCGCCCGTACGATCATGGAACTCGCGCCCCCCGCGCCGAGCGTCACCCACGTCATGGTCTGGGCCGAGTACGGCTTCAGCTCCAATCTGCGGCTCGCCGACTTTCTCTCGGACCGCACGATATTCGCCACCCACAAGGACGGTGAATTGCTCACCGCCGAGCACGGCTTCCCCGTGCGGCTCGTGGTACCGCATCTGTACGCCTGGAAGGGGCCCAAGTGGGTCCGGGGCGTGGAGTACATGACCGCCGACCGCCGCGGCTTCTGGGAGGAACGCGGCTATCACAACGTCGGCGACCCCTGGGCCGAGCAGCGCTACTCCTATCAGGAGCTCCCCGGGGACGGCCCGGAGCTCTAGGTATCCGGCGTCAGCCGTCGCGCAGCTTCTTCAGCCGTGCCACATCCGCCGCGTGCCCCTCCTTGCCGCCCGGTGTCTCGATCACCAGCGGAACGTTCTCGGTCGCCGGATGCCGGAACAGCTCACGGAACGGCTCCTCGCCGATGTGTCCCGCGCCAATGTTCTCGTGACGGTCCTTGTGTGCGCCCGCCACATCCTTGGAGTCATTGGCATGGATCAGCTTGAGCCGCCCCTCGCCGACCGTGTCCACCAGCAGATCCAGCGTCTGCCGCATCCCGTGCGGTCCCGCCAGATCGTGCCCGGCCGCGAAAATATGGCAGGTGTCCAGACAGATGCCCAGCTTGGGGTGGGCGTCGAGCGCCTCGAAGTACGGGCCGAAGTCCCAGGTCCTCGAGCAGAGCGAGAAGCCCTGCCCCGCGGTCGACTCCAGCAGCAGGAACGGATCGTCGTCATGTGTCAGCTCGTCGAGAAGTGGCAGCATCAGCTCCCGTACCTGCGCGAGCGCCACCTCGCGGGGCCGTCCGCCGGTCGCCGAGCCCGTATGCACGACCACACCCAGCGCGCCGATCTCCCGGCCCCGGCGCAGGCTGTGCCGCAGCGACTCCACCGACTTCTCGGCGGTCGCCTCCGTGTGCGAGCCGAAGTTGATCAGATACGGCGCGTGCACATACGCGGGGATCTCCCCCGCCGCGCACTGCTCGCGGAACTGCTCGTCCTGCGCCGGATTGCCCGGGGGAGTCGCCCAGCCGCGCGGATTGGCCGCGAAGACCTGGACGGTCTCGGCTCCCAGCTCACGTGCGTAGGCCAGGCCGGTCGAGGCGAGGCCGCCGGCCACGGGGACATGGCCGCCGACGGGGTTGCGCATGGCTCCTAGAGTCCCTTGGTCGTGATGGTGATGGTGCTGCCCTCGGGGGCCTCCTGGCCGCCCTTGACCGACTGCTTGTTCACGGTGTCCCCCAGGAACGGGAAGCCCCGGTCCACGGTGACCTCGAAGCCCGCCTCCTCCAGCAGCTTCGTGGCCTCCTCGGTCGTCCTGCCGGTCACATCGGGTACGGAGATCATCCGCGGCCCCTTGGAGACCGTCAGCGTGACCGTATCGCCCCGGGCCAGCTGGGCGCCCTCGGCCGCGGACTGCCGGGCGACCGATCCCGCGTCCTCCTCGGAGTTCACGCGCTCGGCCGCGACCTTCACCTTGAGTCCCTCGTCCGTCAGCTCCGCGGTGGCGTCCCGCACGGACTCACCGGTCACATCGGGGACCTCGACCGGGCTGCCCTTGCTCACCACGAGCGCGACCCCGGAGTCGGGCCGTACCTCGCTCCCGGACGCCGGGGTCGAACTGATCACGGTGCCCTGCTGGATGCTGTCGTTGAACTCCCGCGTGACGACCCCGGCCGCCAGCCCCACCTTCTTCAGCTGCCGCCGGGCCTCGCCCAGCGGCATGCTCTCCAGATCGGGAACCTTCACGATCCGCGGGCCGCGCGAGATCACGACGGTCACCGAGCCGTTGCCGCGGATACGCGCGCGGGGCGCGGGGTCGCTGCCCGTGACCGTGCCGCGGTCGAAGGAGTCGCTGAAGTCCTTGGTGACCTTCACCTCCAGCCCTGCGTCGGAGAGCCGCTTCCTGGCCTCCTGCTCGCTCTGGCCGAGCAGCGAGGGGACGTGCGTGAACTGTCCGGAATTGATGTACCAGACGCCCGTGCCGATACCGAGCACCAGCAGTACGGCGACCACCGCCGCGACGACGCCCCGGCGGGGCATGACCAGGCGCCGGCCCGGCGCGTCCGACGGGGGCGCCATCTCCAGCCGGCTGGTGCGGTTCGGCGTCTCGTCCTCCGCCGGCTCGATGGGCCGGATGCGCGGAATCACCGTCGTACGGCTGTTGGCACCGGCCCCGTCCTCCGGCTCGGGCCTGGCCCGCGGCGGTACGGCGTCCAACTGTGCGTCGGTCAGCGCGGCCCGCGCCTCCCGCGTCAGCGCGAGCAGCGCCACCGCGTCCGCGGGCCGCGAATCGGGGTTACGGGCGGTCGCCGCCGCGACCAGCTCGTCCAGCTCCACGGCCAGCCCCGGCACGGTGGCCGACGGCGCGGGCACGTCCTCGTTCAGATGCCGGTAGAGCACCTGCGCGGGGGTGTCCCCGCCGTGCGGCTTCGCACCGGTCAGCATCTCGTGGAGGACGACCCCGCAGGCGTACACATCGACGCGGGTGTCGGACGTGCCGTCCTCGATCTGCTCGGGCGCCAGATACGACACCGTGCCGAGGACCGTCCCGGTGGTATTCGTGACATCGCCGACCGCCCGCACGAGTCCGAAGTCGGCGACCTTGACCCGGCCGTCGTCCCCTATCAGCACGTTCTCCGGCTTCATGTCCCGGTGCACGAACCCCGCCCGGTGCGCGGCCCCCAGCGCGGCGAGCACCGGCTCCAGAATGTCCAGCGCGGCCCGCGGCCGCAGCGCCCCGCGCTCCCGCACGACATCGCGCAGCGTGCACCCCGCGACGTACTCCATCGCCAGATAGACGTAGGCGCCCTCGGCGCCCTGGTCGAAGACCGCGACGACATTGGGATGCGACAGCCGGGCCACCGACTTGGCCTCACGGATGAAGCGCTCCACGAAGGTGGCGTCGGCGGCGAGGGCGGGGTGCATCACCTTGAGCGCGAGGACCCGGTCGAGCCGGGTGTCGACGGCCCGGTAGACCGTGGCCATACCGCCGACAGCGATCCGCGCGTCCACGCGGTAGCGGCCGTCGAGCACGTGCCCGACGATGGGGTCCTTGAGGGTCGTATCCACGGGCCCGAGTCTACGAGCCACGGTGCGCCGTCCGGCGGGGGCGCGGTGCGGGGTGCGTTTCGGCTGGGGCCGGTTTCCGGGTGCGGGTTGTTGCCGGGTGGCGCTCCGGGCCTCGCGCCCGGGACGGCATGATTTTTGGCGCGCAGCTGCCCACAGTCGGAGCACGGTCGTTCGTGCGCCACACATCACGCTTTAGTGTCCCGGACACGACCCCTGCGCGCCCCCTTCACCGCCCGCACAAGCGGGCCGTTCGTGCGCGAGGGCGGGCGGGGAGGCGCTGTGCCCGGCCAGTCGCGGCCCTGGGGGCCGGTGCGGGAGGGTGCCGCTGGACCGCACCCGCCCACTCACCCCCGCCGAGATGGCGAGTGGCGGGGCCCACCGGGCCGCACCCACCCCCATCCCCTCAGCCGGGCGGTGGGGGCAGGCGACCGCCGGGGGGAGGGGGTCGGGGTCGGAGGAGGTGCGTGTCCGGACGTAAGGCGTCGCAGCTCGCGCGGAGCGCGGTGAGGATAGCAGTCCGGACACGCACCGCCGGAGGCCCCGGGCCCCGGAACCAAGCCAGCGCACCCGCACCCCCGCCGGAGGCGCACCGCACCCCCCGCCCGCACCGCACCCCCCGCCGGAGGCGCACCGCACCCCCGCCGGAGGCGCACCGCACCCCCCGCCCGCACCGCACCCCCCGCCGGAGGCGCACCCGCACCGCCGGACGGCGCACCGCCACCGCTCAGGAGAACGCCGGCCTCTCCGGGTCCAGCGCCGCCACCCCCTCCACCGGCGACGACGCCCACGCGATCCGCCGCCGCGGCATCCGCCCCGCCCGCCACGCCAGCCGCCCCGCCGACACCGCGTACCGCATCGCCTCCGCCATCAGCACCGGCTCCCGCGCCCGCGTCACCGCCGACGCCAGCATCACCGCCGCGCACCCCAGCTCCATCGCGAGCGCCGCGTCCGACGCCGTCCCCGCCCCCGCGTCCAGGATCACCGGCACCCCCGCCCGCTCCACGATCAGCTCGAAGTTGTGCGGATTGCGGATACCGAGCCCGGAGCCGATCGGCGAGCCCAGCGGCATGATCGCCGCGCACCCCACGTCCTCCAGCTTCGCGGCGAGGACGGGATCGTCGTTGGTGTACGGGAGGACCGTGAAGCCGTCGTCGACCAGGGTCTCCGCCGCGTCGAGCAGCTCGATGGGGTCGGGCAGCAGCGTGCGCTCGTCCGCGACGACCTCCAGCTTGATCCAGTCCGTACCGAGCGCCTCGCGGGCGAGACGCGCCGTGAGTACCGCCTCACCGGCCGTGAAACAGCCCGCCGTGTTGGGCAGCGCGCGGATGCCGAGCGAGTCGAGTACGGACAGGACGGAGCCGTGCACCGTGGGGTCGAGGCGGCGCATCGCGACCGTGGTGAGTTCGGTGCCCGACGCGGCCAGGGACCGTTCCAGCACGTCGAGGCTGGGCGCGCCGCCCGTGCCCATGATCAGCCGGGAGCCGAACGTGGTGGAGCCGATGGTCAGCGGGTCGTCGGCCATGGTTCAGCCTCCCTGGACCGCGGTGAGGACTTCGACGCGGTCGCCCTCGTTGAGCGGTGTGCCGGACCAGCGGGTGCGTGGGACCACCGTCTCGTTGACGGCCGCGGCGACCCCCGAGGGCGCGGGGGTGAGCGTGGCGACCACGACGTCGAGGGTGGTGGCGGGCGCGAGCTCGTGGGGCTCGCCGTTCACGGAGATGTTCATACGGGCTGCTCCTGACGGATGGAGGCGACGGCCGCGACGGGCGAGGGGCGCGAGGAGAAACGCGACGGGGAGAAGGGGCGGGCTTCCGGGGGCAGTTCACCGGTCGTCAGCACCGCGGCCATCGCGTCGCCGGTGACGGGCGTGAGCAGCACCCCGTTGCGGTAGTGGCCGGTGGCCAGGGACAGCCCCGGCAGCGCGGTGGGTCCGAGCATCGGCGCGTTGTCCGGTGAGCCGGGGCGCAGCCCGGCGAGGGTTTCGGTGAGCGGCAGTTCCGTGATGCCGGGGACGAGTTCGTGCGCGTCCCGCAGCAGTTCGTAGACCCCGCCCGCCGTGACCGTGGTGTCCCAGCCGAGTTCCTCGCTGGTGGCGCCGACGACCAGTTCGCCGTTCTCGCGCGGCACCAGATAGACATGGCTGCCGCGCACCACGGCCCGTACCGTCCTGGAGAGGAAGGGCGCGTACGTACGGGGCACGGTCAGCCGCAGGACCTGGCCCTTGACGGGCCGTACCGGCGGCAGGACATCGGCCGGTACGCCGCCGAGCCGGCCGCTGAGGCTGCCGGCCGCCAGCACCACCTGGTCCGCGGTGAGTGCGCGGCCGTCGGCCAGGACGGCGCCGGTGGCCCGGTCGCGTACGACGGAGAGCCGGTCGGCGTGGGCGCGGTGGATGACCACCCCGGCCCGTTCGCACGCGGTCAGCAGGGCCGCCGCCAGCCGGCGGGGATCGATCTGGTGATCGCCGTCGACCCGCAGACCGCCGCGTACGCCCGGCGCGAGCATCGGCTCCAGGCGCCGGCATTCGCGGCCCGTGAGCCACTGGGATGTCAGCCCCGAACGCTGCTGGAGGGCGTGGAGTTCGCGCAACTGGGCGCGGTCGTCGGTGTCGAGGGCGACGGCGAGGGTGCCGCAGGCGCGGTAGCCGGTGTCCTGTCCGCTCGCCGCCTCCAGTTCGGCGACGAAGCCGGGGTAGCGCGCGGCGGAGGCGAGGTTGAGGCCGAGCAACGTCTCCTCGCCGTGGTGGAGTTCGGTGACGGCCGCGAGCATCCCCGCCGCGACCCGGGCCGCGCCGCCGCCGGGTTCGGGGTCGGTGACGGCGGTGCGCAGCCCGCGCTGCGCCGCCCGCCAGGCGGTGACCAGGCCGATGATCCCGCCCCCGATGACGAGCACGTCGGAGCCCGTACCTGTTTCTTCGTGGGGTGACTGCATGGGCGTCCAGCCCCTCCCTTCGCCGGCATGACCCGGATCAGGTTCGTACGGTCGGAGGCCGCCTCAGCCTCCCTCTCAGCCCGGTGCGCCGGACTCCCGCGAGGTAGTGTCGCCAGCCAGCCTAACGCCCTGTGCCCCGCGCTGTAAGGGAGCGATCACCGTGGCCCGTTCCCTGGACGGACTCGTCCTCTCCCCGGTCGCCGACCAGGCACCGGGGCAGGTGGGCACCGCCACCCGCTTCGTCTATCGGGAGGAGGACGGCCTGATCCGCGCCGAGTACGAGGGCGGTGACGTGGTCCGCGGATATCTCGTCGGGACCCGGGAGGGCGACCGGTTGGACTTCCGGTATGTACAGCTGAAGCGGGACGGCGCGACCTCTTCCGGGCACTGCGTCTCCACCGTGATCGACCTTCCCGACGGCCGGGTGCGGCTGGAGGAGACTTGGGAGTGGGAGTCCCAGGAGGGCAGCGGTACGAGCGTGGTGGAACAGCTTCCGTCCGGCGTTCCGTGAGCCTTCCGGGGCGGGCTGTCTAAGGTGATCGGGTGAGCGAGCGACAGCAGGAACAGCAGGAGACCGAACCGGCCGGGCAGCCGAGGGTGGTCGTCGTCGGCGCGGGCATGGCGGGGGTGCAGACCGCGGTGGCCCTGCGGGAGAAGGGCTTCGGCGGCCCGGTCACCGTGCTCGGCGCCGAGCCGCATCCGCCGTACGACCGGCCCCCCCTCTCCAAGGCGGTCCTGCTGGGCAAGGAGGAGAGCCCGGCCTTCGACATCGACTTCGCGGCGCTGTCCGTCCGGCTCCGGCTCGGCGTCGACGTGACCGGGCTGCGCCCCGGCGCGCGGGAACTGGACACCGCGCGCGGGCCCGTCCCGTACGACGTGCTGGTCATCGCGACCGGCGCGGAACCGATCACCCTGCCGGGCACCGAGTCGCTGCCCGGGGTCCATCTGCTGCGCACGCTGGACGACGCGGAGCGGCTGCGTCCGGTGCTCGGCCGCAGACAGCGGGTCGTGGTCGTCGGCGCCGGATGGATCGGCGCGGAGTTCACCACGGCCGCCCGGGAGGCGGGCTGCGCCGTGACGGTCGTCGAGGCGGCCGACCGGCCGCTCGCGGGCGTCCTGCCCGCCGAGGTCGCCGCTCCGATGACCGGCTGGTACGCGGAGAGCGGGGCCGAACTGCTGACGGGTGCCCGGGTGGCCGGTGTCGAACCGGGCGCGGTGATCCTCGCGGACGGCCGGCGGCTGGAGACCGACGCGGTGGTCGTGGGCATCGGCGCGCGGCCCGCGACGGGCTGGCTGGCCGGGTCGGGGATCGAGCTGGGCCCGGACGGCGCCATCGTGGCGGACGAGCGGCTGCGGACCTCGCTGCCGGAGGTGTACGCGGTCGGCGACTGCGCCTCGTTCCCCTCGGCCCGTTACGGACAGCGACTGCTCGTACATCACTGGGACAACGCGCTCCAGGGGCCGCGCACGGTCGCCGCGCAGGTGGTCGGCGAGACCGACGAGATCTACGACCCGGTGCCGTACTTCTGGTCCGAGCAGTTCGGCCGCTTCGCGCAGTACGCGGGCCACCACGAGGACGGCGACACCCTGGTCCGGCGCGGCGATCCCGCCGGGAGCGCCTGGTCGGTGGTGTGGCTGCGGGACGGGGCGCCGACGGCGCTGCTGGCGGTCGGCAGGCCCCGGGATCTCGCCCAGGGCCGCAAGCTGATCGAGGCGGGCGCGCGGCTGGACCCGGAGCGGACCGCGGACCCGTCCGTACCGCTGCGCGAGGCCGTGCTCTGAATCCCGCCCGGGAACCCGGCGCCCACCGGGGCGTCGGCCCGATTGGGGCTCCTCCGCTACCGTCTGTCAGTCCGGGATGGCACGCTTGTCCTTGTGACCGAGATTGACGCAAAGATCGATGCTCTCGTCCCCGCCTGGCTTCACCTGCCCGACATCGCGGAAAAGCTCGACGTCGAGGTGACGCGTGTGCGGCAGCTGGTGAAGGAAGGCCAGCTGATCGCGGTGCGCCGCGGCGAGAACAGGACGCTCCAGGTGCCCGCCGCATTCATCGACGGCAACAAGGTGGTCAAGGGGCTCGCGGGCACCCTGACGCTCCTGAGGGACGACAGTTTCACCGACGAAGAGATGCTCGAGTGGCTCTTCACCCCCGACCCCAGCCTGCCGGGCACGCCCGCGCAGGCGCTCAGTGAGAATCGCGGCACGGAGGTGAAGCGCCGGGCCCAGGCGCTCGCCGTCTGACGACATCACCATCCGCGGGGTGCGGCGGTCCCGTACGACCGTCCGCCGGTCGTCCGTCTGCCGCCGCACACCGCCGACCCAACATCACGGGGGGATCTTCCATGTCCACGGCTTCCGTTCCCGCGGCTTCCATGTCCGCGGCTTCCGCGTCGCTGTCCGACGCCCGGCTCTATCTGTGCACGGACGCCCGTAAGCGGCAGGGGGATCTCGCCGAGTTCCTCGACGCCGTGCTCGCGTCGGGCGTGGACATCGTGCAGCTGCGCGACAAGGGCATGGAGGCGGCCGAGGAGCTGGACCACCTCCGGGTCTTCGCGGACGCCTGCCGTCGGCACGGCCGGCTGCTCGCCGTGAACGACCGCGCGGATGTGGCCCATGCCATCGGTGCCGACGTGCTGCATCTGGGACAGGGCGATCTCCCCGTCCCCGCCGCGCGCGCGATCCTCGGGGACGGGCCGCTGATCGGCCGTTCCACCCATGCCGAGGCCGAGGTGGACGCGGCGGTCGCCGAGCCCGGCGTGGACTACTTCTGTACGGGCCCCTGCTGGCCCACCCCGACCAAGCCGGGCCGCCACGCGCCGGGGCTCGGTCTGGTGCGGTACGCCGCGTCCCGCGCCACGGAGCGTCCGTGGTTCGCGATCGGCGGGATCGACGCGGCCAATCTCGACGAGGTGCTGGACGCCGGTGCGCGCAGGGTCGTCGTGGTACGGGCGATCACCGAGGCCGACGACCCGGCGGCGGTGGCAGCGGCCCTGGCGAAGCGCGTGCGGGACCGTGCCGTATGACGGCGGTGCCGCGTACATGACGGCGGCGCGGCGCATGGATAACGGCAGTGCGACGCACGGATGACGGGAGTGCGGCGTACCGGAATCCGCCGTACGGGAGCGCGGCCACTTAACCGACAATCCGGGCGAAAGTCATTTGTCCGGTTGGGAGACCGCCACGCCCTCGATAACCTGCACATATGGCCCTAGGCACAGCTTCGACCAGATCGGATCACGCGCTGACCGTGCGTGATCTGCTCGCGACCGGTAAAACCTCGTTCTCGTTCGAGTTTTGGGCGCCCAAGACGGAGAAGGGCGATCGGAACCTCTGGAACGCACTGCGCCGGATCGAAGCGGTCGCCCCGAGCTTCGTCTCCGTGACCTATGGCGCCGGCGGCTCCACCCGAGCCGGCACGGTCAGGGCCACCGAACAGATCGCCGCCGACACCACGCTCACACCGGTCGCGCACCTCACGGCCGTCGGTCAGTCCGTCGCCGAACTGCGCAACATGGTCGGGCAGTACGCCGCCGCCGGGATCCGCAACATCCTCGCCGTGCGCGGCGATCCGCCCGGCGACCCCATGGGCGAGTGGATCAAGCACCCGGACGGTGTGCGCTACGCCGCCGAACTGGTCAGGCTGATCAAGGAGTCCGGGGACTTCTGCGTCGGAGTGGCGGCCTTCCCCGAGATGCATCCGCGCTCCACCGACTGGGACACCGACGTCAGACACTTCGTGGACAAGTGCCGCGTGGGCGCCGACTACGCGATCACGCAGATGTTCTTCGACCCCGAGGGCTATCTGCGACTGCGCGACCGCGTGGCCACCGCCGGTTGCGAGACGCCGATCATTCCGGAAATTATGCCGGTCACCAGTGTGAAGATGCTGGAGCGATTGCCGCAGCTCTCCACCGCGGTCTTCCCGCCCGAGCTGAAAGAGCGGATCCTCTCGGTCAAGGAGGATCCCGCCGCTGTACGCTCCATTGGCATCGAGTTCGCGACGGAGTTCTGCGCCGAACTGCTCTCCGAGGGTGTCCCCGGCTTGCACTTCATCACGCTCAACAACTCCACGGCGACGCTCGAAATCTACGAGAATCTCGGACTGCACGAGCAGTCGTGACCGGTCGTACCCGCCCTGTCCCCGGGCGGTGGGCCCAGGAGAGGGGCGGGCATGGGCTGGACGGTCCTCTACATCGCATTCGGCATCGTGGCCCTGTGGCTGCTCGGTGAGGTGCTGCTCCAGTACAAGGCGCGGCTGCGCTGGCGAGTGCTCGCCTTCACCGGGTTCATGGGCGTGGTCCTCGGCGTACTGATCCCCTCCATATTCGTCATCGCGCTGGGCGCGGTCGCGTTCGCGGTCGGCCAGACGTATGTGACGCTGTCCTTCCGCCGCGGCTTCTCCACGGGTTGGGCGATAGGCGGCAGTCCGGGCGCGAGCCGCCGCCGCAAGGCCGGGAGCCGGCAGGAGCAGGAGCGCGAGCCCGCGCTTGAGGTCTCGGACCTGGAGTACGAGCCGGTGGCGTACGAACCGCCCGCGTACGAGCCGGCGGAGCCGCCCGCGCCGGCCGCCGCGGTGTACGAGCCGGAGCCGCTGCCCGACGACACCGGGCAGTACGGGATATACGACGACGCGGCCCGTGAGGCGCATCAGCAGCCGCACGCGGGAGCGGGCGCGGCGGCCGGCGTCGGCGCGCATGAGTACGGCGGCGGATATGACGCGTATCCGGGGTACGGGCAGCAGCAGCCCGCGGGCCAGGACGGCTACGCACCCCAGGACGCCTACCACTCCGGTCAGGACATGTATCCCGGCCAGGACGTCTACGCGCAGCAGGACGTCTACGCGCAGCAGTACGGCTACGACGCCGGACAGCAGCAGTACGCCGCGTACACCGACCCGTACACCGGCTCGGCCAACAGCGGCCAGCAGTACGGCTCGTACGACAGTCCCGGCGGCCAGCAGCAGTACGCCGACCCGTACGGCGGTCAGCAGCAGTACGGCGGCGACACCCCGCCCGGCGGCGTGTGGATGCCGCAGCAGCGCGACCGCGACGGGGAGCAGTATCCGCCGATACCCCAGGAAGAGCCGCGCCGGCCGGGCTACCCGGACCCCGACTACAACGAGCAGCAGTACCGCTACTGACGGGCGTTGACGGTACGTCAGGAACGTTCGGCGGAGCGCCTGTTGACCGGGCGGGCACGGTGCGCCGAGCGGGCGCGGTGCGGTGGCGGTGCGCGTGGCTCACCGCGAGCCGCGGAAGTCTGCCCCTTCGACGATCAGTCCGGCGACCAGCGCCCCCGACATCCCGGCGTGCGCGAGCCCGCCGCCCGGATGCGCCCAGCCTCCCGCGCGGTACAGCCCGGACAGCCGGGTGGAGTTCCCCGGAAGCAGCAGCCGCCCCTCGGCCCCGGCCAGCGCGGGCGCCGGTACGGAACCGCCCGCGGCCCCCGTCAGCGCCGCCGTATCGGCCGGGGTACGTACCTCGCGCCATATGAGCCGCTCCGCGATCCCCGGCACGGCGGCCCCGGCAGCCGCCACCAGCACATCGGCGTACCGCTCGCGCAGCGCGGCGTCGGACCAGTCGACCGGGCCGTGCGGGGCGACTGTCGCGGTGAGCGTGACCGCCTCGTGGCCGTCGTCCGGGCGCGTCGCGGCGTCGTCGGGCCGCAGCACCGTGACCGTGGGCCGCGCCGCGGTCCGGCCCCCGAAGACCTCGGCCGCCTCGGCGCTTCCGTCGGGGGAGTGCACCACCGTCCGGTGCGCGGCGCCGGGTTCGCCGGCACCGCGCAGCGCCAGCAGCACCATGAACCGGCCAGGCGGCACGGCACCACCCGTGTCCGTGCCCGGCGGCCGTACGTCACCGTCCGCGTCGAGCCGCCACTCCACGAGAGGGCCGGGCGCGATTCCCGCCACCACCCGGTCGGCCTCCGCGACCGTGCCGTCCGCCAGCTCGATCCCCGTCGCCGCGCCGTCCTTCTCGACGATCCGGGTCACCTCGGCGCCGAAGACGAACTCCACCCGGCGGGCCAGGCACCGTTCGTACACCGCGCGGGCCAACTCCCGCATGCCGCCCCCGACATACCAGCTGCCGAAGGTCTGCTCCAGATACGGCAGCAGGGCGGCGCTCGCCGGGGCGTGCCGCGGGTCGAGCCCGTACGACAGGGCGTAACCGTCCAACAGCGCCGCCAGCCGCGGGTCGGCCAGCTCCCAGGCGCCGATCTCCGCGACCGTCGTGGCCTGCCGGGCGCCGCGGAGCAGCCGTCGCCGCCGTACGGCCGGATAAGGATCGCGGCCGAGCACCCGCCGGTCCGCCCACAGCGGCTCCTCCAGCAGCGGACGCCGCGAGCGGTCCCAGGCGTCCCGGGCCCGGCCGAGGAACTCCCCCCAGCGCTCCCCGGCACCCGCGCCCAGCGCCGCGTCCAGGGCGGAGACCACTCCGCCGCGCGAGGCGTTGGGCAGCCGTACGTCGGTGCCGTCGGCGAAGACATGCCGGCTCGCCGGATCCACCTGGCCGAGCCGGACGCGGCTCTCCAGCGGCTCCTTGCCGGTCTTGACGAACAGATCACGGTAGACGGCCGGCAGATGCAGCAGACCGGGCCCGGTGTCGAAGACGAACCCGTCCCGCTCGAACCGGCCCACCGACCCGCCGTACGTCGCCGCGCGTTCGTACACCGTCACCCGCTGACCCGCCACCGCGAGCCGGGCGGCCGCCGCCATGGCGCCCATCCCGGCGCCGATCACCGCAATCCGTGCCATGGCAGCGATTTTAGAGCGCCGGGGGAGCGCCGGTCGCCAGGCGTTTCTCCGCGCGACGCCGCGCCCTGCGGCGCAGGAAACCGCGGATCCTGGAGGCGAGGAAGGCCACGGTCACAATGCCGAGCACCAGCAGCGTGCCCGCGACGGCGGCGGCGGCGACCGGATGGAAGACGGCGAACACGATGATTCCCGCGACGCCCAGATCCTCGGCGGTACTCACGAGGATATTGCTGAACGGCTCGGGTGAGGTGTTGATCGCCATCCGGGCGCCCGCCTTGACCAGATGACTCACCAGCGCCGTCGAACCGCCCACCGCGCCCGCCGCGATCTCCGGCAGCGAGCCGCTCTGACCTGCCAGCAGCGCGCCGACGACCGCGCCCGACACCGGTCTGATGACGGTGTGCACGGAGTCCCAGACCGAGTCGACGTACGGGATCTTGTCCGCCACCGTGTCGCAGAGGAAGAGCGCCGCCGCGACGATCAGTACGTCGGTGCGCTGCAACGACTCGGGCACCTCGTCGGTCAGCCCGGTCGCGCCGAAGATGCCGAACAGCAGTACCACCGCATAGGCGTTGATGCCGCTGGCCCAGCCACTGGTGAAGATGAGGGGGAGTACGGACACCGACCGATCGTATCCAGGCCGCGCCCGCGCTGGGCGGGAGTACGCAGGACTGAGTACCGGTACCTAGTGGGCGAGATGAGTAGGCACGCGGATGGGCTCCGACCTGCGCGGACGGAAGAGTGGGGATCACGGAAGGGGCGCGGCGCCGGCACCGCCGACACGGGGTGGCGGAACGGCGCGGCTCCCCCGACGTAACGGGGGTGCAGACGGGGAGCCCGGCGACCACGACGGATCACGGGATCACGGGATCACGGGATCACGGAATCACGAGGAAGCGGGCTCTCCGGCATCACGGGGAACGGGGACAGGGGGATACGGGGGCACGGGGAAACGGGGGGTACGGGGGATTACGGGGTACGGGGGAACGCGCCGGTCCGGCGAGGCTCAGGGGGATGGAGCCTCACCGGACCGGCGCACGTGCGTACGCCGGTGCGCGCGCGGGCTTCAGCGTCCGCCGACCCGGCCGTGCAGCAGCCGCGAGAGCGCCGCGTGCACCTCGTCCATCGACCGCTCCGGCTGGAACGCCTGCCAGTCGAGCGCCGCCACGAGCACCATCCCGACCAGCGCCGCCGCCGTCAGCGGCACGTCGATCTCGTCGCTCAGCTCACCGCCCTCGACGGCCTCCCGGAGCACCCTCTCGACGACCGCGACGGCCTCCTGGCGTACCACCAACAGCGTCGACTGCCAGGCCCGGTTCGTCCGCCACAGCTCGGCGACATACAGCTGCGTGAAGGCGGGATAGCGGTCGATGAAGACCAGACCGGCTCCGATCATCGCGTCCAGCGCCTCGATCCTGCTGCCGCCGCGCTCCGCCGTGGTGTCGGCCGCCGTTCGCAGGGACGAGGCGAGCAGCCCGACGCCGTGCCGCAGCAACTCCTCGAAAAGCTCCGTCTTGCTCTTGAAGTTGTAGTAGACCGTGCCTTTGGCGACCCCGGCGCGTTCGGCGATCTCGTCCACCGTCGTCGCCGAGAAGCCCTGTTCGGCGATGAGGGTCACCGCGGCCTCGTAGAGCTTCTGCCGGGTGGCCTGGCGGCGGGTGCTGCTGCTGTCCATGGCGACGATTGTCACAGGTCCCCCGCGTGCGCTCACAGGCTCAGCTCGGGGTGGAGCCGGTCGAGCGTCCACACCTGCTTGCGCCGCGCGGACAGGGCGGTCAGCGCCAGCGCCCCCGCGGTGAAGGCGGCGAGCACGGCACAGCCCTGCCATACGGGGCCGAGTCCGCCGCCCGAGATGAGTCTGCGCAGCGCGTCGACCACGTAACTCATCGGCAGGAAGGGGTGGATGGCGCCGAAGAAGCCCGGACTGGTCTGGACGGGATAAGTGCCGCCCGCCGAGGTCAGCTGGAGCATCAGCAGCGCCAGTACGAGGATCCGGCCCGCGGGTCCGAAGCGGGCGTTGAGCCACTGGACGATCGCGGTGAAGCAGCAGGTGACCAGTGCCAGGAAGCCGACCGTGCCGGCGGCGCGCGCCATCTCCAGGCCGATGGCCCAGTGCAGCACCGAGATCAGCGCGCCGACCTGGAGCAGTCCGATCGCGGCGACCGGCAGCCAGCCCACGAGGGCGATCCGCCAGGCCGAGGCACCGGCGGCCAGCGCGCGCCGGTTCAGCGGCTGGATCAGCATGTACGCCACCATCGCGCCGACCCAGAGGGAGAGCGGGATGAAGTACGGGGCGAAGCCGGTGCCGTAGTTGGGCGCCGCGTGCAGCGAGCGCGAGGCGAGCTGGACGGGGTCGGCCATCACGTCCGTCCGCCGGTCACGGTCGGTCTTGTCGTAGTCGGGGATCTTCCCGACACCGTCGTTGAGCCCTCCGGCCAGCTCGGTCGATCCGTCGGCGAGCTTGAAGAGCCCGCCGTCGAGGGTGTCCGCGCCGGTACTGAGCTCGCCGACACCGGTGTTGAGGGTGGCGGAGCCCTTCTTGGCGTCGGTCAGCCCGGTGTGCAGCCGGCCCGCTCCTTCGGCGACCTTCCGCGCACCGGTGTTGAGAGCGTTGATCTTCGTGACGGCGGTCTCCAGGTCCTCGTCCAGCTTCGGCGCGTGCTCGGCGAGCGCCTCGGCCTGCTTCTGGAGCGTGGCGAGCCGGCCGTCCAGCGCCTTCAGATCGCCGTTGTTGTTCTTCACCAGGGTGTTGACGTCGTCGGCGACGGCGGCCACGTCCGCGGCGGCGGCCTTGGCGCGCTTGATGGACGGGCAGGCGCCGGGGTCAGGACCCGGGGCGGCGGTGCCGGTGTCGGCGCCGGGATCGGGATCGGGGGCGGGATCGGGGGCGGCGGGGGTGGCGTGGGCGGCGGGGGCGCTCTCGCAGCGTTCCGCGGAGAGGGAGTGCAGCTCGTCGGAGGCGAGCCGGGCCTTTGTCGCGGCGCTGGGCGCGGCCTTCACGAGCAGCCCGAGGTTGTCCCGTATCGACTGGGAGGAGTCCGCCACGAGCCGCGCCGCATCGCCGATCGTCTTCCCGTTGTCCTTGAGGTACGGACGTACATT
This sequence comes from Streptomyces sp. NPDC102274, assembly GCF_044766385.1. NCBI lineage: Bacteria > Bacillati > Actinomycetota > Actinomycetes > Kitasatosporales > Streptomycetaceae > Streptomyces > Streptomyces sp. NPDC102274. Next base: position 329,945 of record NZ_JBIWLW010000001.1, on the reverse strand, counting down.
CCCGGCCATTGAGTTGATCTTGTCGGCGAGCGACTGGGTGCCGACGGCGACCTGTTGGGCACCGGTGTCCAGATCGCTCGCGCCCGTGCCGAGCCTCTTCAGCCCGCCCGCCAGGTCACCGCTGCCCTCCTTGGCGGTCCTCAGCCCGTCCACGAGGTCCTTCGAACCCTTCCGGGCCTTTCCGATACCGCCCTTGAGCTCGTCGGCGCCCTTGGCGGCCTTCGCGGTGGCGTCATGGATGTCCGAGAAGGAGATGAAGATCCGGTCGAGGAAGGAGCGGGAGGCGTTGGTCGAGGCGGTGGTCCGTACCTCGGAGAACACGGTCCTGGAGATCTGCCCGACGATGTAGTTGTTGGCGTCGTTCGTACGCACCTGGAGCGCGCCGGTCTCGGGGGCGTCGCCGGAACTGGACGCGATCCGCTCGCTGAGGTCGGCCGGCATGGTCAGGGAGAGGTAGTACGAACCGTCCTCCACGCCTTCGCGTGCCTCGGCCGCGCTCACCTCGTGCCAGGCGAAGACCTTGCTGTCGCGCAGGCCCCGGGTGATCTCGTCACCGGCCGCGATCTTCCCGCCCGCCGAGGTGGCGCCCCTGTCGTCGTTGACGAGCGCGACGGGGATACGGTCGAGCTGTCCGTACGGATCCCAGAACGACCACAGATAGAGCGCGCCGTACAGCAGCGGCAGCAGCAGGACCGCGACGAGCGCGGCGCGCGGGAGCTTTCCCCTGCCGAAGCGCCTCAGCTCAAGCGCGGCCAGTTTCGGCGAGCGCATCGGCCGCCCCCTCCTCGTTGTCGTTCGTACGGATGACGGTGTTCGCGTCCTCGGGGGCCTGGCCGCACACGGCGAGCACGGTCGTGCCGTCCTCGGCGACGGACCGCAGCAGCCGCCAGGCAGCGGCGCGGTCGGCGTCGGAGAGCTTGAGGTCCAGATCGTCCACCGCCAGCAGCCGGGGCCGGCCGATCAGCGCGAGGGCGACCGAGAGGCGCAGCGCCTCCAGCCGCTCCAGATCGCGCACCGACGTGCGCTCTCCCTTGGGCAGGGCGGTCGTGTCGAGCCCGGCGGCTTTCAGCGCGGCGTCGATACGGCCCCGGGCCTCGGCCGTCCGCCGGGCGCGTGGCCACGGCAGGGCGCGCGGGGATCCGCCGAACCGGCGTTGCAGCAGCGCGCGTTCGCGCAGGTGCTCGGCGACGGTCAGCGCCGGATCGAGATCGCTGACGCCCGGGACGTGGCCGAGGCCGCTGATCCGGCGTACGGCCGCCATGGCGCGGGGCAGGGGCAGGCCGGCGATCTCGGCGCGGCCCTCGGTGGGGCGCATGCGGCCAGTGAGAGCGAGCAGCAGAGAGGTGCGCCCCGAACCCGAGGGGCCCTCGATCACGACGACCGTGCCGGGCGCGGCGCCGACGCGGACATGGTGGAACACCCAGCCGCGCGCGCCCTTGAGCCCGAATTCCTCGGCGACGACGGCCGCGCCGTGCGGATCGTCCCGTCGGCGGTCCGCGCGCTCCTGGCTGTCCACGCGTTCCCGGCCGCCTGCGCGTTCCCGGCTGTCCACGCGTTCCCGGCTGTCCACGGGGCGCCTCGATTTCTTTGTACTGACTGGTCAGTGCAAAAGCTACTCCGAACCGGTGTGCGAGGCAAAGTCGCAGGTCAGGGCCGATTGTCAGTGGTGCCCCTCACTATGGACACATACGGCTACAGCACCGTCACACGACGACAGGAGGTTCCGTCATGGCCAGCTCCTACGCCGGTGCCGCACGTCGGCGCCGTACAGACGGCCCTGCCCCTGCCCTGACCGGTCCGCCGAGCGATGTCCACCCCGTCCTGCGCAGGGCCACGGCCCCGCCGGCGGCCCTCGATCTCCTCGCCCAGGCGCATGCGGGCCTGGACGAGGCCGCCGCGCTGGACGCTCCGAACGAGCGCTATGCCACCGCCCATCTCGCCGCCCTGCGCACCGCCGCCGCGGTGCTGGCCGCCCGTGGCCGCCCGGAGACCACCCCGCAGCGGCGGCGGCGCATCCGGAGCGCCTGGGAGGTCCTCACCGAAATCGCGCCGGAGCTGTCCGAATGGAGTGCTCTCTTCGCCTCGGGCGCTCCGCGCAGGGCGCGCGCCGAGGCGGGCATACCCGGCGCGGCCACCGTCCGTGACGCGGACGATCTGCTGCGCGACGCCGGCATGTTCCTGAGGCTGGTCGAGCGGCTGCTCGTGCTCGAACCGGTCCTGCCCCGGCCCCGCGCCGAACACCCCCGGCAGGGCGATGCCGCTGGGTGACCGGGAGACACGCACCAGGCAATAGGGTGGGCGGAGCCTGCACCGTTCACGCCCCGCCGCAGGGGCGGCACCGCGCCGAGGAGTCAACTGCCGTGTCGGACCGTTCCCCTGTTACCGGTGGGGAGACGCCCTCCCGCCCCCGCGGCTCCCTGCGTACCGCCGTGGTCTGGGAGGTCCTCAAGGATGCCCTCGGCCGCCGCGCCAAGGTGGCGGGGACCGACGTTCTGGACGTGCTCGACACCGGCGGGGGTACGGGCAACTTCGCGGTGCCGGTCGCCCGTCTGGGTCATCACGTGACCGTGGTGGACCCCAGCCCGAACGCGCTCTTCGCGCTGGAGCGGCGGGCGGCCGAGGCCGGAGTGGCCCAGCGCGTCCGCGGGGTCCAGGGGGACATCCACGGCCTCTTCGACGTGGTCGGGCGCGGTGGCTTCGACGCGGTGCTCTGCCACGGCGTCCTGGAGTACGTGGACGATCCGGCCGAGGGCGTGCGGAACGCCGTGGACGCGCTGCGCCCGGCTGGGGCGCTCAGCCTGCTCGCCGCGGGTCTGGGCGGCGCCGTGCTCGCCAGGGCGCTCGCCGGGCACTTCATCGAGGCCCGGCAGGCACTCACGGACCCGGCGGGCCGCTGGGGCGAGGGCGACCCGGTGCCTCGGCGCTTCACCGCCGAGCAGCTCACGGAGCTGGCCGCCGGAGCCGGCCTCCGGATCAGCGCGGTGCACGGCGTACGGGTCTTCGCGGACCTGGTCCCGGGCGGGCTGGTGGACACCCAGCCGGGCGCCCTGGACGCGCTGCTCCAGCTGGAAGCGGCGGCGGCCGAGCTGCCGGCCTTCCACTCCATCGCCACCCAGCTGCACGTCCTGGGCGAGAAGCGGGACTGACGCGGAATCCGGCCCCGGAACCGTACGGGGCCGTTCTGGGCCGTCCGGAGTCCGTCCGGGACGCTGATCGCGTGGCTGATCAGCTACGCAGCCGTACATGGAGTACGCCACAGGCCCCCCAGTAGAGCGCCGGGCGCCGTATGATCGGGGTACACCATCCGGCATGACGGATCGATGGTTGGGGAATCAACGCCTCAGCGGCCGAGCCGACATGGCGGCCCGGAATGGAGAATTGGCGTTGAGGGCGGGTTTCACGGGGGCGATTCCCTGCCTATCCTTGAAGGAGCCGCATACCGGTCGCCCCCCGCGACCGACGACTAGGAGGACTCCGTGCCGCTCTCGGAGCACGAGCAGCGAATGCTCGAGCAAATGGAGCGAGCGCTGTACGCCGAAGATCCCAAGTTCGCGACAGCGCTTGAGGGAAGCGGGCTGCGTACGTACACCCGGCGACGGGTCTATCAGGCGGTCGCAGGCTTCCTGGTGGGTATCGCGCTCCTCATGGCCGGAATGGTCGCCCAGCAGATCTGGATCAGCGTGGTGGGGTTCCTCGTCATGCTGGGCTGCGCGGTCCTGGCGGTCACCGGCTGGCGCAAAGCGCCCAAACCAGGTCAGCAGCAGGCGGCGGGCAGCCCATCCGGCGGCCCCGCGCCCGCACAATCGAGACAGCGCCGCTCGATGATGAACCGCATCGAGCAGCGATGGCAGCGCCGCCGCGACGAACAGGGCCAGTGACGCGACGAACAGGGCCACTGAACAGACAGGGCCACTGAACAGTACGGCCGAGGGGCGAACGCGTAAGGCGTTCGCCCCTCAGCCGTTTCCGGAAGCCTTCGCGCCCCTCGGCGCCCGCGGCCCCTCGGCGCCCGCGGCCCCTCGGCGCCCGCGGCCCCTCGGCGCCCGCGCCGCTCAGCCGCGCTGACGCGAGGGGCGCCAGCGCGTGGTGGCCGCCCTGGTGGCCGCCGAGAGCCGCTGAGGGCTCCAGCGGGCGGTGAGGGAGGCCCAGTGCTCGGAGGCGGCCCAGACCACCCGTACGGACGAGCGGGGCGCGAGGAGTGCGCGCAGCCGGGTCCGGCGGCCGACCGAGGCGGCAAGACCCTCCCGGACCCGCCGGACGTCGTCGGCGAGGCCCGTGCCCGGCCGTGGCTCGGGCGCGTACAGCACCTGCTCCACGGAACCGGCCACCCGGTGCGCCGCCTCGGCCGCCGCTCCCTCCAGCCGGCCCAGACGTACGATGCGCTCCGCCGCCTTCCGAGGCGTCCGTGATTCGTCGGGCGGGACCCCGTGGTCCCAGGCCGTATCGGTGATCTCCCGCCAGGCCGCCAGCGTCCGCGCCGTCGCGTCCGCGGGGGTGCGCCCCCCTGAGCCCAGCCGCCGGGCCCTGATCCTGGTCCGCCAGAGCAGGGGCAGCAGCGGCACCGCCACCACCGCCAGCCCGCCCAGGACGATCCACACCACGGTCGTCAGCGGGAAACCGGAATCCGTCGGCGGCAGAGCGGCGCCGGGAGTGGCCGTGCCGCACTCGCCCAGCTGTCGCGACTGCGCCGGGCAGCTGTCCGAGGCGGACGGTTCCACGGACGGCGCGGCCGAGGTGCTCGTGTCGGGACTGGCCGCGTCGCTCGGCCCGTCGGACGGCGCGTCCTGCCGGGTGTAGTCGGGCGCGCTGCCCCGGCTCGGCGTCGGCTCGAACCGGGTCCACCCGACGCCCTCGAAGTACAGCTCGGGCCAGGCGTGCGCGTCACGCAGCCCGACGGACATGCTGCCGTCCGGCTGCGGCGTGCCCGGTGTGAAGCCCACCGCGACGCGCGCCGGGATGCCCAGCGTCCGGGCCATCGCGGCCATCGCGAAGGAGAAGTGGACGCAGAAGCCCTCTTTGTTCCTGAGGAACCGCGTGATCGCCGTGACGCCGGTGCCCGAGTCCACCTCGGTGTTGTACGTGAAGCCACCGTCCAGCGCGAACCAGTCCTGGAGCCTGACGGCCTTCTCGTAGTCGTTGGCCGTGCCCCTGGTGACATCGAGCGCCGTCGACTTCACCATGTCCGGCAGGACCGCCGGGACCTCGGTGTACTCCCGGCGCAGGGCCGACGGGGCCGGGGGCGCCGCCGCGAGCTGCTCCCGGGTCGGGTTCACCAGCAGGCTGCCGACCTCGTACTGCACGCCGCGCGTCGACTGCCCGCGGTCGCCCACCAGCGTCCTGCCCGCCGGCTCGAAGCGCCAGCGCCCCTCGATGTCCACCTGGGTCGCCGGATAGGGCATCGGAAGATAGTTCTGCCGGTACCAGCCGGCGGCCGAGATATTGGTCCTGATCTCGGTGGTGCTGACCCCGGGGCTCAGCCCCGGGGAGCCGGGCAGCCGGTCCGGTACGTCCTCGACCTCGCGCTGCGAGAACCGCCAGGACGTGCCGTCGAACTTGTCCAGCGCCATGATCCGCAGATACATGTCCTGGGTGTCCGGCGCGTTCGTCCGGTAACGCAGCGCCTCGCGGTCCTCCGGCTGGTTCAGATTGTCCTGGAGCGAGATCAGCGGGTTGACCGCGGAGATCGTGCCACCACCGCCCACGCCCGAGCCGTTCCCGCCGCCGGTGCCGGCCAACAGGCCGCCGTCCAGCGCGGGCAGGGCGGCCGGGATCACCAGCGCGACACCCAGCGCCACCACACCGATACGGCGTCCGGTACGGACCGGGGCGCGCCCGCCCGAGGCGTCCGGGCCGGACGGGAACCAGCCCGGCGTACGCGGCGCGCCACCGAACACCCGGCCCCACTGGGAGAGCCGGTCCCGGCCCTCCGCCAGCAGCAGCAGCAGATAGCCGGTGGCCGCGAGGAGGAACCACAGCCAGCCACCGGCGCCGCCGGAGAGGCCCGCGGCGACCGAGTAGAGCGCGAGCAGCGGCAGTCCGGCCGGGGCCGCGCCGCGGAAGGTCACCGCGATCGCGTCCACCGCGAGCCCGATGACCAGAACACCGCCGATCAGCATCAGGCTGATGCCGTCGGTCGCGGGCGCCGGTATCGCGAACCGGCTGACGTCGTCGCCGCCCTCGGTGAGCAGCCGGCCGAACTGCGCGAAGACCTCGGGGGTCGGCACGATGCCGATCAGCGCCTGGTCCGCGGCGAAGACCGCCGTGAGCATCAGCAGGGCGGCGAGGCCCTGGAGCGCCACGGTCAGCGTCCGGGCCAGCGGCACCCGCCGGGTCAGCGCGCCCACCCCGCCGACGACCGCCAACATGATCGCGGCCTGCAGCAGCCAGAGGGCCGGTTCGACCAGCGGCAGCAGGGCGCCCGCCGCCATCAGCGTGGCGGCGAAAGCGCACAGCGCCAGCCTTCCGCTACCGCTCATGACCAACCTCCGGAGAAGCCTGTCGTACCGCCCGTGACGGCCGATTCCGATCGCTGCCGCGCGGCCAGCTGCCACAGCTCGGGCAGCGTCGCCCCCGAGGGCACGGCGAGCGCGGTCCACCCGGCCTCGCGCAGCTGCCGCAGCCGGTCCTCGACGGGCCCGGCCGGTCCGGCGCCCTGCGTCCAGCCGGTGCTGTCCAGTACGAAGGCGACGGCCACGGCGCTGCGCTGCCGCATCCGGGCCGCCACCGCCGTCTGCTCCTCGTCCAGATCGCCGAAGAACGCGACGAGCAGTCCTTCGGTGCCGTCGCGCAGGACGGCGTACGCGGGGGAGAGGTCCGTGCCGTCGGAGTGCTCGACGACCGCGAGGGTGTCCATCATCAGCCCGGCCGAGTCGGCGGACTCCTGGGTCGCCCCCGCGTAGCCGTCGGCGCCCTCGCCGGGCATCGAGCTGCCGGTGTCCGTCAACAGCCGTACGGCGAAGCCGCGTTCCAGCAGATGCACCAGGGCGGAGGCCGCGCCGGACACCGCCCATTCGAAGGCGGAGTCGGGGCCCGCGCCCTGGTAGGCGCTTCGCCGGGTGTCCAGCAGTACCGTGCATCTGGCCCGCTGCGGCTGCTCCTCGCGGCGCACCATCAGCTCGCCGTAGCGGGCCGTCGAGCGCCAGTGCACCCGGCGCAGATCGTCGCCGTGCCGGTAGCCGCGGGGGATCACATCGTCCTCACCGGCCAGCGCCAGCGAGCGCTGCCGCCCCTCGCCGTACCCCGACGCCTCGCCGCCGAACCGTACCGGTGGCAGCGGTTCGGTGCGCGGGACGACGATCAGGGTGTCGTACGCGCTGAACGAGCGGGTCAGCTCGCACATCCCGAAGGGGTCGCTCAGCCGCAGCTGGAGCGGTCCGAGCGGATAACGCCCGCGCAGATCCGAGCGCACCCGGTAGGACACCTCGCGCCGTCCGCCCGGCTCGACCCGGTCGAGCACGAACCGGGGGCGCGGGCCGAGTACGTACGGCACATGGTCCTGGAGCATCAGCAGCCCGGTGGGCATCCGCGTCACGTTGTCCATCCGCAGCTGCACCCGCGCCTCGGAGCCCGCGGGGACCCGGGAGGGCGACAGCCGTCGGCTGCCCGCGACCCGGTAACGGGTGCGGTAGAGGACCGCCACGCAGATCAGCGGCAGCACGGCGAGCAGGAGCCCCACGCGCAGCAGATCCGACTGGCCCAGGACATAGGCGCAGACGGCCGCCGCGATCCCGGCCGCGAGGAACGACCGGCCGCGCGTGGTCAGTCCGGACAGCGCGGCCTTCACCCCGCCCTTCTCCTCGCCGCCCTCGGCCACCAGCCCCCCGGGCGCCATCACAGCCGCCGTACGCCGGGCTGCTGGCCGTAGAGCGGTGCGCCGTGCGACGCCTGGCGCCCGGGGCCCTGGCCGCCGCCCGCCGTCGGTACCGGGACGCGCTGGAGGATCTCCAGCACGACCTGCTCGGCGGTGCGGCGGTTCAGCTGCGCCTGGGCCGTGGGCAGCAGCCGGTGCGCGAGCACCGCCGTCGCCAGGGACTGCACGTCGTCCGGCAGCGCGTAGTCCCGTCCGCTCAGCGCCGCCGCGGCCTTCGCGGCACGCAGCAGATGGAGCGTCGCGCGCGGCGAGGCGCCGAGTCTGAGGTCGGGGTGGTTACGGGTCGCCCCGACCACCTCGACCGCGTACCGCCGCACGGACTCGGCGACATGGACCGTACGCACCGCGTCGATCAGCTTCACGATGTCGTGCGCGTGGGCCACCGGCTGGAGGTCGTCCAGCGGGGATATGCCGCCGTGCACGTCCAGCATCTGGAACTCGGCCTCCGCGCTCGGATAGCCGATCGAGACCCTGGCCATGAAGCGGTCGCGCTGCGCCTCGGGCAGGGGATACGTCCCCTCCATCTCCACCGGGTTCTGGGTGGCCACCACCATGAAGGGGCTGGGCAGTTCGTAGGTCTGCCCGTCGATGGTGACCTGACGCTCCTCCATGGACTCCAGCAGCGCCGACTGGGTCTTGGGCGAGGCGCGGTTGATCTCGTCGCCGATCACGATCTGGGCGAAGATCGCGCCCGGCTTGAACTCGAAGTCCCGCCGCTGCTGGTCGTAGATCGACACCCCGGTGATGTCCGAGGGCAGCAGGTCGGGCGTGAACTGAATACGCCGCACCGAACAGTCGATGGAGCGCGCGAGCGCTTTGGCCAGCATGGTCTTGCCCACGCCGGGGACATCCTCGATCAGAAGATGCCCCTCGGCGAGCAGCACGGTCAGCGAAAGCCGTACGACCTCTGGCTTGCCTTCGATCACAGCCTCCACCGACGCGCGCACCCGCTCCGCTGTGGTGGTCAGATCTGTAAGGCTCGCTCGATCGTCATAGGTCGTCACCCGGCCCTCCTCGGCCCTTTCCTCGGGCCGAAGCTCATCCGACGGCCCGGCCCTCCCCGAAACACGGACACCGTCTCCGGATGGTTCCGGAGCGGTGTCCCCCACGCATTCTTGTTGCCGTTACCGCTTCGTGTCATCCGCCTGTGGATAAGTGGGAGTGATATGTCGGCTTTGCTGTTTATCTCGCGGCGGCGTGTCCGGTGACGGCGCTCAGGCGTCGGCGTCGATCTCCCGCAGCAGGCCCGTCTTCACGTCGAAGACGAAACCGCGGACGTCGTCGGTGTGCGGCAGGAAGGGTGAGGTCCTTACTCGCCGTATCGACTGCCGTACGTCCTGATCGACATCGCGGAACGCCTCCACGGCCCAGGCGGGCCGCTGGCCGACCTCCATCTCCAGTTCGTGCCGGAACTCCTCGGTCAGGCTTTCCAGGCCGCAGCCGGTGTGATGGATGAGGGCGACGCTGCGTGTGCCCAGCGCCCGCTGGCTGATGGTGAGGGAGCGGATGACGTCGTCGGTGACGACACCGCCCGCGTTGCGGATGGTGTGACAGTCGCCCAGGGAGAGCCCGAGCGCGCCGTGCAGGTCGAGCCTGGCGTCCATGCAGGCGACCACGGCGACCCGAAGCACGGGGCGCGCGTCCATGCCGGGGTCGCCGAACCCGGCGGCGTAGAGGAGGTTGGCGTCGATGAGCCGGTCGGTGACCGTCCCGCCGGTGCGGGCCGCGCCGGCGGGAGCCTGGACGGGCTCTGCGGGGAGGTGTGCGGAAGTCGACATACCTATGACGGTAGTCGTCGCCGGGCGATGAAGCCCGCTGTGGGAGGGGACAAAGAGCGTCAACGTGGCTTGGTGTGACCTAACCCACATGGGTGAGTCCGGCAGGGCCGGGTGGGTGAATTGTGCGGTTTATGGTCTTGTGGTGAGTGACCCTTGCGACGCGCTGACCGGTTGATTGACCGGAAGGGCGAGTGGACTAAAGTGACGCGAAGTTCACGGACACATCCCGGACACATTCCGAACCCAGCACAATATTCCCGCATGTCGCGGCGTACGTGCGGCTCGGCCTCCTCCCGCTCGGCGGTCGGCCGACGCCTCTTCCGGCGCCGGCGGACCACCTCCCCTTCTGAGCGGGCGGGGACCCGGCGGTACGTACGGCCGCGCCGGATCTGAGAGGGCGCATGAGCGAGCGCAGCGAGCGAATCATGGAGAGCCGCGCGCCCGCGGAACGCCGTACGGACATCCCCCGCACCCCACCGGCCGGCGGCCTTCCCGAAGGGCGCGCACGCCGCGAGGGGCGCGCATGAATCAGGTCCGGCATGTTCCCGTCATGCTCCAGCGGTGCCTCGATCTGCTGGCCCCCGCCCTCGCCCGGCCCGGCGCGGTCGTGGTCGACTGCACCCTCGGTCTCGGCGGACACAGCGAGGCCCTGCTCTCCACCTTCCCCGCCGCGCGGCTGGTCGCGCTCGACCGCGACCAGGAGGCGCTGCGGCTCTCCGGCGAGCGGCTCGCCCCGTTCGGCGACCGCGCCACCCTCGTCCACGCCGTCTACGACGAACTGCCCGACGTCCTCGCCCGGCTGGGGATCCCCCGCGTCCAGGGCGTGCTCTTCGACCTCGGCGTCTCCTCGATGCAACTGGACGAGGCGGAGCGCGGCTTCGCCTACGCCCAGGACTCCCCCCTCGACATGCGCATGGACCAGTCGTCCGGAGTCAGCGCCGCCGAGGTCCTCAACACCTACCCGCCCGGCGAACTGGTGCGGATCCTGCGCGCGTACGGCGAGGAGAAGCAGGCCAAGCGGATCGTCTCCGCGGTCGTCAGGGAGCGTGACAAGGAGCCCTTCTCGCACAGCGCCCGGCTGGTCGAGCTGATCCGCGACGCCCTCCCGCAGGCCGCCAAGCGCACCGGCGGCAACCCCGCCAAGCGCACCTTCCAGGCCCTGCGCATCGAGGTCAACGGCGAACTGTCCGTCCTGGAGCGGGCCGTCCCGGCCGCCGTGGCGTCCCTCGCCGTCGGCGGCCGGATCGCCGTCCTCTCCTACCACTCGCTGGAGGACCGCCTCGTCAAGCAGGTCCTCGCGGCCGGGGCCACCAACACCGCGCCGCCCGGTCTGCCCGTCGTCCCCGAGCGCTACCAGCCCCGGCTGAAACTGCTCACCCGCGGCGCCGAACTCCCCACGGAGGAAGAGATCGCGGAGAACCGCCGCGCGGCCCCGGCGCGGCTGCGGGGGGCGGAGCGGATCCGGGAGGACGCTCCGTGAGCGGACCGGCCAAGCAGTTGAGGGGGCGGGCCGCGCGGCTCGCCCAGCTGATGCCCTCCGGATCCAGTTCGGCGGCGCGCACCCCCTTCGTCCTGCTGGTCGTGCTGCTCCTCGGTGGCGGTCTGATCACCCTGCTGCTGCTGAACTCCTCCCTCAACGAGGGCTCGTTCCAGCTGAGCGAGCTCAAGAAACGGACGACCGACCTCACCGACGAGGAGCAGGCCCTGCAACGGGACGTGGACGACCGCTCCGCGCCCTACGCCCTGGAGCGGCGGGCCCGTGAGCTCGGCATGGTGCCCGGCGGCAGCCCGGCCTTCCTCAACCCGGACGGTACGGTCCGCGGCGTGCCCGCCGCCGGGGCGTCGCCCTCCGCCCAGCTGTCGGCCCAGACGGCCGGCCGGCCCTCTCCCCTGGAGGAGGCCCTGCCCCTGCCCCTGGCGGACTCGTCGCCGTCTCCCGCGCTCTCCGCCCCGGAGTGGTCCCCGGGGTTCCCCTCCGCTTCCCCGTACCCCTCCGCCGACGCCCGCCAGACCCCCGGGCAGGCCCCCGCACCGGCATCCGGCACGCCGGCCCCGACCACCACCGGCAGGTGACCCAGTGCCCTCCCAGGAACCTCCGCGCCGCCGGGTGCCCAAGCCCGCGCGCTCCGGGAACGACGGACGGTCCCGCCCCGCGCCCCGGCCCGCCGCCCGCCGCCCGCACCCCGGGTCCCGTGCCCCGCGCCGGATCAGGCTCGGCAGCCCCCGCCCCCGGCTGCGGCTGGTCAGCCTCGGACTGACCCTCATCATGCTGGTGTTCGTCGTCCGGCTCCTCCAGGTGCAGGCGGTCGACGCCAGCGCGTACGCCGCCAAGGCGGAGAAGAGCCGCTATCTCAGCCACACGATCGCGGCCGAGCGCGGGAAGATCACCGACCGCTCCGGGATCGCCCTCGCCACCAGCGTCGACGCGTACGACATCACCGCCGACCCGTCGATGTTCACCGCCGACTTCACCAAGGTCCCGGACGCCCCCGAACAGGCCGCCGCCCTGCTCGCCCCGATCCTGGGGGCGGAGACCGCCGGCATCGTGAAGAAGCTCAGGACCCCCGACTCCCCCCGCTACACCGTGCTGGCACGCCGCCAGACCCCGCAGGTCTGGAACCAGATCAAGGACCTCAAGAGCGTTCTCGCCGAGAAGGCGAGCAAGGCGAGCAAGGCCGGCAAGGGCAAGGCCGCGGGCGCGGCCACCGTCAGCGTGCTGTCGGGCGTCCTCCAGGAGGCCAGCAGCAAGCGTGTGTACCCCAACGGCGATCTCGCCGCCGGGATACTGGGGTACGTCAACGCCGCGGGCCGCGGCGCGGGCGGTGTCGAATCCATGCTGGACAAGCAACTGGCCGGCGAGGACGGAAAGGTCTCCTACGCCCAGTCGGGAGGCCGCCGCGTCCCCACCGCCACCTCCCACGAGACCCCCGCCGTGCCCGGCTCCGACATCGAGCTGACCATCGACCGGGACATCCAGTGGGCCGCCCAGCAGGCCATCACCGACCAGGTGAGGGAGTCCGCGGCCGACCGCGGCTATGTGGTGGTCCAGAACACCAGGACGGGCGAGGTGCTCGCCATGGCCAACGCCCCGGGCTTCAATCCCAACGAAGTCTCCGCGGCCGACGCCGCCGCCCTGGGCAACGCGGCCCTCCAGGACGTGTACGAGCCCGGCTCCACCAGCAAGGTCATGTCGATGGCCGCCGTACTGGAGGAGAAGGTCGCCACCCCCGGCACCCATGTGGTCGTCCCGAACCGGCTGCACCGCGGGGACCGGCTCTTCAAGGACGACATCGACCACCCCACCTGGAACCTGACCCTCAACGGAGTCCTCGCCAAATCCAGCAACATCGGCACCATCCTGGCGACCGGCCAGCTCGGCAGGACACAGCCCGAGGCCAACAAGGTCCTCCACTCGTATCTGAGCAAGTTCGGCATCGGCCGGCCCACCGGTCTCGGCTACCCCGGCGAGACCCAGGGCATCCTGGCCGAGCCGCAGGACTGGTCCACCTCGCAGCAGTACACGATCCCCTTCGGCCAGGGCCTCTCCCTCAACGCGATGCAGGCCGCCTCGGTCTACTCGACCATCGCCAACGGCGGCGTACGGATCGAGCCCACCCTGATCCGCGGCACGCAGGGCCCCGACGGCCGGTTCACCGCCGCCCCCGCGCCCAAGAAGACCCGCGTGGTGAGCGAGGAGACCGCCAAGACGGTCGCCACCATGCTGGAGTCGGTCGTCGGCGACGAGGAGGGCACCGGCACCAAGGCCGCCATCCCCGGCTACCGCGTCGCGGGCAAGACGGGTACGGCCAACCGGGTCGACCCGAAGCTCGGCGTCTACAAGGGCTACACCGCCTCCTTCGCCGGCTTCGCGCCCGCCGACGACCCGCAGATCACCGTCTACTGCGCCATCCAGAACCCCACCAAGGGCAGCTACTTCGGCGGACAGATCTGCGGCCCCATCTACAAGAAGGTCATGGAGTTCGCTCTCAAGACCCTGCAGGTCGAACCGACCGGCAGTAAACCCGCCCGGCTGCCGGTCACCTTCAAACCCGGCGAGTGACCCCAGGGAAAGCCCCAGTGACAACCATCACCCCCGATTCCGGGAACCACCCGGAACCCCCCGCGCACCAGTCCCCCTCACGTGGCTCGCGGCCCGCGGAGCCCGGTACGCTCACCGCCGTGCCACAAGCTGATCAGTACCGAACCACCCCGAAGGACGCCCCTGTGAACCATCCGGGGACGCCCCGACCGGACCGGGTACGCCCGACCTCCCTCGCGGAGCTGGCGGCCCGGCTGGGCGCCGAGGCACCGGACCCGGGGGAGGTGAGGGGCTCCGGGGAGGCGACCGGCATCACCCACGACTCACGGGCCGTGCGCCCGGGGGACGTGTACGCGGCCCTGCCCGGCGCCCGTTTCCACGGCGCCGACTTCGCCGCCCAGGCCGCCGACCTCGGGGCCGCCGCGATCCTGACGGACCCGGCGGGCGCCGAGCGCGCCGCGACCACCGGCCTGCCCGTCCTGGTCGTCCCGGACCCGCGGGGCCGCATGGGGCAGCTCGCCGCCGAGATCTACGGACACCCGGGCAGGGATCTGCTCCAGATCGGGATCACCGGCACCTCCGGCAAGACCACCACCGCGTATCTCATCGAGGGCGGACTGCGCGGCGCCGGACACCGCACCGGCCTCATCGGCACCGTCGAGATGCGCATCGGCGACAAGCGCGTCAAGTCGGAGCGCACCACCCCCGAGGCCACCGATCTCCAGGCCCTCTTCGCCGTCATGCGCGAGCGGGGCGTCGAATCGGTCGCCATGGAGGTCTCCAGCCACGCCCTGGTGCTCGGGCGGGTCGACGGCTGTCTGTTCGATGTCGCCGTCTTCAACAACCTCAGCCCGGAGCACATGGAGTTCCACTCCGGAATGGAGGACTACTTCCAGGCGAAGGCGCGGCTCTTCACCCCGGAGCGCAGCAGGACCGGCGTCGTGAACTTCGACGACGAGTACGGCCGCCGGCTCGTCGCGGAGGCGACCGTCCCCGTCACCACCTTCTCCGCGGAGGGCCACCCGGACGCCGACTGGCACGCCGAGGATGTCGTGCTCGGCTCGCACGGCTCCACCTTCACCGCGATCGGCCCCGGGGGGGAGCGGGTCCGGGCCGAGGCGCCGCTGCCGGGACCGTTCAATGTCGCCAACACCCTGGCCGCGGTCGTCACCCTCGCCGTCGCCGGGATCGACCCGCACACCGCCGCCGAGGGCATCGCGGCGGTCCCCGGAGTGCCGGGGCGGCTGGAGCGGGTGGACGCCGGTCAGCCGTATCTCGCCGTCGTCGACTACGCCCACAAGACGGACGCCGTCGAATCGGTCCTGCGCTCCCTGCGCAAGGTCACCAAGGGCAAGGTGCACATCGTCCTCGGCTGCGGCGGCGACCGCGACAAGACCAAACGCGGCCCGATGGGCGCGGCGGCGGCGCGGCTGGCCGACACCGCCGTACTGACCTCCGACAACCCGCGTGGCGAGGACCCGCTCGCGATCCTCGCCACGATGCTCGCGGGCGCCGCCGAGGTGCCGGTCCATGAGCGCGGGGATGTCCTGGTCGACGCGGACCGTGCCTCTGCCATCGCCGCCGCGGTGGCCCTGGCCCAGGACGACGACACCGTACTCGTCGCGGGCAAGGGCCATGAGCAGGGCCAGGACATCGCCGGGGTGGTACGCGCCTTCGACGACCGTCAGGTCCTGCGTGAGGCCATCGAGCGCTCCCTCCGCCACGAGCCGGGCCACGAGCCGGGCCGCGAGCCCGGCCACGAGCACCATCACGAGAACAACAGTCAGGGATGACCCAGTGATCGCCCTCTCTCTCGCCGAGATCGCCGCCATCGTCGGCGGGCAGCCGCACGACATACCGGATCCGGCCGTCCGTGTCACCGGATCCGTCGTCTACGACTCCCGCGCGGTGGAGACCGGCAGCCTGTTCGCCGCCTTCGCCGGAGAGCGCGTCGACGGCCACGACTACGCGCGGCGTGCCGTCGAGGCGGGCGCGGTGGCCGTACTGGCCACCCGCCCCGTCGGTGTGCCCGCGATCGTCGTGGACGACGTCGTACGCGCCCTCGGCGCCCTCGCCCGCACCGTCGTGGAGCGCCTCGGTGCCACCGCCGTCGCGCTGACCGGCTCGGCCGGCAAGACCAGCACCAAGGATCTCATCGCACAGTTGCTCCAGCGCAGCGCGCCCACGGTCTGGCCGGAGGGCAATCTCAACAACGAGATCGGCCTGCCGGTGACCGCCCTGCGGGCCGTCGAGGACACCCGCTATCTCGTCCTCGAAATGGGCGCGCGCTACATCGGCGACATCCGCTACCTCACCGGACTCGTCCCGCCCCGGATCGGCCTCGTACTGAACGTCGGCACCGCCCACATCGGCGAGTTCGGCGGCCGGGAGCAGATCGCCCAGGCCAAGGGGGAACTGGTCGAGTCCCTGCCGTCCGCGGCCGAGGGCGGGGTGGCGGTGCTCAACGCCGACGATCCGCTCGTCCGCGCGATGGTCACCCGCACCAAGGCCCGTACCGTCCTGTTCGGAGAGTCCGACGAAGCAGACGTACGGGCAGAGAACGTCCGCCTCACCGAGACCGGACAGCCCGCTTTCCGGCTTCGAACACCCTCCGGGTGCAGCGACGTGACGCTGCGGCTGTACGGTGAGCACCACGTGTCGAACGCGCTCGCCGCGGCCGCCGTCGCCCATGAGTTGGGCATGTCCGTCGACGAGATCGCCGTGGCGCTCTCCGAGGCGGGAACCCTCTCCCGCTGGCGTATGGAGGTCACCGAGCGCGCGGACGGCGTGACGATCGTCAACGACGCCTACAACGCGAACCCCGAATCCATGAGAGCGGCGCTCCGCGCGCTGGTCGCCATGGGTGGTGCCTCACGGGCCACGGGGGGCCGTACGTGGGCGGTGCTCGGCCCGATGGCCGAGTTGGGTGACGAATCGCTCGCCGAGCACGACGCGGTCGGACGGCTCGCCGTCCGGCTCAACGTCAGCAAGCTCGTGGCAGTCGGGGGCAGGGAAGCGTCCTGGCTGCAACTGGGCGCTTACAACGAGGGTTCGTGGGGTGAGGAGTCGGTGCACGTGTCCGACGCGCAGGCGGCGGTCGACCTGTTGCGCAGTGAACTGCGTCCGGGAGACGTCGTGCTGGTGAAGGCTTCGAGGTCAGCAGGTCTTGAGCGGGTCGCCCTGGCACTGGTCGAGAACGCCACCGAGGGCGAGGTCGCCGGCCGATGAGGCAGATCCTCTTCGCGGGAGCCATCGGGCTCTTCCTGACCCTGATCGGCACCCCGCTGCTGATCAAGCTCCTGGCCCGCAAGGGATACGGGCAGTTCATCCGGGACGACGGCCCGCGCACGCACGGCAGCAAGAAGGGCACGCCCACCATGGGCGGCATCGCCTTCATCCTGGCCACGCTCATCGCCTACGCCCTGGCGAAGGTGATCACCGGCGAGGACCCGACCTTCTCGGGTGTGCTGGTGCTGTTCCTGATGGCCGGGATGGGGCTCGTCGGATTCCTCGACGACTACATCAAGATCGTGAAGCAGCGGTCGCTGGGCCTGCGGGCCAAGGCGAAGATGGCCGGCCAGCTGATCGTCGGTATCGCCTTCGCGGTGCTGTCGCTCCAGTTCGCCGACTACCGCGGCAACACCCCCGCCTCAACCAAGCTGTCGTTCGTCACGGACTTCGGCTGGTCGATCGGCCCGGTGCTGTTCGTGGTCTGGGCGCTGTTCATGATTCTCGCGATGTCCAACGGTGTGAACCTGACGGACGGTCTCGACGGTCTCGCCACCGGCGCCTCGGTGATGGTCTTCGGCGCGTACACCTTCATCGGTCTGTGGCAGTTCCAGGAGTCCTGTGCCAACGCGACGACCCTGACCAACCCCAACGCCTGTTTCGAGGTACGGGATCCGCTGGACCTCGCGGTCGTCGCCTCGGCGCTGATGGGCTCCTGCTTCGGCTTCCTGTGGTGGAACACCTCACCGGCCAAGATCTTCATGGGGGACACCGGCTCGCTCGCGCTCGGCGGCGCGCTCGCCGGTCTGGCGATCTGCTCCCGTACGGAGTTCCTGATGGCCATCCTCGGCGGCCTCTTCGTGATGATCACCATGTCCGTGGTCATCCAGGTCGGTTCGTTCAAGATGACCGGCAAGCGCGTTTTCCGGATGGCGCCACTCCAGCACCACTTCGAACTCAAGGGGTGGTCCGAAGTCCTTGTGGTGGTCCGCTTCTGGATCATCCAGGGTATGTGCGTCATTGTGGGTCTGGGGCTCTTCTACGCGGGCTGGGCGGCCGAGAAGTGAACTGGCAGGGCAAGCGGGTCACCGTCGCGGGTCTCGGGGTCTCCGGGATCCCGGCGGCCCGGGTACTGCGCGGACTCGGCGCGGAGGTCACCGTCGTCAATGACGGCGACGACGAGCGGGCCCGCGCCCAGGCCGCCGAGCTGGAGAAGCTGGGCGTCACGGTCCGCCTCGGCGACGGGGCGACCCTGCCCGAGGCCACCGAACTCGTCGTCACGGCCCCCGGCTGGAAGCCGGACAAGCCGCTCTTCCTGGCCGCCGAGGCGGCCGGGGTGGAGATCTGGGGCGATGTCGAGCTGGCCTGGCGGCTGCGCGGACCCGGCGCGGCCCCCTGGCTCGCCGTCACCGGCACCAACGGCAAGACGACGACCGTCAGGATGCTCGCCTCGATCCTGGCCGCCGCGGGGCTGCGTACGGCCGCCGTCGGCAATATCGGCGTCTCGCTGCTGGACGCGGTCACCGGCGAGGAGACGTACGACGTACTCGCCGTCGAGCTGTCCAGCTATCAGCTGCACTGGGCGCCTAGTCCGCGCGCCCACTCCGGCGCCGTGCTCAACCTCGCGCCCGACCATTTGGACTGGCACGGCTCCATGGCGGCGTACGCCGCCGACAAGGGCCGGATCTACGAGGGCAACAGCGTCGCCTGCGTCTACAACGTGGCCGATCCGGCCACCGAGGACCTGGTGCGCGCGGCCGACGTCGAGGAGGGCTGCCGTGCGATCGGCTTCACCCTCGGCACTCCGGGACCGTCCCAACTCGGTGTCGTGGACGGCATCCTGGTCGACCGCGCCTTCGTCGAGAACCGGCGCGAGCAGGCCCAGGAGCTCGCCCACGTCTCCGACGTCAACCCGCCCGTCCCGCACAACATCGCCAACGCGCTCGCGGCCGCCGCGCTGGCGCGCGCGTACGGTGTCGAGCCGGCCGCCGTACGTGACGGGCTGCGCGCCTTCCACCCCGACCCGCACCGGATCGAGCGCGTCGCGGAGGTCGCCGGCGTCACGTACATCGACGACTCCAAGGCCACCAACACTCATGCCGCCGAGGCGTCGCTCGCGGCGTACGACCCGATCGTCTGGATCGCGGGCGGTCTGGCCAAGGGCGCGACCTTCGACGAACTCGTCACGGCGTCCGCGAAGCGGCTGCGCGGTGTGGTCCTGATCGGCAGGGACCGCGCGCTCATCCGGGAAGCCCTCGCGCGACACGCCCCCGAAGTCCCGGTCGTGGACCTCGACCGGACCGACACTGGGGCGATGTCGGCCGCGGTCCGCGAAGCGGCACGGCTCGCGCAGCCGGGGGACACGGTACTGATGGCCCCGGCCTGTGCCTCGATGGACATGTTCGTCAACTACAACAAGCGGGGCGAGGCGTTCGCGGACGCGGTACACGCCCTCGCAGCCGAGCACGCCTGACCCGGTGTCGCAGCAGCAGGCCGCAGCCCACTGACCACCCGCGCCAGCCGCGCCAGGCACGACTGGAGGGGACAGCGACGATGCCGGCCGACGACACCGCGGACCGAGATCCGCGGCCCGCGCCGGGGCCTGTCCGGCGCGGCTGGGGCTTCCTGGGCGCGTCTCCGGGCGCTCCCGCTCTCGCGGGGGCGCCAGGTGGCGTGGACACCCCGGAGGAGAGCGCGCACGCCGGTGCGGACGCCCGCGCGGAGCGCCCGGCAGGGCTCGTGCTGCGCGGCCGGTCCGCCGGATCCGCCGTACGCCGTAGGCCCGCCGCCCGGCGCGGGGGCGGCAGGAGCCGCGCCCCCCGGCGACCGCGCGGCGGCGGCCCCCGGCGCTTCTGCGAGCGGACGCGGCGCGCCTGGGACCGGCCGCTCACCGCGTACTACCTGATCCTCGGCAGCGGTCTGCTGATCACCGTGCTCGGTCTGGTGATGGTGTACTCCGCGTCGATGATCTACGCGCTGCAGCTGTCGCTGCCCGCCACGTACTTCTTCCGCAAGCAGTTCCTCGCGGTGGTCCTCGGCACCGGCCTGCTGCTGCTCGCCTCCCGGATGCCGATCAAGCTCAACCGGGCGCTCTCGTACCCGCTGCTGGTCGGCACGGTCTTCCTGATGGTGCTCGTCCAGATCCCGGGGATAGGGCGGTCCGTCAACGGCAACCAGAACTGGATCTATCTGGGCGGTCCGTTCCAGCTCCAGCCCAGCGAGTTCGGCAAACTGGCGCTGATCCTCTGGGGCGCCGATCTGCTCGCCCGTAAACAGGACAAGCGGCTGCTGACCCAGTGGAAACATCTGCTGGTGCCGTTCGTCCCGGTCGCCCTGCTCCTGCTCGGACTGATCATGCTCGGCGGAGACATGGGCACCGCGATCATTCTCACGGCGATCCTCTTCGGACTGCTCTGGCTGGCAGGCGCCCCCACCCGGCTCTTCGCCGCTGTGCTGGCCGTCGCCGGGCTGATCGGCTTCGCGCTGATCAAGACCAGCGAGAACCGGCTGTCGCGGTTCTCCTGCATCGGCGCGATCGATCTGGGCCCGGCCGGGGAGTGCTGGCAGGCGGTCCACGGGATCTACGCGCTGGCCTCCGGCGGATGGTTCGGTTCCGGCCTCGGCGCGAGTGTGGAAAAGTGGGGTCAACTGCCCGAACCGCACACCGACTTCATTTTCGCCATCACCGGGGAGGAACTGGGTCTGGCGGGGACGCTGTCGGTACTCGCACTGTTCGCGGCTCTAGGCTATGCGGGTATCCGCGTGGCCGGACGCACGGAGGATCCCTTCGTGAGGTACGCCGCGGGAGGTGTGACCACCTGGGTCACGGTGCAGGCCGTGATCAACATTGGTGCGGTGCTCGGCCTGCTGCCGATCGCCGGAGTCCCGCTCCCGCTGTTCTCCTACGGAGGGTCGGCCCTGCTGCCGACCATGTTCGCTATCGGGCTGCTGATCGCGTTCGCGCGAGAGGATCCCGCCGCGAAAGCGGCCCTGGCCATGCGACGGCCCGGGGTGAGATGGAAGACGATGAGACGGCGCGTCAAGAAGCGTCCGTCCGGAGAGCGGTGAATTTCGGTGCATGTCGTACTCGCCGGTGGGGGGACCGCCGGCCACATCGAGCCCGCGCTCGCCCTCGCGGACGCCCTGCGCAGGCAGGACCCCACCGTGGGGATCACGGCCCTCGGCACGGAGCGCGGACTGGAGACCAGGCTCGTACCGGAGCGGGGGTACGAGCTGGGCCTGATCCCCGCCGTACCGCTGCCGCGCAGACCCACGCCCGAACTGATCACCGTCCCCGGGCGGCTGCGCGGCACGATCAAGGCCGCCGAGCAGATCCTGGAGCGCACCAAGGCGGACTGCGTGGTGGGCTTCGGCGGCTATGTCGCGCTGCCCGGCTATCTGGCCGCGAAACGGCTCGGGGTGCCGATCATCGTCCATGAGGCCAACGCCAGGCCCGGACTGGCCAACAAGATCGGCTCGCGGTACGCGGCCGGTGTGGCCGTCTCCACCCCGGACAGCAAGCTGCGCGGTGCCCGGTACATCGGCATCCCGCTGCGCCGCACCATCGCGACCCTCGACCGGGCCCGCGTACGCCCCGAGGCGCGCGCGGCGTTCGGCCTCGACCCCAATCTGCCGACGCTGCTCGTCTCCGGCGGCTCCCAGGGCGCGCGCCGGCTCAACGAGGTGATTCAGCAGATCGCTCCGGTGCTCCAGCGCTCCGGAATCCAGATCCTGCACGCGGTCGGTCCGAAGAATGAAATGCCGCGCGTGGACAACATGCCCGGAATGCCGCCCTATATCCCGGTACCGTATGTGGACCGGATGGACCTCGCGTACGCCGCGGCCGACATGATGCTCTGCCGCGCGGGCGCGATGACCGTCGCCGAACTCTCCGCCGTCGGACTGCCGGCCGCCTACGTACCGCTGCCGATCGGCAACGGTGAACAGCGGCTCAACGCCCAGCCGGTGGTGAAGGCCGGCGGTGGACTGCTGGTCGACGACGCCGAACTGACCCCCGAGTGGGTCCAGAGCCATGTGCTCCCGGTGCTCGCCGATCCGCACCGGCTGTACGAGATGTCCCGCGCGGCCTCCGAGTTCGGCCGCCGGGACGCCGATGATCTGCTCGTAGGAATGGTGTACGAGGCGATCGCCGCACGCCGTCGGGCGTAGCGGCGCAGGGAGGCAGGGGAGCGTGGCCGGACCGACGATCGCAGAGCGTGGTGCCCGACCGCGGTCGGAGTCCGGCCGCCCCGACGAGGGGCCGCCGGGCCGCCGGTTCGGGCTCCCCCGCCTCCGTCTCTCTTCCCGTGTGCTGATCGCGCTCATCGCCGCGGTCGTGCTGATCGCGGGCGGGATCTGGGCGCTGTACGGCTCCTCGTGGATGCGGGTCGAGAAGGTGAGGGCCTCGGGCACCGATATGCTCACCCGCGCCGAGGTCGAGGCCGCGGCCGCGGTGCCGGTCGGGGCTCCGCTGATTTCCGTCGACACGGACGGGATTGAGGCGCGGCTGCGCCGGAAGCTGCCCCGTATCGATTCGGTCGAGGTGGTCCGTTCATGGCCGAACGGCATCGGGCTGAAAGTGATCGAGCGAAAGCCCGCGCTGCTTCTTAAAAAGGGAGCAAAGTTCATCGAAGTGGACGCCGGGGGCGTGCGTTTCGCCACCGTGGAGAAGGCCCCCAAGGATGTCCCCCTCCTCGAATTGACGGTGGAGCGGTCCGCCGGAACACAACGCTTCGGAACGGAGCGGCTGATGCGCGAAGCGGTACGGGTCCGCGCCGAACTGCCGGGGAAAGTGGCCGGGGACATCAAGGTCGTACGGGTCCGTTCGTACGACTCGATCTCCGTGGAGCTGACCGACGGCCGTACGGTGATGTGGGGAAGCGGAGAGGACGGTACGGCCAAGGCGCGTGCGCTCACCGCTCTCATGAAAGCCGTCCCCAGGGCGGGGCACTTCGATGTGAGCGCACCCACCGCGCCTGCGGCGTCGGGGAGTTGACGGGCATATGTGCTGGCCAGCACCCTGGTTGGTCAGCGCTATGGGTGATCACATAGGGTGAAAAGAAAAACGGGAGGTTCGGCGTGTTCGTTGAACGTCCGCCACTTGTCGACTTAGTGTCCTGTTCGGAAGAGTCCAAGAAGCGGACACACTGGTAACCCTGAACTTCAACGTGAGGGTTTGGGTCGGCGTTTCGGACCGTCCCATCGGCATCAGTCGTCGCGGCGCCACATCAGCGAAGCGACGACACGTAACTCGAGGCGAGAGGCCTTCGACGTGGCAGCACCGCAGAACTACCTCGCAGTCATCAAGGTCATCGGTGTCGGCGGCGGTGGTGTCAATGCCATCAACCGAATGATCGAGGTCGGCCTCAAGGGCGTCGAGTTCATCGCGATCAACACCGACGCACAAGCCCTGTTGATGAGCGACGCCGACGTCAAGCTCGACGTCGGCCGCGAACTCACCCGGGGCCTCGGCGCCGGAGCCAACCCGGCAGTCGGCCGCAAGGCGGCAGAGGACCACCGCGAGGAGATCGAGGAGGTCCTCAAGGGGGCCGACATGGTCTTCGTCACCGCCGGCGAGGGCGGCGGCACCGGCACCGGCGGCGCGCCCGTCGTCGCCAACATCGCCCGCTCGCTCGGCGCCCTCACGATCGGCGTGGTCACCCGCCCGTTCACCTTCGAGGGCCGCCGCCGCGCGAACCAGGCGGAGGACGGCATCGCCGAACTCCGTGAAGAGGTCGACACCCTCATCGTCATCCCCAACGACCGGCTGCTGTCCATCTCGGACCGCCAGGTCAGCGTCCTCGACGCGTTCAAGTCCGCGGACCAGGTGCTGCTGTCGGGTGTCCAGGGCATCACCGACCTCATCACCACCCCCGGCCTGATCAACCTCGACTTCGCCGACGTCAAGTCCGTGATGTCCGAGGCGGGCTCCGCGCTCATGGGTATCGGCTCGGCCCGCGGCGACGACCGCGCGGTGGCCGCCGCCGAGATGGCGATCTCCTCGCCGCTCCTCGAAGCGTCCATCGACGGCGCCCGCGGCGTCCTGCTCTCCATCTCCGGCGGTTCCGACCTCGGTCTCTTCGAGATCAACGAGGCGGCGCAACTGGTCAGCGAGGCCGCCCATCCCGAGGCCAACATCATCTTCGGCGCCGTCATTGACGACGCCCTGGGCGACGAGGTACGGGTCACCGTGATCGCGGCCGGCTTCGACGGCGGACAGCCGCCGACCCGGCGCGAGACCGTACTCGGCGCGGGCTCCGCGAAGCGCGACGAGCAGCCGGCGCCCTCCCGGTCCTCGGACACCGTCCGGTCCTCGGGCGGACTGGGCACCGTACCGCCGCGTGAGGACCGCCCGGTCAAGTCCGAGTCTGTTCCCCCGGTCAACGAGAAGCCGCTCTCCCCGGTGAACCCGCCGCAGGTTCCCCCGGCCCGTCCCTACCAGGACAGCCAGGCCGAGGAACTGGATGTCCCGGACTTCTTGAAGTGATACGACAGCACGAACCACGGAGCGGCGCGCACTTCGCCTTCACCGACCGGTGGGGCGGGGTGAGCGCCGTTCCGTACGATCAGCTCAACCTCGGCGGCGCGGTCGGCGACGACCCCGGAGCCGTACGCGCCAACCGTGAACTCGCCGCGAAGTCCCTGGCGCTCGACCCCGCGCGGGTCGTCTGGATGAACCAGGTGCACGGCCGTGATGTGGCCGTCGTCGAAGGGCCGTGGACGAGCGCGGACACCCCGGCCGTCGACGCGATCGTCACGCTACGGCGCGGACTGGCACTCGCCGTACTCACCGCGGACTGCGTTCCGCTGTTGCTGGCCGACCCGGTCGCCGGGATCGTGGCCGCCGCCCACGCGGGCCGTCCCGGTCTGGTCGCCGGGATCGTACCGGCCGCCGTCGAGGCGATGATCACACTCGGCGCGGAACCGTCCCGGATCACCGCCCGTACCGGACCGGCCGTCTGCGGACGCTGCTACGAAGTCCCGGCGCGGATGCGGGACGAGGTCGCCGCCGTCGTACCGGAAGCCCGCTCCGAGACCAGCTGGTCCACCCCGGCCGTGGATGTCGTCGCCGGGGTCCACGCACAGCTCGACGCGCTCGGGGTCAGGGACCGGCAGCGCTCGGCGGTCTGCACACTGGAGTCGGACGACCACTATTCGTATCGCCGCGACCGCACCACCGGACGGCTCGCCGGCTATGTCTGGCTGGACTGATAAGCACATGAAGGACCGGAAGACCGAACTCGCCGCGAATCTGGCGATGGTGGAGGAACGTATCTCCTCCGCCTGCGCCGCGGCCGGGCGCGCGCGGGACGAGGTGACCCTGATCGTGGTCACCAAGACCTACCCCGCCGGCGATGTCCGGCTGCTCCATGAACTCGGCGTACGGCACGTCGCCGAGAACCGTGATCAGGATGCCGCACCCAAGGCCGCCGCCTGCGCGGATTTGTCGCTGACCTGGCACTTTGTTGGTCAATTGCAGACGAACAAGGCCCGTTCCGTAGCCAGTTACGCCGAAGTCGTGCAGTCTGTCGACCGGATCAAGCTCGTTTCCGCGCTCTCCGCCGCGGCGGTGCGCGCGGAGCGTGAGCTGACCTGTCTGATTCAGGTCGCCCTCGACGCCGAATCCGGCGAACGCGGTGCGCGGGGCGGCACGGCACCCGACGGAATTGAGGAGTTGGCCACAGTGGTGGCCGGTGCACCAGGACTGCGGCTCGGCGGTCTGATGACCGTGGCGCCGCTCGCCGGACCGTACGCGGGACGGCAACAGGCGGCGTTCGAGCGGCTGCTGGAATTCTCATCACGCCTGCGCGCGGACCATCCGGCTGCGAACATGGTCTCAGCAGGGATGAGTGCGGACCTTGAGGATGCCGTGAAGGCCGGTGCGACACATGTACGCGTCGGTACGGCGGTACTCGGAGTCCGACCCAGCCTCGGGTAACGTCGCGAAGCAAGTCGGACCACAGCAGAAAATATGGTCATTTCGCCAAAAAGCGGACAGACCTAGTGGATCGCGGGCACTTGGTGACGAGGCCGATCCACCACAGAGCGGAGGACTCAGAGCATGGCCGGCGCGATGCGCAAGATGGCGGTCTACCTCGGCCTCGTGGAGGACGATGGGTACGACGGCCGGGGCTTCGACCCCGACGATGATTTCGAACCCGAGCCGGAGCCCGAACGGGAACACCGGCGTCACCAGCCCGTGCGTCAGCAGGAGCGGGAAGAGCCGGTGCGGGTGCCTCAGCCGCCCGCGCAGCGTGAGCGCGAGCCGGTGTCGCTAGCGGTAGAAAGTGGACGTCCCGCCCGAATCGCCCCCGTGGCGTCCATCACACCTGAACGTCCGAGCCTGGAGAAGAACGCACCGGTGATCATGCCCAAGGTCGTGTCCGAGCGGGAGCCCTACCGCATCACCACACTGCACCCGAGGACCTACAACGAGGCCCGTACTATCGGGGAACACTTCCGCGAGGGCACTCCAGTGATCATGAACTTGACCGAGATGGACGACACCGATGCGAAGCGACTTGTCGACTTTGCCGCGGGACTTGTCTTCGGTCTCCATGGCAGCATTGAGCGAGTGACCCAGAAGGTGTTCCTGCTGTCTCCTGCTAACGTCGATGTCACGGCGGAGGACAAGGCCCGCATCGCAGAGGGCGGGTTCTTCAACCAGAGCTAGGAAGCAGCACCGGGAACGACCCGGTCGCACGGCGGGAACGGCCCGGCGAGCGGCCGGACCACAGTGAGCCAGGGGAGAGGGAAGCAGCGGGATGGGCGTCGCACTACAGGTGGTTTACATCGCGCTGATGTGCTTCCTCATCGTGCTTATTTTCCGGTTGGTCATGGACTACGTCTTCCAGTTCGCCCGCTCATGGCAGCCCGGCAAGGCGATGGTGGTCGTTCTGGAGGCCACCTACACTGTCACCGATCCACCGCTCAAGCTTCTGCGGCGGTTCATTCCGCCGTTGCGTCTCGGGGGCGTGGCACTCGACCTGTCCTTCTTCGTTCTGATGATCATCGTTTACATCCTGATCTCGCTTGTGAGCAACCTGGCGAGGGGAATGTGAACGATACGGTCTTGCCGACTGCCGACGACTACGTAGAGGTGAAGTAGAGATGCCGTTGACCCCTGAGGACGTGCGGAACAAGCAGTTCACGACCGTCCGCCTCCGAGAAGGCTACGACGAGGACGAGGTCGATGCCTTTCTCGACGAGGTCGAGGCCGAACTGACCCGCCTGCTCCGCGAGAACGAGGATCTGCGCGCCAAGCTGGCCGCCGCCACGCGTGCCGCCGCGCAGAACCAACAGCAGCAGGGTATGCGGAAGCCTCCCGAACAGCAGGAACGGCCGGGTGCCCCGGTACCCGCCGCCATATCCGGACCGCCGCCGCAGCAGCAGCCCCCGCAGATGGGTCCCCCCCAGCTGCCCGGTGGTGCTCCGCAGCTGCCCGCGGGTCCGAGCGCGCACGGCCACGGCCCCGGTCCGCAGGGTCATGACCCGCGGGGCCAGCACGGCCCCGGCCCGATGCAGGGCGGCCCCATGCAGCAGGGCGGCCCCATGCAGCAGGGCGGTCCGATGCAGGGCGGTCCCATGCAGCAGGGTGGCCCCATGGGCCAGGGCGGTCCGATGCAGGGCGGTCCCATGCAGCAGGGCGGTCCCATGGGTGGACCGATGGGCGGCCCCATGGGCGGCCACGGCCCGGGGATGCAGCAGCCCGGTCAGGGCCCCGGCGGCGACAGCGCCGCGCGGGTCCTCTCGCTCGCCCAGCAGACCGCCGACCAGGCGATCGCCGAGGCGCGCTCCGAGGCCAACAAGATCGTCGGCGAGGCGCGCAGCCGTGCCGAGGGTCTGGAACGGGACGCGCGCGCCAAGGCGGACGCCCTGGAGCGGGACGCGCAGGAGAAGCACCGCGTGGCGATGGGCTCCCTCGAGTCCGCGCGCGCGACGCTGGAGCGCAAGGTCGAGGACCTGCGCGGCTTCGAGCGCGAGTACCGTACGCGGCTGAAGTCCTACCTGGAGAGCCAGCTGCGTCAGCTGGAGACCCAGGCCGACGACTCGCTGGCCCCGCCGCGGACCCCGGCGACCGCTTCGCTGCCGCCGTCGCCGTCCATGGCTCCGGCCGGTGCGGGCGCGATGGGACACAGCATGGGTGGCAACCCGTCCATGGGCGGATCCATGGGTGGGTCCATGGGGGGCCACACGCCCTCGCCCGGTCCGTCGTACGGCGGTCAGCAGCAGATGTCGCCGGCGATGACCCAGCCGATGGCGCCGGTGCGGCCGCAGGCGCCGCAGCCGATGCAGCAGGCACCGTCGCCGATGCGGGGCTTTCTGATCGACGAGGACGACAACTGACGGGCGGCGTGCGCGCGACCAGCGCGTAGCCGTCGGCAGGCTGAGGGGCTGGGCCCGGGGTTCTTACCTCGGGCCCAGCCCCTTTCCGTGGGCGGGCGCGGTGGCCGGCGCGGCTTCGCGGCGTCGGCGTCCGTACTGAGCCGGGAACGGCCCGGCCTGGGGATGCCGGGGCCGGGCCGTCCAGGGGAGGGGAGGCGGGTCAGATCTTGCGCAGCCGGAACGTGAGCGACAGGCCCTCGTCCGTGAAGGGGGCGCCGTACGCGTCGTCCGCTTCCGCGTCGTCCGCTTCGCCCGTGGCGAAGTCCGTCGCGAGGACCTCCTCGGAGATCAGCGGGGCGTGGGCCGTCAGGGCCTCCGTGGTGGACGGGGACGACGCCGTCCAGCGCACCGCGATGCGGTCCGCCACGTCGAGACCGCTGTTCTTGCGGGCCTCCTGGATGAGGCGGATCGCGTCACGGGCCAGGCCCGCCAGGCGCAGTTCCGGGGTGATCTCCAGATCCAGGGCGACCGTCGCGCCGGAGTCCGAGGCGACCGACCAGCCCTCGCGCGGGGTCTCCGTGATGATCACCTCGTCGGGGGCGAGCGCGATCGGCTCGCCGTCCACGGTCACCGTGGCCGTACCGTCGCGCAGGGCGGCGGACAGGGCCGCCGCGTCCGCCTCGGCGACGGCCTTGGCCACCGCCTGGACGCCCTTGCCGAAGCGCTTGCCCAGCGCGCGGAAGTTCGCCTTGGCCGTGGTGTCGACCAGCGAGCCGCCCACCTCGGAGAGCGTCGCCAGCGAGGAGACGTTCAGCTCCTCGGTGATCTGGGCGCGCAGCTCGGGGGAGAGGTCCTCGAAGCCCGTCGCCGCGATCAGCGCGCGGGACAGCGGCTGGCGGGTCTTCACGGCCGACTCGGCGCGCGTCGCGCGGCCCAGCTCGACCAGCCTGCGTACCAGCGTCATCTGCCGCGAGAGCACCGGATCGATCGCCGTGAGGTCGGCCTGAGGCCAGCCGGTCAGATGGACCGACTCCTCCGCCTCGGCCGTCACCGGCACGATCATGTCCTGCCAGACCCGCTCGGTGATGAACGGGGTCAGCGGGGCCATCAGCCGCGTGACCGTGTCGACCACCTCGTGCAGTGTGCGCAGCGCCGCCTTGTCGCCCTGCCAGAAGCGGCGGCGCGAGCGGCGTACGTACCAGTTGGAGAGATCGTCGACGAAGGCCGAGAGCAGCTTGCCGGTGCGCTGGGTGTCGTACGCCTCCATGGCCTGCGTGGTCTGGTCGACCAGCGCGTGCAGCTCGCTCAGCAGCCAGCGGTCGAGCAGCGGGCGGTCGGCCGGCGCCGGATCGGCCTCGCTGGGCGCCCAGTTGGAGGTGCGCGCGTACAGGGCTTGGAAGGCGATGGTGTTCCAGTAGGTGAGGAGCGTCTTGCGGACGACCTCCTGGATCGTGCCGTTGCCGACCCGTCGGGCCGCCCACGGGGAGCCGCCGGCCGCCATGAACCAGCGCACCGCGTCCGCGCCGTGCTGATCCATCAGCGGGATCGGTTGGAGGGTGTTGCCCAGGTGCTTGGACATCTTGCGGCCGTCCTCGGCGAGGATGTGGCCGAGGCAGACCACGTTCTCGTACGACGACTTGTCGAAAACCAGCGTGCCGACGGTCATCAGCGTGTAGAACCAGCCGCGCGTCTGGTCGATCGCCTCCGAGATGAACTGCGCCGGGTAGCGCTTCTCGAAGAGGTCCTTGTTCTTGTACGGGTAGCCCCACTGCGCGAACGGCATCGAACCCGAGTCGTACCAGGCGTCGATGACCTCGGGGACCCGGACGGCCTCCAGCGAACAGCCCTCCGTGGGGCAGCCGAACGTGACCTCGTCGATGAACGGGCGGTGCGGGTCCAGCGCCGACTGGTCGGTGCCCGTCAGCTCGCTCAGCTCCGCGCGGGAGCCCACGCACGTCAGATGGTTGTCCTCGCAGCGCCAGATCGGCAGCGGGGTACCCCAGTAGCGGTTACGGGACAGCGCCCAGTCGACGTTGTTGTTCAGCCAGTCCCCGTACCGGCCGTGCTTGACCGACTCCGGAATCCAGTTGGTCTTCTCGTTCTCCTCCAGCAGCCGGTCCTTGATGGCCGTCGTACGGATGTACCAGGACGGCTGCGCGTAGTAGAGGAGCGCGGTGTGGCAGCGCCAGCAGTGCGGGTAGCTGTGCTCGTAGGGCACATGGCGCAGCAGCAGCCCGCGCTCGCGCAGGTCCTCGGTCAGCGCTTCGTCCGCCTTCTTGAAGAAGACCCCGCCGACCAGCGGGACGCTCTCCTCGAACGTGCCGTCGGGACGGACCGGGTTCACGACCGGAAGGCCGTACGCGCGGCAGACCTTGAGGTCGTCCTCGCCGAAGGCCGGGGACTGGTGGACCAGACCCGTACCGTCCTCGGTCGTGACGTACTCGGCGTTGACGACGTAGTGCGCCTCGGTCCCGTCCGGGAAGTCGATCAGCGTGAAGGGGCGGTCGTACGTCCAGCGCTCCATCTCGCGGCCGGTGAACGACTCGCCGGTGGCCTCCCACCCCTCGCCCAGCGCCTTCTCCAGCAGCGGGCGGGCGACGACGAGCTTCTCCTCGCCGTTCGTCGCGACGACGTAGGTGACGTCGGGGTGCGCGGCGACGGCGGTGTTCGAGACCAGCGTCCAGGGGGTGGTTGTCCAGACCAGCAGCGCCGCCTCGCCCGCGAGCGGTCCCGAGGTGAGCGGGAAGCGGACGAAGACCGAGGGGTCGACGATCGTCTCGTACCCCTGCGCCAGTTCATGGTCGGACAGGCCCGTCTGGTCGCGGGGACACCAGGGAGCGACGCGGTAGTCCTGGACCAGCAGGCCCTTGTTGAAGATCTCCTTCAGCGACCACCAGACGGAGTCGACGTACTCCGGGTCCATCGTGCGGTACGCGTCGTCCAGATCGACCCAGTACCCCATGCGGGTCGTCAGCTCGGCGAAGGCGTCGGTGTGGCGGGTGACGGACTCGCGGCACTTGGCGTTGAACTCCGCGATGCCGTACGCCTCGATGTCCTTCTTGCCGGTGAAGCCCAGCTCCTTCTCGACGGCCAGCTCCACGGGCAGGCCGTGGCAGTCCCAGCCGGCCTTGCGGGCGACGTGGTAGCCGCGCATGGTGCGGAAGCGCGGGAAGACGTCCTTGAAGACACGGGCTTCGATGTGGTGCGCGCCCGGCATGCCGTTGGCGGTGGGCGGTCCCTCGTAGAAGACCCACTCGGGGCGGCCCTCGGACTGTTCGAGGCTCTTGTCGAAGACCTTGCTCTCGCGCCAGAAATCGAGCACGGCGTGTTCCAGCGCGGGCAGGTCGACCTGGGCGGGCACCTGGCGGTACTGGGGCGGGGTCACTGGTGTCATGGGGCGCTTCCTCCGGCGGAACTGCGGCATCTCCGTCGGAGGGACGAGAGCAGTGCTCCCGCGGTACCACCCTCCTTGGCCCCGGGCGTGCGCCGCCCGCGGCCCCCTCATTGGGGTCGCGCTGCCGGTTCTACTCGCTCCGGTCGGACCGGGGCTTTCTTCCGGCGGCTCCGGGGTGATGCTTCACATCGCGCTCTGCCCCCGGGCTCTCACCGTCCCCGGGTCGCTCATGGCCGCGTACGACGCTACTCGTCCCCATCCACGCCTCTCGCTCGGCCCAGTGTACGGGGCCGAGCGAGGCGCGGCCGACCGGTTTTCGCGGGGAGCGCCGTACGGCCGAACGTATGACCCGAATGGTTATACCGGCCCTGGTGGGCTCGGCGGCGGCTCGGTGGTGGCCCACCGGCGGATTACCGGGCGGCGAGCTGGGCACAACGGAGGCAGGCTGGTCTTGTTCACCGACGTGGGGAGGGTCGATCCGGCGGCGTGCCCCGTTGCCGCGGCGCTGGGGTCGATTTATCGTCCCAGCACGATTCGCGAGCAAGATCACCCTATGTGAAGGGGCCGCGGCCATGGTGGCGAAGAAGACCGCCGCGAAGAAGACGACCGCGGCGGAACCGGCGACCGAGAGCGCGGCCAGGACCACGGCGAAGGCCACGGCGAAGAAGGCACCGGCCAAGAAAGCACCGGCCAAGAAGGCCACGGCGAAGAAAGCGGCCAAGAAGGCATCGGCCAGGAAAGCACCGGCGAAGAAGTCCGCGGCGAAGAAAGCGGCCAAGAGGGCACCGGCCAAGAAGGCGGTGCCCGGCCGGGCGGCCGTCGGTGAGACCGCGAAGAAGGCCGCGTCCGCGGCCGAGGGGGCGGCCCAGGCCGCGGAACAGACGGGAGCCAGCACGGTGGGAGCGAAGAAGACCGCGGGCGGCGGGGGTACGGCGGCCGGCCGGCGTGAATCGGGGGCCGCGACGGCGGTCCCCACCGCGCGCGCCGCCGCCACACCCCCGGAGGAGCTGGCCGTACGGCCGGGCGAGGATCCCTGGACGCCGGAGGAGGTCGCGGCGGCCCGCGCCGTGCTGGAGAGCGAGTCGGCCAGACTGCGCGCCGAGATCACTTCGTCCGAGACCGCGCTGGCCGGGCTGATGCGGGACTCCGGGGACGGCGCCGGTGACGACGACGCGGACACCGGCACGAAGAACATCACGCGCGAGCACGAGATGTCGCTCGCCGCCAACGCCCGCGAGATGCTGGAGCAGACCGAGCGGGCGCTCCAGCGGCTCGACGCCGGTACGTACGGGTTGTGCGAGGTCTGCGGAAAGCCGATCGGCAAGGCCAGGATGCAGGCGTTTCCACGAGCCACGCTCTGTGTGGAGGACAAGCAGAAGCAGGAACGTCGGGGCTGAACGCGTACGCGTGTGCCGTACGCTCGTCCTCAGTCAGGTACCTAGGGTTGAGGGACTCACGTGGCAGAGGCGGAGCGCATCATCGGTACGCCGGAGGTTGACGACGAGGCCGCGGCTGCCGCCGAGCAGCCCAGAGGGAAGCGCAAGATCGTCGCCCTCTTCGCCGTGGCCGTGGTGGCTTATCTGCTGGACCTCAGCAGCAAGATGCTCGTGGTGTCCAGGCTGGAGCACCACGAGCCGATCGAGGTGATCGGCGATCTGCTGAAGTTCGAGGCGATCAGGAACCCGGGCGCAGCGTTCGGTATCGGCGAGGCGTTCACGGTGATCTTCACGTGTATCGCGGCGGCCGTGATCGTGGTGATCGCCAGGCTGGCCCGCAAGCTCTACAGCCTGCCCTGGGCGATCGCGCTGGGTCTGCTGCTCGGTGGCGCGCTGGGCAATCTCACCGACCGGATCTTCCGTGCGCCCGGCGTCTTCCAGGGCGCCGTGGTCGACTTCATCGCGCCCGCGCACTTCGCGGTCTTCAACCTCGCCGACTCCGCGATCGTCTGCGGCGGCATCCTCATCGTGCTGCTGTCGTTCCGGGGCCTCGACCCCGACGGGACCGTCCACCGGGACTGACAAGGCATACTCGACGGGTGAGCTTTCCCGAGATCAGAACGCTGCCCGTGCCCGATGGCCTGGAGGGCGAGCGCGTCGACGCCGCTATCGCCCGTATGTTCGGGTTCTCCCGTACGAAGGCGGCCGAGCTGGCCGCCTCCGGGAAGGTCCAGGTCGACGGCGCCGTCGTCGGGAAGTCCGAGCGTGTGAACGGCGGGGCCTGGCTGGAGGTCGAGATGCCGCTGGCCGCCGTCCCGGTGCAGATCGTGGCCGAGCCCGTCGAGGGCATGGAGATCGTGCACGACGACGACGACATCGTGGTGATCGTCAAGCCGGTCGGTGTCGCCGCGCATCCCAGCCCCGGCTGGAGCGGTACGACCGTCATCGGCGGTCTGGCCGCCGCCGGCTACCGCATCTCCACCTCCGGGGCGGCCGAGCGGCAGGGCATCGTGCACCGGCTGGACGTCGGGACCTCCGGGCTGATGGTGGTGGCCAAGTCGGAGCGCGCGTACACCCTGCTCAAGGCGCAGTTCAAGGAGCGGGTCGTCGACAAGCGCTACCACGCGCTGGTGCAGGGCCACCCGGACCCGATGAGCGGGACCATCGACGCCCCCATCGGCCGCCATCCGAACCACGACTACAAGTGGGCGGTCACCGCCGAGGGCAAGCCGTCGGTGACGCACTACGACCTGATCGAGGCGTTCCGGTCGGCCTCGCTGCTGGACATCAAGCTGGAGACGGGCCGTACGCACCAGATCCGGGTGCACATGTCCGCCCACCGCCACCCCTGCGTGGGCGATCTGACCTACGGCGCCGATCCGACGCTGGCCAAGCGGCTGGGGCTGACGCGGCAGTGGCTGCACGCCGTACGGCTCGGCTTCGAGCACCCGTCGGACGGGCGGTGGGTGGAGTACTCCAGCGGCTACCCCGACGATCTCCGGAGCGCGCTGGACAAGGTCAGAGCGGAGAGCAACGGATGACCGCGGGCGAGGCCGGCTCCGGCTTCCTGGTGCGGATAGCGACCGGACCGGCGGACGTCGCGGCGTGCTTCGCGGTCCGCAAGGAGGTCTTCGTCGTCGAGCAGCGGGTCTCCGAGGACATCGAGTACGACGGCCGTGACGAGCGGGCGCTCCAGTTGCTCGCGGTCCGCGAGGACGGGACGCCGCTGGGCACGGCGCGGCTGCTGTACGGGCCCGAGGCCGCCGACCGGACCGGCGGGGACCCGTCCGTCGGTTCGCTGGGAAGGCTGGCGGTCGTCGCGTCGGCCCGTGGCCTCCGTATCGGCGTGGCGCTGGTACGGGCCGTCGAGGACGCGGCCCGCGAACGCGGCCTCACGGTGGTGGACCTGCACGCGCAGTCGCACGCGCTGGGCTTCTACGAGCGGCTGGGTTACGCGGCGTACGGCGCCGAATTCCAGGACGCGGGCATCACGCACCGGTCGATGCGGCGGACGCTCTCCTGACGGGTTGTTCCCTCAGCGGGCGGAGCCGCTTCCGTGGCGTCTTTCAGCCACCCCCTGGGGGGATTCGGACAGCGTGCGTGGCAGGCTGGAGCCCCTGATCACCGACGTCTGCCGTAAGGCTTTCGATCACCGGAGGGCCTCACGTGGACCAGTTGGCGCTGCTGCTCGTGCTGTTGCTCGGCGCGGTGGTCACGGTGCCGCTCGGGGAGCGGCTGGGGCTGCCCCCGCCGGTGCTGATGACCCTGGCGGGGATCGTCCTGGCGCTGCTGCCGTTCGTACCGAACGTTCAGGTGCCGCCGGACTTTATCCTTCCGCTTCTGCTGCCACCCCTGCTGTACGCCGCCGTACAGCGCACCTCCTGGCGGCAGTTCGCGGCGAATGTGCGCCCTATCCTGCTGCTCGCGGTCGCGCTGGTCTTCGTGACGACGGCGGTCGTCGCGGCGGTGGCCAACTCCATCGTGCCCGGACTGCCGATCGCCGCCGCGGTCGCGCTCGGCGCGCTGGTCGCCCCGCCCGATCCGGTGGCCGCGACCGCTGTCGCGGGCTCTCTCGGACTGCCCCGGCGGCTGGTCTCGATCCTGGAGGGCGAGGGGCTCTTCAACGATGTCACCGCGATCGTGCTCTATCACGTGGCGATCGCCGCGGCCGTCAGCGGAACGTTCTCCTGGCCGAGCGCGGTCGGTTCGCTCGTCCTGTCCGCGGTGGTCGCCGTGGCGGTGGGGCTCGCGCTCGGCTGGATCTCCAACAAGCTGATGTCGCTGCTCGGGGACGCGACGCTGCAGATCGGACTCTCGCTGCTGGTGCCGTTCGTCAGCTATGTGCTGGCGGAGGAGCTGCACGGCTCGGGTGTGCTCGCCGTCCTGACCACCGCGCTCTTCCTGGCCACGCACACGGCGGACGCCGACGACGTGATGGGGCGGCTGGCCGGCAACTCCTTCTGGCAGATCGTCGACACCCTGGTGACCGGCGTCGCCTTCGGTCTGATCGGGCTGGAGCTCCACAACGCCTTCGGCGCGACCGGCGGCCACGCGGCCGAGATGCTCGGCTGGGGCGCGGCGGTCATCGTGGTCGTCGTGGTCGTACGGCTGCTGTGGCTGCTGCCGGCGACCTGGCTGGCCAAGCGGATGCACAAGCTCCGCGACTACGACGAGGAGATCCCGACCAGCTGGCGCGAGACCGTGGTCATATGGTGGGCCGGGATGCGCGGGGTGGCCTCGGTCGCCCTGGCGCTGGCGATCCCGCTGAAGACCGACAGCGGCGAGCCGTTCCCCGGTCGCGCGGAGATCATCTTCATCGCGTTCGCGGTCATCATGGCCACCCTCGTCATCCAGGGTCTGACCCTGCCCTGGCTGGTGCGCAGGCTCGGCGTACGGGCGGACACGGACGCGGAACGCGAGCTGGAGCACTCGCTCGCGATCCGCGCCGCCAAGGCGGCCAAGCGCCGGCTCAAGGAGATCGAGGAGGTCGAGGATCTGCCGGAGGAGATCAGCGAGCGGCTCCTGCGCGGCGCGGGCGACATCGGGGTGCGGATCAGCCCCGATCTGATCGATGACGAGCGGCGTGAGTGGGTCACCAAGCGAGTGGAGCGCCTCAGGACTGTCTCGCGCATTCAGCGCGAGATGATGTCGGCGGCCCGCCACGAGGTGCTCTCGGCCCGCAATGAGCCGGGCTCGAACCCCGAGATCGTGGACCGCGTCCTGCGCCATCTGGACGTACGCAGCATGCGCTGAGCGCGTGCGCGGTCTCAGCCGCGGCTCGTGCGGGGCCGCTCGGTGTCCTGGTCGACCTCGGTGTCCTGGCCGTTCCCGGTGTTCTCGTGGTCCGCACCGCGGTCCCGCGTCTCACCCGTCTCGCGTTCGTTGCGTTCAGTCCGTTCGGTCCGTTCAGGCCGTGCGGTCCGCTCGGCGGCCAGCGGGCTCCGGCCGCGCGGGAGAAGCCCGTGGGCGAGATCCGTCGAGATCCTCGGCAGCGCGTACGGATGGTTCTCCACCAGCCAGACGATCAGCTGCTCCCGTACCGCGCAGCGCACCGTCCAGATGTCGTCCGCGTCCTTGGCCGTGACCACGGCGCGCACCTCCATCGTGGTGGTGGCGGTGTCGGTCACCGCCAGACTCCAGGCCCTGCCGTCCCAGGCCGGGCAGGCCAGCAGGATCTCGTGGAGCCTCTCGCGCATCGGCTCCATCGGGGCCGAGTGATCCAGCTGGAAGAGGACGGTGCCGGTCATCTGGACCCCGCCGCGCGACCAGTTCTCGAAGGGCTTGCTGGTGAAGTACGACACCGGCATCGTGATGCGCCGCTCGTCCCAGGTCCGTACGGCGAGGAAGGTGAGCGTGACCTCCTCGACCACGCCCCACTCGCCGTCCACCACCACCGTGTCGCCGATCCGCACCATGTCCCCGAACGCGATCTGGAAGCCCGCGAAGAGATTGCCGAGCGTGGACTGCGCGGCGACACCGGCGACGATGCCGATGATGCCCGCGGAGGCCAGGATCGAGGTGCCGATGGCCCGCATATCGGGGAAGGTGAGCAGGATCGCCGCCGCCGCGACCACCGCGACGACCGCCGTCACGATCCGCATGATCAGCGTCACCTGCGTACGGACCCGGCGGATCCGGGCCGCGTCCCGGGTCGAGGCCGCGTAGCGGGCGTACGTGGACTCCACCGCCGCCGAGACGATCCGTATCACCAGCCAGGCACCGGCGCCGATGAGCACCAGCGAGAGCGCCCGGCCGATCCCGTCGTGATGGTTCTCGATGATCCGCCACCGGGTCTGCCGGAACGAACCGCGCAGCAGGGCCGTGAGCAGGACCACCTGGAGCGGCAGTCGGCAGCGCCGCAGCAGCCCCCACAGCGGGGTCTCCGGGTTCCGGCCGTCCGCGCGGCGCAGCACCAGATCGACGGCCCAGCCGAGCGCGAGCGTCAGCAGCACCGAGCCGCCGAGCACGAGAAGTGGGCGCAGTACGTTCTCCATGGCTCCCTCGTCGGGTTCCGATACGGGCTGGCAGGATGGCCGGATGGACATCATCCTCTTCCATTCCGTCCACGGTCTGCGCCCGGCCGTGCACGCCGCGGCGGACCGGCTGCGTGCCGCCGGGCACCAGGTGCGCGTGCCCGACCTCTTCGAGGGCCGAACCGCGACCTCTGTGGAGGAGGGTACGGCCCTGAAGGACGAGATCGGCAAGGACGAACTGCTGCGCCGCGCGGTGCTGGCCGCCGCGCCGTACTCGGAACGCGGTCTGGTGTACGCGGGCTTCTCGCTCGGCGGCTCGATCGCGCAGAATCTGGCGCTCGGCGACAGCAGGGCGCGCGGGCTGCTGCTGTTGCACGGTACGTCCGACATCGCGGAGAACGCGTCCGTGGACGACCTGCCCGTACAACTGCATGTCGCGGATCCGGACCCGTTCGAGACGCATGACTGGCTGACCGCCTGGTACTTGAAGATGCGGCAGGCCGGGGCCGATGTGGAGATCTACCGCTACCCGGGGGCAGGGCATCTCTACACCGACCCCGATCTGCCGGACTACGACGAGGCGGCTGCCGAGGAGACCTGGCGGACCGGGCTCGCCTTCATCGACTCGCTCTGAGGTCGCGCCGGGGCCCGCTCCGAGGTCGCGCCGAGGACCGGGTGCCGGTCGGCGGACGGGCTGCCCCCCGTCCGGACCGGGCGGTTCTCCTCGTCAGCCCTTGAGGGCCCGGGTGACCGCCGCGTTGAACTCCGCCACCGTCATGGGCGGGTTCTCGCTGCCCTCGGCGGTGAGCTTCTTGCCGTCCAGCTTCAGCGTCGGGGTGCCGCTCACCCCGCTCTTGTCGAAGGCGGCGGACATCTTCATCGCCCAGGCGTCGTACGTACCGTCCGTGACGTTCTTCTGGAACGCCTTGTTGCCCTTGAGCGCGCTCACCGAGTCCGCCACCTGGATCAGATAACTGTCCTTGGCGAACTTGTCGTTGGTCTCCTCGGGGTGGAACTTCGTCGAGTAGAGCGCGGTCTTGTACTGGAGGAACGCCTCGGGGCTCACATTGAGCGCCGCGCCCAGCGCCGACAGGGCGTTCTTCGAGCCGGTGCCGTTGTCGGAGTTGTCGATGAAGGTCGCGCCGACATACTTGATCTTGAACTCGCCGGAGTCGACGCCGTTCTGGACGGTCTCGCCGACCGTCTGCTCGAAGGACGCGCAGACCGGGCAGCGGGAGTCCTCGAACAGTTCCAGCGTGTTCTTGGCGTCCGCCTTGCCGATGACGACGGTCGTACCGTTCGTGCCCTCGGTGTTCTTCGGGGCGACGACGGACGTCTCGTCCTTCACCGCCTCCCAGTGCGAGGGCTTGTTGGACTGGACGACGGCGTAGCCCACGCCGCCGGCTATCGCGAGGACCACGACGGCCGAGCCGAGGACGACGAGCTGGCGGCGGACCCTGTCCTTCGTCGCCTGCCGCTCGCGCTCCTCGCGCAGCCGTTCGCGGGCCGCCGCCTTGTTGGCCTGGTTGTTGCGTGCGCTCATGATGATTCACTCCGTGTGATGACGTAACTGCTGCTGGGGGACGGGGCGTGGCTCAGACAGAGCTGAGCGCGAGGCGCGGCGGCCCCCGCCGTCCTACGGAGTGCACGAGAAGGCGGGTACGGGACGGCCGCGGGCGGCCCGCCGGGCGCGGCCCGCGCCGTACGGCCCGGCGGACCGTGCCCGCCGCCGCGACGGCGATCAGCAGCGGGCGGAAGGCGCAGGCGCCCGCCGCCCGGACCAGCCGGGACAGCGCGGACTCGCCGTGCCGCAGCCAGAACGCGGCGAGCAGCCCGATCGCGACATGGGCGGCCAGCAGCAGCCAGGGCAGAGCCGGGTCGGGTGAGTTCAGCAGGGCGGCCGGGGTGCCCTCGGGGGAGACCACGCCGGGCAGCGGCGTACCGAAGGCTCCCCCGCACAGGACATCGAGGCCGACCGAGCGCAGCGGCCCCGCGATGGGGCCGCCGGCCGGGCCGTAACAGACGTTCTGACCGCTGGTGAAGACGGTGTCCGCGGCCAGTTCGAGCGGGACGAGCAGGGCCGCGATCCGCCAGAAGCCCCGCTCGCGGCCCGCCGCCGCGTAGGCGACCAGAAACACTACGACGCTGAGCGCGGCGACGACGCTCAGCGGCAGCGGGGCGCGGGACAGCAGCACGTGCGAGCCCGCGGACAGTGTCACGACCAGTGCCGTGAACAGTGCTGCCCGCGCCGCCCTGAGCCGCGTCCCTGATATGTCCATCGTCGCCGAGTGTGCCATGCGTCCCTGTAAGCGGTCCTTAAGGATCCGTCCCGTCCGTCCAGCGTCCAGGCGGACGGCGGGTCTCAGCCGGTCTCAGGCCAGCCGGCCGTTGCGGAACAGGTCGACGAAGATCTGGTGATCGGCCCTGGCCCGCGCCCCGTACGCGTGCGCGAAGTCCACCAGCAGCGCGCCGAAGCCCTCCTCGTCGGCCGCGATCGCCGCGTCGATGGAGCGTTCCGTGGAGAACGGCACCAGCGAGTGGCCGCTCTCGTTGTCCGCCGCCGCGTGCATCGTGGCCGTCGCGCGGCCGAGGTCGGCGACGACCGCCGCGATCTCCTGCGGGTCGTCCAGATCCGACCAGTCCAGATCCACGGCGTACGGCGAGACCTCCGCCACCAGCTGCCCCGTCCCGTCCAGCTCGGTCCAGCCGAGCCACGGGTCGGCATGGGCCTGGAGGGCCCGCTGCGAGATCACCGTGCGATGGCCCTCGTGCTGGAAGTACTCCCGCACGGTCCGGTCGGTGACATGCCGCGAGACCGCCGGGGTCTGCGCCTGCTTCATATAGATCACGACATCGTTCTCCAGGGCGTCGCTGTTGCCCTCCAGCAGGATGTTGTACGAGGGCAGCCCCGCGGAGCCGATACCGACGCCGCGCCGTCCCACGACATCCTTCACGCGGTACGAGTCGGGGCGGGTCAGGCTGGACTCGGGCAGGGTCTCCAGATAGCCGTCGAAGGCCGCGAGGATCTTGTAACGGGTGGCGGCGTCCAGCTCGATGGAACCGCCGCCCGGTGCGAAGCGGCGCTCGTACTCCCGGATCTCGGTCATCGAGTCGAGCAGCCCGAAGCGGGTCAGCGAGCGGGCCGAGCGCAGGGCGGCGAGCAGCGGGCCCTGTGCCGTGTCCAGGGTGAAGGGCGGGACCTCGTCGTTCTTGGCGCCGGTGGCCAGCGCGTGGATCCGCTCGCGGTAGGCGCCCGCGTAGATCGCCACCAGTTCGGTGATCTGCTCGTCGCTGAGCGCCTTGGTGTAGCCGATCAGGGCGAGGGAGGCGGCGAAGCGCTTCAGGTCCCAGGTGAAGGGGCCGACGTACGCCTCGTCGAAGTCATTGACGTTGAAGATCAGCCGGCCGTTGGCGTCCATGTACGTGCCGAAGTTCTCGGCGTGCAGATCGCCGTGGATCCACACCCGTCCGGTGCGCTCGTCGAGGAAGGGGCCGGTGACCCCGCCGGCCCTGCGCTCCCGCTCCAGGTCGTGGTAGAAGAGGCACGCCGTACCCCGGTAGAAGGCGAACGCGGAGGCCGCCATCTTCCGGAACTTCACCCGGAAGGCCGCTGGATCGGCCGCCAGAAGCTCACCGAACGCGGTGTCGAAAACGGCGAGGATCTCCTCGCCGCGCTGCTCATCAGCTGTTTCAACGGGTCGCGGGACCGACATCGCGGGGTGCCTCCTGGTGCATGACAGTGGAGTGAGGGGCCTCGTGCCCCTCGGAGTGGGCAACGGGTGACGCTACTCGCGAGTGCCCGCCGCTGTCAGTCCCGAGACGTAGACTTCGAGGCTGTCCCCCCGGACTGTGCGCAGCGCTGTGGGGCCCCGGGGTTGACCCCTGGAAAAGAACAGATTCACCCCTGGAAACCACACCGTGTCGTCCGCTCGCTGGAGGCCCTCGCCGTGACCAAGCCGCCGTTCACGCACCTGCATGTTCACACCCAGTACTCACTGCTGGACGGTGCCGCGCGGCTGGGGGACATGTTCAACGCCTGCAAAGAGATGGGCATGTCCCATATCGCGATGACGGACCATGGCAATCTGCATGGTGCCTACGACTTCTTCCATCAGGCGAAGAAGGCGGGGGTGACGCCGATCATCGGGATCGAGGCGTATGTGGCGCCGGAGTCGCGGCGCAACAAGCGGAAGATCCAGTGGGGGCAGCCGCATCAGAAGCGGGACGACGTGTCCGGCTCCGGCGGTTACACGCACAAGACGATCTGGGCGGCGAACCAGACAGGTCTGCACAATCTGTTCCGGCTGTCCTCGGACGCGTACGCGGAGGGCTGGCTCCAGAAGTGGCCTCGGATGGACAAGGAGACCATCGCGAAGTGGTCGGAGGGGCTGATCGCCTCGACCGGCTGCCCGTCGGGGGAGCTCCAGACGCGGCTGCGTCTCGGCCAGTTCGACGAGGCGCTGAAGGCGGCCTCCGAGTACCAGGACATCTTCGGCAAGGACCGGTACTTCCTGGAACTGATGGACCACGGCATCGAGATCGAGCGGCGCGTGCGGGACGGGCTGCTGGAGGTCGGCAAGAAGCTGGGGATCCCGCCGCTGGTCACGAACGACTCGCACTACACGTACGCGGGTGAGGCGACCGCGCACGACGCGCTGCT
Organism: Streptomyces sp. NPDC102274; assembly: GCF_044766385.1. Classification (NCBI taxonomy): domain Bacteria; kingdom Bacillati; phylum Actinomycetota; class Actinomycetes; order Kitasatosporales; family Streptomycetaceae; genus Streptomyces; species Streptomyces sp. NPDC102274. Next base: position 287,242 of record NZ_JBIWLW010000001.1, on the reverse strand, counting down.
GTGCATCCAGACCGGCAAGAACCTCTCGGACCCGGACCGCTTCCGCTTCGACGGGACCGGCTACTACCTCAAGTCCACCGACGAGATGTACGCCGTGGACTCCTCCGACGCCTGGCAGGAGGGGTGTGCGAACACCCTGCTGGTCGCCGAGCAGATCAACACGGAGGGCTGGTTCCAGGAGCGGAACCTGATGCCCAAGTTCGATGTGCCCGAGGGCTTCACCGAAGTCACCTGGTTCCGTGAGGAGACGCTGCGCGGCATGGCCCGCCGCTACCCGAACGGCATCCCGGACGACCGGCTCAAGCAGGTCGAGTACGAGATGGGCATCATCATCGAGATGGGCTTCCCGGGGTACTTCCTCGTGGTTGCCGACTTCATCATGTGGGCCAAGAACAACGGCATCGCGGTCGGCCCCGGCCGTGGTTCCGCCGCCGGTTCGATCGTCGCGTACGCCATGGGCATCACCGACCTCGACCCGATCGAGCACGGTCTGATCTTCGAGCGGTTCCTCAACCCCGAGCGCATCTCCATGCCGGATGTCGACATCGACTTCGACGAGCGTCGGCGCGGTGAGGTGATCCGTTATGTGACGGAGAAGTACGGCGCCGACAAGGTCGCCATGATCGGCACGTACGGCAAGATCAAGGCGAAGAACGCGATCAAGGACTCGGCGCGGGTGCTGGGTTACCCGTACGCGATGGGCGACCGGCTCACGAAGGCGATGCCCGCCGATGTCCTCGGCAAGGGCATCGACCTCAACGGCATCACCGACCCCAAGCACCCCCGCTACGGCGAGGCGGGGGAGATCCGGGGGATGTACGAGAACGAGCCGGACGTGAAGAAGGTCATCGACACCGCGAAGGGTGTGGAGGGCCTGGTCCGGCAGATGGGTGTGCACGCGGCCGGCGTGATCATGTCGAGTGAGACCATCACCGATCATGTGCCGGTCTGGGTACGGCACACCGACGGGGTGACCATCACGCAGTGGGACTATCCGAGCTGTGAGTCGCTCGGCCTGCTGAAGATGGACTTCCTCGGCCTGCGGAACCTGACCATCATGGACGACGCCGTCAAGATGGTGAAGGCCAACAAGGGCATCGACCTCGACCTGCTCGCCCTGCCGCTGGACGACCCGAAGACCTACGAACTGCTCTGCCGCGGTGACACGCTCGGTGTCTTCCAGTTCGACGGCGGGCCGATGCGCTCACTGTTGCGTCTGATGAAGCCCGACAACTTCGAGGACATTTCCGCCGTCTCGGCCCTGTACCGGCCGGGCCCGATGGGCATGAACTCGCATACGAACTACGCGCTGCGCAAGAACGGCCAGCAGGAGATCACGCCGATCCACCCGGAGCTGGAGGAGCCTCTCAAGGAGGTCCTCGGCCTGACGCACGGCCTGATCGTGTACCAGGAGCAGGTGCAGAAGGCCGCTCAGATCATCGCGGGCTACTCGCTGGGCGAGGCCGACATCCTGCGCCGCGTGATGGGCAAGAAGAAGGCCGACGAACTGGCGAAGAACTTCGTCCTGTTCCAGGCCGGAGCCAAGAAGAACAACTACTCGGACGAGGCGATCCAGGCCCTGTGGGACGTGCTGGTCCCGTTCGCCGGATACGCGTTCAACAAGGCGCACTCCTCCGCGTACGGACTGGTCACGTACTGGACCGCGTATCTCAAGGCCAACCACCCCGCCGAGTACATGGCGGCGCTGCTCACCTCGGTGAAGGACGACAAGGACAAGTCGGCGGTCTACCTCAACGAGTGCCGACGCATGGGCATCAAGGTGCTGCCGCCCAATGTGAATGAGTCGCAGTCGAACTTCGCCGCGCAGGGTGACGATGTGATCCTGTTCGGTCTGACGGCGATCAGGAACGTCGGGCAGAACGTGGTGGATTCGATCATCCGGTGCCGTAAGGCGAAGGGGAAGTACGCGACGTTCCCCGACTTCCTCGACAAGGTCGAGGCCGTCGTCTGCAACAAGCGGACCGTCGAGTCACTGATCAAGGCCGGTGCCTTCGACGAGATGGGCCATACCCGCAAGGGGCTGGTCGCCCATCACGAGCCGATGATCGACAACGTGGTGCAGGTCAAGCGCAAGGAGGCCGAGGGGCAGTTCGACCTCTTCGGCGGGATGGGCGAGGAGGAGACCAGCGAGCCCGGCTTCGGACTCGACGTCGAGTTCTCGGACATCGAGTGGGACAAGTCGTATCTGCTCGCCCAGGAGCGGGAGATGCTCGGTCTGTACGTGTCCGACCATCCGCTCTTCGGTATCGAGCATGTCCTGTCCGACAAGTCCGACGCCGCGATCTCGCAGTTGACCGGCGGTGAGCACGCGGACGGCGCGGTGGTCACCATCGGCGGCATCATCTCCGGTCTCCAGCGGAAGATGACCAAGCAGGGCAACGCGTGGGCGATCGCGACGGTCGAGGATCTGGCCGGCTCCATCGAGTGCATGTTCTTCCCCGCGACGTATCAGCTGGTCTCCACGCAACTGGTCGAGGACACCGTCGTCTTCGTCAAGGGCCGGCTCGACAAGCGCGAGGACATCCCCCGCCTCGTCGCCATGGAACTCCAGGTCCCGGACGTGTCGTCGGCGGGCACCGACGCCCCCGTCACCATCACCATCCCGACGGTGAAGCTCACCCCGCCGATGGTCAGCAGGCTCGGTGAGATCCTCAGCCACCACCGGGGCAACTCCGAGGTGAGGATCAAGCTCCAGGGCGCCAGGAAGACCACGGTGCTCCGGCTCGACCGGCACCGCGTCCAGCCCGACCCGGCGCTCTTCGGTGACCTGAAGGTCCTGCTCGGCCCGGCCTGCCTGGCCGGATAGCCGGGGCCGTGCCTCGGTGAGGAGGCGGACGCGTATGGGGGGCATCCCAGCATGTGGGATGCCCCTCATACGGTTACGGACGGCGGGTGGTGGGGTCAGTTGTGGCCGAAACGCTTCTGCTTGCCCTTGTGGGCCGCATCCGTCGGCGTGATCCTCGACTGCACCTGCTCGGACCGGTCCTCCATCGACGAGGACTGCGACTCTTCGGTGCCACGCGCGGCGTCCGAGCGGGCGTGCTGCTTGTTGCTGCGATCCCGGTTCTTGTTCTTGGCCATGATGCTGCCTCCTGCCGGGGGTGTGGATGCCAGGCCGCGTCAAGCCTCACATAAGCCGCCAATCGCCGCATTTTGGATCATTGCCGTGTGTAGTGGCCCCTCGTCAGCGGCCTGATCGGCTCCGTATCGCCGAATACGCCACGCCGATGATCGAGTTCCGGACGTTAACCCTGTTGCCGTCGGGCAGACTCGAAGGAAACCCGCAGTAACTCCTGATCTCACGATCCCGAGGTTCCCGAAAGAAGGTGGAACACGTGGACCGCTGCGTCGTCCTGGTGGACGCCGGCTATCTGCTGGGCGCCGCCGCGAGTCTCCTCGCCGGAGAACCGGCCCGTTCCCGCATCACCGTCGACCACACCGCCCTCATTCAGGGCCTGCGAGAACGGGCCGAGGCCGATACGGAACAGCCGCTGCTCCGTATCTACTGGTTCGACGGCGCCCCCGACCGGGTTCCGCAACCCGAGCACCGACGGCTGCGGGTCATGCCGCGCGTCACCGTCCGGCTCGGTGCCCTCACCCGCAGTGACGGGCGCTGGGCACAGAAGGGCGTGGACGCGGCGATGCACGCGGAGCTGACGGAACTGGCCAGAAATCGCGCCTGCTCCGATGTCGTGCTGGTGACGGGGGACGGGGATCTGCTGCCCGGCCTGATGTCCGCGAAGGAGCATGGCGTCGCCGTCCATCTCTGGGCCGTGCAGGCCGCCGACGGCGACTACAACCAGTCCGAGGACCTGGTTGCCGAGGCCGACGAGCGACGTGTGCTCGACCGGGCCTGGATCACCAAGGCCGTACGGGCCAAGGACCTGGGCGGCGTCTGCGCGCCGCCGCCGGCGCCCCGGCCCGAGATCGCGGCGATTCTCTCGGCGCCGCTGCCCGAATCGGCGCTGGCCGCGTCCGCGGAACGGGCGGCGGAGGCGGAGGCGGCGGGTGGCGCGGGTGCCGCCTCCGGCGCCGGGCGGAACGGCTCGTCGTCGACGCCCGCCCCCGCGGGGACCGGTGCGGAACCCCATCCGGCCGGTACGGGCAGCAAGGGCGTGCCGACGCCCAAGGACCTGGCGGGGCTGCGCGGCCCCGGTGCCCCGACGCCGGGCCCGTCCGCACAGCATCCGGCGGGGGCGACGCTGCGGTGGTCCTCCGACAAGGGCTGGGTCGAGCGGCCGGGCAGCGGTACGGCGGGTGAACCGCCCGAGACAGCGTCGCTGCCGACGCTGGCGCAGCTGACCAGCGCGGAGCAGCGCTGGGCGGACCGGGAGGAGGACATCACCACGGTGGGAGGCGATCCCTTCGAGGTGGGGCAGGTGTTCGCGCGGCGCTGGATGGAACGGCTGCCGGAGGCGGGGCATGTGCAGAAGCTGTCCGTGATGTATCCGCGGATTCCGCACCGTATCGACGGGGAACTGCTGCGGTATGCGGCGCGGTTCGGTCTGCTGGCGCACAAGGACGACCAGATCGATGAGCACGACCGGTATGCGATCCGGGCGGGGTTCTGGCGGGAGATCGATGTGCGGGCGGCGGCGGATACGGCTTCGCCGTAGGTGTTTCGGGGGTACGGTGCGGTGCGCCGTCCGGCGGGTTGCGGTTGCGGTTGCGGTGCGGGGTGCGGGGTGCGGCGAGGGGTGCGGGTGCGCCCCCCGCCGGATCCACACCGTCCAGCCACAACGTAAGGTCCTTGCTCGTGAGTACGGTGTGCGTGGTGCGCGATGTGGTCAAGACGTACCCCGCCGCGCGCGGCAGACGCGGCGTCCCCGGGACGCCCGCGGTGCGGGCCACCGACGGGGTCTCCCTCGATGTGCGGCGCGGCGAGATCTTCGGTCTGCTCGGGCCCAACGGCGCGGGCAAGTCCACTCTCGTACGCCAGCTCACCGGCCTGATGCGGCCCGACTCCGGTGAGGTCGAGGTCCTCGGGCACGATCTGGTGCGGCATCCCGAGCGCGCCTCCCGGCTCATCGGTTATCTCGGCCAGGAGTCGACCGCGCTGGACGAGCTGACCGTCGCGCTCGCCGCCGAGACCACCGGCCGGCTGCGCGGGCTGCCGCTGCGGGTGGCGCGGGCGGAGCGGGACGCTGTGCTGGCCGAGTTGGGGCTGACCGAGATCGCCGGGCGGCCTCTGAAGAAGCTGTCGGGGGGACAGCGGCGGCTGGCCTGTTTCGCCGCCGCGCTGGTGGGGGAGCGGCCCGTGCTGGTTCTTGACGAGCCGACCACCGGTATGGACCCGGTCGCGCGGCGCGCGGTGTGGGCCGCAGTGGACCGGCGGCGGGCCGAGCACGGGGTGACCGTACTGCTCGTCACCCATAACGTCATCGAGGCCGAGACCGTGCTCGACCGGGTGGCCGTGCTGGAGCGGGGCAAGGTCATCGCCTGCGACACCCCGTCCGGGCTCAAGGAAGAGGTCGCCGGAGAGGTGCGGGTGGAGCTCGTGTGGCGCGAGCGCGCGCCGCTCGATGTTCCCGAGGTCGCGGCGCTGCGCGATTCGGCGCAGGAGTCGGGGCGCCGGTGGGTGCTGCGGCTCGCACCGGACGAGGCGCGCGCGGCGGTCGCCGCGGTGACCGGCGGCGCGGCCTTCGCGGCGCTGGACGATTTCACACTGGCGACGCCGAGTCTGGAAGATGTCTATCTGGCGCTCGGCGGCCGGGCGAAGGGGCTAGTCAAGGCGTGAGCAGCCGTTTCACGAGCGACGCACGTACGCCCGTACCGAACAGGAGCAGCACCAGGTGAGCATCGTGCCCGCGGAGGCCGTGTCCGGGAGAGTCGGGACCGCGGCGGACACCGTGAACGAGCCGGCGGACGGCGAGCCCGCGCCGCTCGCGCCCCGGGCCCGGCTGCTGCCCTCGCTCGCCGCCGTGTACCGCGCCCAGCTGTCCCGGGCCCGGGTCGCGCGGATCCCGTTGCTTTTCGTGGCGACGTTCCAGTCGGTCGGGATCATGATCCTGATGCGGGGCGTGGTGGAGGGGGGCGACGAGGCGCGGGCGGTGGTCGCCGGGTCGAGTGTGCTCGTCGTCGCGTTCGTGGCGCTCAATCTGCTCGCCCAGTACTTCGGTCAGCTGCGCGCGAGCGGCGGGCTCGACCACTACGCCACCCTGCCGGTGCCGCCCGCCGCGGTGGTGCTCGGCGCGGCCGGTGCCTATGCCTCGTTCACGGTCCCGGGCACCGCGGTCACGGCCGTCACCGGCAGTGTGCTCTTCCAGTTGCCGCTCACCCATCTCTGGGTGCTGGTCGCGGTGATTCCGCTGTCCGGCGCGGCGCTCGCCGGTCTGGGCGCGGCGCTCGGTCTGCTCGCGCCCCGTCAGGAGCTGGCGACGCTGCTGGGCCAGCTGGGCATGTCGGCGGCGCTGCTGCTGGGTGTGCTGCCCCCGGACCGGCTGCCGGGGGCGATCGGGTACGCGCGCGACCTGCTGCCCTCCACGTACGGGGTGGAGGCTCTCGCCCGTACGTTCGATGCCCGTCCGGACTGGCCGGCCGTCGCTCTCGACCTGGCGGTGTGCGCGGCCGTCGGTGTCTGCTCGCTGGCCGTGGCGACCTGGGCGTACCGGCGGGCGGCGGTCCGATGAGGCACCCCCTGGCCAGGACTGGCACGATGGCACAGTGACAGCACCCTTGACACCGCCCCACCGACCGCCGCACGACGATCCCTGGCAGACACCGCCGGCCGGGGGATCGCCCCATCACGGGGCGGAAGCGGAGAAGGGGCCCGATATGAGGACCGAAGTGCGTCAGGCCGTCGTGGTGATGGTGGCGGTGGCGGTCTCGGGTCTGGCGCTCGGACTGCTGTGGCTCTGGCTCTCACCGCGTATCCCGTTGATCTCGGACGAGACGGCGGTCTTCCTGAAGGACACCGAGGGCGAGGAGGCCATCGGGTCGGACGGTACGTTCCTGCTGCTGGCGCTCGCCTTCGGGGCGGTCAGCGGGCTGCTGGTGTTCGTCTTCCGCAGGCGCGGCGGTATCCCGCTGGTGGTGGGGCTGGCACTGGGCGGGCTGCTGGGCGCCGCGCTCGCCTGGCGGGTCGGCGTCTGGTTCGGCCCCATGTCGGACGTGGTGGCGCATGCCAGGGCGGTCGGCAAGGGCGTCACGTTCGACGCGCCGCTGGAACTGAACGCGAAGGGCGCGCTGCTGGCGTGGCCGATCGCGGCGATGGTGGTCCACCTGGCCCTGACGGCCCTGTTCGGCCCGCGCGATCCGGAGCCGCGCTGGGACGGCTGGGGCCCGGCGGCGTACGGCCCGGCGCCGGACGACGCCGCGCCGGACGATGCCGCGCCGGACGATGCCGCGCCGGACGATGCCGCGCCGGACGGACAGCACAGGCACTGAGAGCCGGTCGTTCAGCTCCGGCCGATAGGCGCCATGACGGCCGAGGTGAGCGCCGCCAGATCGGCCGGGGACAGCTCGACCTCCAGGCCCCGGCGGCCCGCCGAGACACAGATCGTCGGGTGGGCCCCCGCCGAGGCGTCCACTACGGTGCGTAGTCGCTTGCGCTGCCCCAGGGGTGAGATTCCACCGCGTACATAACCTGTCGTACGTTCCGCGGCCGCCGGGTCCGCCATCGCGGCGCGTTTGCCGCCGACGGCCGCCGCGAGGGCCTTCAGATCGAGCGAACCGGAGACCGGCACGACGGCCACGGTCAGTTCGCCGTCGACGTCCGCGACCAGGGTCTTGAAGACCCGGTCGGGAGAGACACCGAGGGCCTCGGCCGCCTCCTCGCCGTACGAGGGCGACGCCGGGTCGTGCTCGTACGCGTGCAGGGTGTATGGCGTGCCCGCGGCCGTCAGGGCGACCGTCGCCGGGGTGCCTCCGGACTGCTGCTTCTTGGACTTCTTCGCCAAGGCGGTTCTTCCCTGGGTGAGTTGAGGTGTGTCAGTTGGGGCTGGGCGGCGTGTGCGTCAGCGTCACGGCGGGCAGCGAGGGGAGATGGCGGATCACGGCGGTCTCGGCCCGCAGGAGCTTCAGCTCCTCGCGCAGCCGGGCCGCGATGTCCGGAGCCTCGAGCAGCCGCTGCTTGGCCGGGGTGTCGAGCACCGCCGCCGCGGCGACCAGATAGGACACGACCGAAGGCTCGTCGGGCAGTTCGTCCCCGGAGAGTGAGCGCTCACGCGCCCCGGCCAGCCGCTTCTGGTAGTTCCGGAAAGCGCGCAGCACGCCCTCGGCGAGCGTGCCCGCGCCGTCGCCCGTCTGCTCGGGGAGCTCTTCGAGCTCGGCCGTCAGATACGGGCCGCTCGCGTCGACCGAGAGCAGCCGGACCCGGGTGGTGCCGGTCGCGACCACCTCGAAGCTGCCGTCGGGGCGCTCGCGGATCGTCGCCGCGTCCGCGACGCAGCCCACCGGGTGGAAGGATTTCAGGGGTTCGGGGCCGAAGCCGGCGGCGGGCCCGCGGTCGGTCAGGGCGGTTCCGTCCGGCATTCCCGGCGCTGTCGGCGCGACTTCGTGTCCGTCGCGGATGGCGACCACGGCGAAGCGGCGCGGCTCGGAGTCATCGGTCTTGAGCAACTCGCGCATCATCGCGCGGTAGCGCTCCTCGAAGACGTTCAGAGGCAGGACGAGGCCCGGGAACAGCACCGCGTTCAGCGGGAAGAGAGGGAGGCGTGCGGTGGTCACAACGGTCAAGCGTAGTGGCCGCGGGGCCCTCTCCGTTCTGTCCTGCTCCGCAAAGGCATCGCCGAGGCCACTTGGAGCCGTACGGCGTGCCGTGATTCGAGGAACTGGCCCAGCGGATCGTCGGTGAACGAGGTCCACGGGAAGGAGGTCGCGTACGAGCCGATCAGCCGGAACTGCTCCAGCGCCTCCTGCCAACGTCCCCGCTCCACCAGCACATACGCCAGCAGATTGCGCACCTCGGCCGGCCACGGGTCGCCCGGCTCGTACTCGGCGGACACCGCGATCGCGAGATCGGCCGCCGCGTCGATCCGGTCCAGTTGCACGGAGGTGGGCTCGCCGCTCAGCAGCAGCGTGAAGGCGGCGCGCACGGGCAGCGCGCGTACCTGGGAGCCGGGCAGGGCGTCGTGCGCCGCCTGTTCGGCGAAGTCGAAGCACTCGTGGTGCGAGCCGTACCACTCGGCCGAGAGGTACTGGAGGGCCGCGACATGGCAGCCGTAGTGGTGCGAGGAGCGGCGCACGGCCTGCTCCCACAGCGACTCGAACGCGGTGTGGGTGGCGTGCGTACCGCGTGCGTGGTCGAGCGCGACCCGCCAGGGCACCGGATCGCGTGGATCGCCGTCGGCCGCCGCGTCGATCATCGGGCCCGTCTCCCGCAGCCGCTCGGCGCGGGCCGGCGACTCCCAGGCCCTGCGGATGGCCAGCTCGGCCCGGACGAGCAGCGCGTCGGGGTCTCGGGGCGCGGCGCGCAGCCAGGCGGTGAGCCAGCCGTCCCGGCCGTACGCGAACGCGGCCAGCCGCATAACATAACGGTCGCGGTTCTCCCATTCGGCGGCCTCGCGCGTCGTCGCGAGCAGCTTCGCCGCGGGCTCGTACTCGCCGAGAGCGGCGGCGACGAGCGCCGGAGCGAGCCGCTCGTCGGGAGCGTCGAGCAGCACCGCGTCGTCCGGCGGCAGCCCGGCGGCGAGCTGCGGGGTGTGCCGGACCATACGCGCGGTGCTGATCAGGGCGCGGAGCAATGACATGGTGCGGACCATTGAAAACCGCAGGTCGCGGACGCGCCAGAGGGCAGCTGTGAAGCTTTCGTATCGGGCGAAAAGGTTGTAGCGCCCAAAGTCAAGGCAAGGTAAAGAAACCCGGGATGTCGACACATCCCGGGTGTCCCGGATGCCTTCGAACGGGCCCTAGCCGCGCCGCAGGAGTCGCGACGCACCCGCCGCCACCGTCGTCGCCAGGATCCAGCCCAGCATGATCAGCATGGCCGCCGCCCACTGCCAGCCGCCCTTCAGCAGCCAGTAGCCGTCCTGGCCGAGGTTGATCACCGGGATCAGCAGGTCCAGCGTGTACAGCGCCGGGTTCCACGCCGGATGTCCGTCGCCCTTGATCGCCTCCGGCGCGTGGCGGGCGAAGGCGACCGTGCTCGCTCCCCACAGCACCGCCATCCACAGCGCCGCCCGGCCCGGCCGGTAGCCGTAGGCCACCGTCCAGTCCTGGAGGTAGCCCCAGAGCTTCGCCGCGAGCGGCAGCGTCTCCCGGCGCCTGCGCTGTTTGGCGAGGAGGACCTCCCGCGCGTCCGCGTCCTCGCCGGTGTTGCGCAGGACCTGGGCCAGTCGTTCGTACGGCTCGGGGGAGTACTCGGGAGTTGCCGCCGCCACCCATTCCAGCCGTCTGATCAGCGGGAAGTGGCCGAACGGGACGAGGTTCTCGTAGACGAAACCGCCCATGGCGAGCCCGCCGGGGCCCGGCCAGCTGGTCGACATGTCGACCAGCGTGATGATCTTCGCGCCGTTCAGGACGACCCTGCCCTCCTCCAGCCGCTCGCACTTGAACCGCAGCTCGGGGGTGCTGATCCGGCGCAGCGACAGCTCCTCCATGGGGGCGAGATGGAACCGCGCCTGGTCCATGTCGACCGCGTCGCCGAAGCGGCCGTCGTCGAGCCGGACCCCGCCCCGGCACTCGAAGCGCTGCAGCCGCGTGCCCAGGAGCGGCGTGGCGACGCTGCCGACGCCGTGCGGGGGCGTCATCCCGGGGTCGCCGGTCTCCGTGCTCACCCACGCGCCCGTCATGTACAGCGACCGCTCCACGGTCAGCTGCGGGGCGTTGAGCGCCCGCCGCTCCTCCGCGGCGCGCAGCCGGCTGCCGCGCAGGCTCAGCGACACCCCGATCTTGGCACCGCGGAGACTGACCTCGCCATATGTCTCGATCTGATCGGCCTGGAGGTCCTGGGCGACGGACATTCCGTCCGCGGTGATCGCCCGGCCCAGTCGGTCGGGACGTACATCGATCTGGCTGATCAGCAGATCCGTACCGATGTGCGCGTCGGTCAGCCTGATGCCCCGCTCGACCCGGCAGCGCGGCAGATGGAGATCTCCCTCGGTGTGCAGCCGGGCGGCCTCCAGTCGGGGGATGGCGCAGCCCACCATCCGCAGGGTGGTGAAACGCGACTCGGGCAGCACCACCTCGTTCTCGAAACGGCAGTGGTTCAGCTCGACGTACGGGGCGATGGTGCCGCCCGCGAGATTGAGCGTGCCGGTGATCTGCACCCCGCGGAGCTTGAGCGCGGCGACCCGGCCCGGCAGCGCGGCGGGGCCGTTGAGCAGCAGCAACGCGATGACCCTGGCGCGGACGCTGCGGTCCGTGCCCCAGGGACGCGGCGCGAAGGGGTCGTTCAGTAAGGCGTCCGACGTGCTCAGATCGTACGTGCTGCCGTTGCGGAACGACTGCCACATGCCGAGTTCCGCCGCGCTGAGCCAGTCGGGAGATTCGTCGTTCTGCGGCTCGGTCACTGCCGCGCCTCCGCTTCCCCTGTGCGTACGGATGGTCCGTACAACTGATGACGGATGGTCCGTGCGACTGATGAAAGGTGGTCGTACATGCGTTGTTCCCGCTGAGTGACGTGCTGAACGCTAATGGTGACCCGGAGTGAACATGGCGTGTATCAGCCAGTGATACGCGCGACCGGCGGCCTGATCCGGTCTGCGAGAATTGACCCCGTGATCTCACGAATCGATCTGCGCGGCGACACCCTCCCCGAGGGTGGAGACCTGCGTGACCTGCTGCCCCGAGCCGAGTTCGACGTGGAAGCCGCCCTGGAGAAGGTGCGCCCGCTCTGCGAGGACGTGCGCCATAGGGGGACGGCGGCGCTGATCGATGCCGCGGAGAAGTTCGACGGAGTGACACTGGAGCGGGTCCGGGTGCCCGCGAAGGCCCTTATCGACGCCCTGGAAGCGCTTGATCCGGCCGTACGGGCCGCGCTGGAGGAGTCGATCCGGCGCGCCCGGCTGGTCCACCGCGCGCAGCGGCGCTCCTCGCACACCACTCAGGTCGTGCCCGGCGGCACGGTCACCGAGAAGTGGGTGCCGGTCGGGCGGGTGGGGCTCTACGCGCCCGGCGGCCGGTCCGTCTACCCGTCGTCGGTGATCATGAACGTGGTGCCGGCCCAGGAGGCGGGCGTCGAGTCGATCGCCCTGGCCTCTCCCGCGCAGCGGGAGTTCGGCGGTCTGCCGCACCCGACGATCCTGGCCGCGTGTGCGCTGCTCGGGGTCGACGAGGTATACGCGGCCGGTGGCGCCTCGGCCGTCGCGATGTTCGCGTACGGCACCCCGGGACCCGACGGCTGCGCACCCGCCAACATGGTCACGGGCCCCGGCAATATCTGGGTCGCCGCCGCCAAGCGCTACTTCACCGGCCGGATCGGCATCGACGCCGAGGCGGGCCCGACCGAGATCGCGGTCCTCGCGGACGAGACCGCCGACCCGGTCCATGTCGCGGCCGACCTGATCAGCCAGGCCGAGCACGACCCGCTGGCCGCCTCCGTCCTGGTCACCGACTCCGCCGAACTGGCCGACGCGGTCGAGAAGGAGCTGGAGCCGCAGGTCGCGGCGACCAAGCACATCGAGGACCGGGTGGTCCCCGCGCTCTCCGGCCGGCAGTCCGCGATCGTGCTGGTCGAGTCCGTCGAGGATGGCCTGCGGGTCGTCGACGCGTACGGCGCCGAGCACCTGGAGATCCAGACCGCCGACGCCGCCGCGGTGGCCGCGCGGGTGCGCAACGCGGGCGCGATCTTCGTCGGCCCGTACGCCCCGGTATCGCTCGGCGACTACTGCGCGGGCTCCAACCACGTACTGCCGACCGGCGGTTGCGCCTGCCACTCCTCGGGACTCTCCGTCCAGTCCTTCCTGCGCGGTATCCACATCGTGGACTACAACGAGGAGGCACTCGCCGAGGTCGCCCATCACGTGGTGACGCTCGCCGAGGCCGAGGACCTGCCCGCGCACGGCGCGGCCGTGAAGGCGAGGTTCGCGTGGAAGGTGCCCGGAAAGTGACGTTCGGTAGTCGTGAGTTCGACGAGCTGCGCGTACGGGACGAGCTGCCCGTACGGGACGAGCTGCGCGGCAAGTCCCCCTACGGCGCGCCCCAGCTGGATGTCCCCGTACAGCTGAACACCAACGAGAACCCGTACCCGCTGCCCGAGCCGCTGGTCGAGCGGATCACCGAGCGCGTCCGCGAGGCCGCCCGGAGCCTCAACCGCTACCCCGACCGGGACGCGGTCGAGCTGCGCACCGAGCTGGCCCGGTATCTGACCCGGACCGGAAAGCACCCGCTGACCGCGGCGAACGTCTGGGCCGCCAATGGCTCCAACGAGGTCATCCAGCAGCTGCTGCAGACCTTCGGCGGCCCCGGCCGTACGGCCATCGGCTTCGAGCCCTCGTACTCGATGCACGGACTGATCGCCCGCGGCACCGGCACCGGCTGGCTCTCCGGTCCGCGCAAGGAGGACTTCACCATCGATGTGGAGGCGGCGCGGAAGGCCGTCGCCGAGCACCGCCCCGAGGTCGTCTTCATCACCTCGCCCAACAACCCCACGGGCACGGCGGTCGACGCCGGGACCGTCGTCGCGCTCTACGAGGCCGCCCAGGCCGCCAGGCCCTCCCTGGTCGTGGTCGACGAGGCGTACGTCGAATTCAGCCACCGGGACTCCCTGCTGCCCCTCATCGAGGGCCGGCCGCACCTCGTCGTGTCGCGCACCATGTCCAAGGCGTTCGGGGCGGCCGGGCTGCGTCTGGGCTATCTCGCCGCGCACCCCGCCGTGGTCGACGCCGTCCAGCTGGTGCGCCTGCCGTACCACCTCTCCGCGATCACGCAGGCCACCGCGCTCGCCGCGCTGGAGCACACCGATACGCTGCTCGGGTACGTCGAGACGCTCAAGGCCGAGCGGGACCGGCTGGTAGGGGAATTGCGGGCGATCGGTTACGAGGTCACCGAGTCGGACGCGAACTTCGTCCAGTTCGGCCGCTTCGAGGACTCCCACGTGGCCTGGCAGCGGATCCTCGACCAGGGTGTCCTCATCCGTGACAACGGCGTACCGGGCTGGCTGCGGGTCACCGCGGGCACCCCGTCCGAGAACGACGCGTTCCTCAACGCGGTACGTGACCTGAAGCGTCACCTGGGGGACGCCCCCAAACCCCCGAAGGAGCAGCGCGCATGAGCCGCATCGGCCGCGTGGAACGCAGTACGAAGGAGACCTCCGTCGTCGTCGAGATCGATCTCGACGGCAGCGGCAAGGTCGACGTGTCGACCGGAGTCGGCTTCTACGACCACATGCTCGACCAGCTCGGCAGGCATGGCCTGTTCGACCTCACGGTGAAGACCGAGGGCGATCTGCACATCGACTCGCACCACACCATCGAGGACACCGCGCTGGCCCTCGGCGCCGCCTTCAAGCAGGCCCTCGGCGACAAGGTCGGGATCTACCGCTTCGGCGACTGCACCGTCCCGCTGGACGAGTCGCTGGCCCAGGTGACGGTGGACCTGTCGGGGCGGCCGTATCTCGTACACACCGAGCCCGAGAACATGGCGCCGATGATCGGCGAGTACGACACGACCATGACCCGGCACATCCTGGAGTCGTTCGTCGCCCAGGCGCAGATCGCGCTGCACGTACACGTGCCGTACGGGCGCAACGCGCACCACATCGTGGAGTGCCAGTTCAAGGCCCTCGCCCGCGCCCTGCGATACGCCTCCGAGCGCGATCCGCGCGCTGTGGGGATTCTTCCTTCGACCAAGGGTGCCCTGTGACCGGTCTGTCGACCATTCTGATCGTCGTGGGGCTCTTCCTCGCCGGCGGTGTGTACTCGTTCCACAAGCAGAAACTGCCCAAGAGCGTGATCGTGCTGCTGGGCATCTGCTCCGCGCTGTGCCTGGTCGCCGGAGTCCTGCGCATCCAAGGGATCTGGGAATGAGCAAGAGCGTCGTTGTCTTCGACTACGGATTCGGCAACGTCCGTTCCGCGGAGCGCGCCCTCGCCAGGGCCGGTGCCGACGTCGAGATCACCCGCGACTTCGACCGTGCCATGAACGCCGACGGGCTGCTCGTCCCGGGCGTCGGGGCCTTCTCCGCGTGCATGAAGGGGCTCACCGCCGCCCGCGGCGAGTGGATCATCGGCCGCAGGCTCGCCGGTGGCCGGCCCGTCATGGGGATCTGTGTCGGGATGCAGATCCTCTTCGAGCGCGGTATCGAGCACGGCGTGGAGACCGAGGGCCTCGACGAGTGGCCCGGTACCGTCGCGCCGCTCAAGGCCCCGGTCGTCCCGCACATGGGGTGGAACACCGTGGAGGCACCGGAGGACAGTCAGCTGTTCGCCGGGCTCGACCCGGAGGCCCGCTTCTACTTCGTCCACTCCTACGCCGTGCACGAGTGGGGCCTTGAGGTCACCAACCCCAAGATCCGCGCCCCCAAGGTCACCTGGGCCACCCACGGCGAGCCGTTCGTCGCCGCCGTGGAGAACGGCGCCCTGTGGGCCACCCAGTTCCACCCCGAGAAGTCCGGCGACGCCGGCGCCCAGCTGCTGACCAACTGGATCGGAACCCTCTGATGTCATCTGTGCCCCCGGTGCCCTCCGTGCCGAAGCTTGAACTCCTGCCCGCCGTCGACGTCCGCGACGGCCAGGCCGTCCGGCTGGTCCACGGCGAGTCCGGTTCGGAGACGTCGTACGGTTCCCCGCTCGAAGCGGCCCTCGCCTGGCAGCGCTCGGGCGCCGAGTGGCTGCATCTGGTCGACCTCGACGCGGCGTTCGGCACCGGTGACAACCGCGCGCTGATCGCCGAGGTCACCGAAGCCATGGACATCAAGGTCGAACTGTCCGGCGGAATCCGCGACGACGCCTCGCTCGCCGCCGCCCTCGCCACCGGCTGCACCCGCGTCAACCTCGGTACGGCCGCGCTGGAGAGCCCCGAGTGGGTCGCCAAGATCATCGCCGAGCACGGCGACCGGATCGCGGTCGGCCTCGACGTACGCGGTACGACGCTGCGCGGGCGCGGCTGGACCCGTGACGGCGGCGATCTCTACGAGACGCTGGCCCGGCTGGACTCCGAGGGTTGCGCGCGGTACGTCGTGACCGACATCGCCAAGGACGGCACGCTCCAGGGCCCCAACCTGGAGCTGCTCACGAACGTCTGCGCCGTCACCGACAAGCCGGTCGTCGCGTCCGGCGGGGTCTCCTCGCTGGACGATCTGCGCGCGATCGCCACGCTGGTGCCCGAGGGCGTCGAGGGCGCGATCGTCGGCAAGGCGCTGTACGCCAAGGCGTTCACCCTGGAAGAGGCGCTGGCGGCGGTGTCCGGATGAGCGACGACGTACGCGACGCCGCACCCGCCGGAGAGGTGCGGAAGGTCTCGTCCGGCGGGCCGTGGGAGGAGTCCATCGGCTACTCCCGCGCGGTGGAACTCCCCAACGGCCTTGTCCTGGTGGCCGGGTGCACGGCGATGGCCGACGGCAGGATCGCGGCCGGTGGCCCGTACGAGCAGGCCAGGGCCGCCTTCGGGGTGGCCGTCAAGGCGCTGGAGGAGCTGGGGCTCGGCGCGGAACATGTGGTGCGCACACGTATGTACATCACCCATGTACGGGACACCGACGACGTGGGGCGCGCCCACAAGGAGCTGTTCGACGCCGTACGCCCGGTCGCATCGATGATCGTCGTGTCCGGCTTCATCGACCCGAGTCTGGTCGTCGAGGTCGAGGTCGAGGCGTACCGGCCCGAGACACAGCGGCCCGAGACGCACCCGGGAGGTGCCGGATGACTCTCGCCGTACGGGTCATTCCCTGCCTGGACGTGGACAACGGCCGGGTGGTGAAGGGCGTCAACTTCCAGAACCTGCGGGACGCGGGCGACCCGGTCGAGATGGCCAAGCTGTACGACGCCGAAGGCGCCGACGAGCTGACATTCCTCGACATCACCGCTTCCTCCGGCGACCGCGAGACGACGTACGACGTGGTGCGCCGCACCGCCGAGCAGGTCTTCATCCCGCTCACGGTCGGCGGCGGCGTACGCACCCCCGAGGACGTCGACAGGCTGCTGCGGGCGGGCGCGGACAAGGTCGGCGTCAACACCGCGGCCATCGCACGCCCCGACCTCATACGGGAGATCGCCGAACGCTTCGGGCGGCAGGTGCTGGTGCTGTCGGTCGACGCGCGGCGCACGCCGTCCGGGACCTTCGAGGTGACGACGCACGGCGGACGCCAGGGCACCGGCATCGACGCCGTCGAATGGGCGCACCGCGCGGCCGAGTTGGGCGCGGGGGAGATCCTGCTCAACTCGATGGACGCGGACGGTACGAAGGACGGCTACGACACGGAGATGATCGCGGCCGTACGCGAGCACGTCACCGTGCCCGTCATCGCGTCGGGGGGCGCGGGCAGGCTCGCGGACTTCGCGCCGGCCATCGAGGCGGGCGCCGACGCCGTGCTGGCCGCCTCCGTCTTCCACTTCGGTGATCTGCGGATCTCGGAGGTCAAGGGCGCGCTGCGCGAGGCGGGTCATCCGGTGCGCTGATCCGGGGTGGTTGACCCAGGTTGACTGCGATTGACCCCGGTGCGGATTCGGTAGGTTTGCCTCCGTTCGTGAAGATCTGTCAGGTCCGGTGAGAACCGGCGAGAACTGGTGAAGACCGGTGAACTCGCCGGTGCTCGTACGCCGGTTGCGCCGCGACAGTGGAATCGCCAGTCATCATCGCGGTTCCACTCCGGTGCGCCGACGGCATCCGACGATTCGCGGCAGCTTCCGGTGTGGCTCCGTCACGACCGAGAGGCACCCGCCGTGCACCCGTACTCCCCACCGCGTCCCGTCACCTCCCGCGCCACCTCCGGCTCCATCTCCCGCCCCACCTTCCACTCCCCGCGTTTACGAGCGGGCGCGCTCGCGAGCGCGGTTCTGGTCGCCGCGCTGATCCCCGGCGCGTCCGGCGCCCACGCGACCGGCCTCGCCGAGGCCGCGGACAATCCGTACGAGCGCGGACCGGCCCCGACCGTGGCGGCCATCGAGGCCGACCGCGGCCCGTACACCGTCTCGCAGACCCCGGTCGCCCCGGCCGCCGTCAGCGGATTCGGCGGCGGCACGATCTACTACCCGACATCCACCGCGGACGGCACCTTCGGCGCCGTGTCCGTCGCGCCCGGTTTCACCGGCACGCAGTCGAGCCTCGCCTGGCTCGGCCCCCGGCTCGCCTCCCAGGGCTTCGTCGTCTTCACCATCGACACCACCGGCCTCCTCGACCAACCCGCGAGCCGGGGCCGCCAACTCCTCGCCGCGCTCGATTATCTGACCGGCAGTTCGGCCGTCAGCGGCCGGATCGACGGCGCGCGGCTGGGTGTGATGGGCCACTCGATGGGCGGTGGCGGCGTGCTGGAGGCAGCCAAGAGCCGTACCTCGCTGAAGGCGGCCGTCCCGCTGACCGCCTGGAACCTGGACAAGACCTGGCCCGAAGTGCGTACCCCCACCCTGGTGGTCGGCGCCGACGGTGACACCGTCGCGCCCGTCGCCTCGCACTCCGAGCCGTTCTACACCTCGCTGCCGGGCTCGCTCGACAAGGCGTATCTGGAACTGAAGGGAGCCACCCACAACGCGCCGAACACCTCGAACACCACGATCGCGAAGTACAGCGTCTCCTGGCTGAAGCGGTTCATCGACCAGGACACCCGCTACGAGCAGTTCCTCTGCCCGCTGCCCCAGCCGGGCGTGGCCATCGTGGAGTACCGCGGGAACTGCCCGCACCACGGCTGACTCCACAGCCACTCCTGACTCCGCGGGGTTTATCGGCTCCGGAGCGACCCGCTCACCGTGACCGCAACGTCGGGCGCCGGCTCGCCGCCTGCACCGCCTCCATGATCGGCGACAGCGTCTACCGCATGGCACTGTCCTGAGCCGCGATCCGGATCGGCAGTCCGGTGCAGGCCGGTCTCGTACTCGCCCCCGGTGCCGTTCCGCGCGCCGTGCTGATGCTCGGCGGGGGAATGCTCGCCGACCGTTTCGGACCACGCCGGGCCGTCATCGGCAGCGACGCCGCGCGCTGTCGTCAGTGCGGCACCGGGGGCCTGCTCGGCCTCTGCTTCAAGGCCCTCCGCCGTGCCGAACTGCCCGCGTCCTGAGGCGCGTAGCTCCGGACAGGCCCCTAGATACCGAGGTTCGCTTCCTGGAGCCGTGCGATCGCGTCCTTGTCGCCGTCCAGTTCCACATGCGCCGCCGTCTGCCGGCCGAACGCGAAGAGCAGCAGCTCACCCGGCTCGCCGGTGACCGTCACCACCGGTGTGCCGCGGTGGGCCACGGTCGTCTGGCCGTCCGGGCGGCGCAGCACCAGGCCGACCGGGGACTTCCGCCCCATCATCCGGCCGCCTTTCTCCAGCCGTGACCAGAGCGCGTTCGCGAAGACGCTGTCCAGTTCCCGGGGCGACCAGTCCGGCTGCGCCCGCCGTACGTCCTCGGCGTGGACGTAGAACTCGACGGTGTTCGCGACCTCGTCGATCTGCTTGACGCCGAACGGGGACATCCGGGGCGGGCCGGTACGGATCAGCTGGATCAGTTCCTCGTACGGCTTGGCGAGATACTCCGCCTGCACCCGTTCGAGCCGGTTCCTGAGCACGGCCAGTACCGTCCCGCCCGCCGCGTCGGGGCGGCGCTCGCGGACCACGACATGGGCCGCGAGATCGCGGGTCAGCCAGCCTTCGCAGAGCGTCGGCGCATCGGGGCCCGCCGCCTCCAACAGGTCGGCGAAAAGAAGTCGTTCACGCTTCGCATGGGTCGACATGCCGGTAAGCCTACGGTGGCCCGGCCCCGTCCGCCCAGTGGACGTCCCGGTCGCCCGCCTCACGGGCGCGGCACAATGGCCGTATGACCAGCACGCCCCCACCCGCGGGCCCGGCCGGCGGACTCGACCCCGCCATCGCCGACCGCCTCAAGCGCAGCGCCGACGGCCTCGTCCCGGCCATCGCCCAGCAGTACGACACCGGCGAGGTGCTGATGCTCGGGTGGATGGACGACGAGGCACTGCACCGCACCCTGACCACCGGCCGCTGCACCTACTGGTCGCGCAGCCGGCGGGAGTACTGGGTCAAGGGCGACACCTCGGGCCATGTCCAGCACGTCAAGTCCGTCGCCCTGGACTGCGACGGCGACACCGTCCTGGTCCAGGTCGACCAGGTGGGCGCCGCCTGCCACACCGGCGCGCGGACCTGCTTCGACGCCGACGTACTGCCGCTCGGCCGCTGACGTCCGGGCGTAACCGTCGTCCTGCGCAGCCATCGTCGTGGGTAACCGTCGTCGTACCGTAGGGAAGTGATTCCCGGTGACCGTACGGAGTGGACGTTCCACCGTCCGCGCCCAACGCCTCCCGTCCAACGAGTAGGGTCAGCGGCCATGGACCTTGAGACCTTCCGCAAGCTGGCGGTGGACCGCCGCGTCATCCCCGTCAGCCGGCGCCTCCTCGCGGACGGCGACACTCCGGTCGGCCTGTACCGCAAGCTCGCCGCCGAGCGTCCCGGCACGTTCCTGCTGGAGTCCGCGGAGAACGGCCGCTCCTGGTCCCGCTACTCCTTCATCGGGGTACGGTCGGCCGCCACGCTCACCGAGCGCGACGGCGTCACCCACTGGCTCGGCACCCCGCCCGTCGGGGTCCCCGTCGACGGGGACCCGCTGGCGGCCCTGCGCGCGACCGTGGAGGCCCTGCACACCCCCCGCGACCTCTCCTCCGGCATGCCGCCCTTCACCGGCGGCATGGTCGGCTACCTCGGCTACGACATCGTCCGGCGGCTGGAGCGGATCGGCGAGCACGCCCGCGACGATCTGCGCATCCCCGAGCTGACGATGCTGCTCACCTCGGATCTCGCCGTACTCGACCACTGGGACGGCACCGTCCTGCTGATCGCCAACGCCATCAACCACAACGACCGCGACACCGGTGTGGACGAGGCGTACGCGGACGCCGTCGCCCGGCTCGACGCCATGGCCGCCGATCTCACCGAGCCGGTACGGTCCGCGCCCACCGCGCTGCCCGCCTCGGAGCTGCCGGAGTACACCGCGCTCTGGGGCGGCCCCGACTACCAGGCCGTGGTCGAGGACATCAAGGAGCGCATCAGGGCGGGCGAGGCGTTCCAGGTGGTCCCCTCCCAGCGCTTCGAGACCCCCGTCACCGCGAGCGCGCTGGACGTCTACCGGGTCCTCCGGGCCACCAACCCGTCGCCGTACATGTACCTCTTCCGCTTCGACGGCTTCGACGTCGTGGGCTCCAGCCCGGAGGCGCTGGTCAAGGTCGAGGACGGCCGGGCGATGGTCCACCCCATCGCGGGCACCCGGCCGCGCGGCGCCACGCCGCGGGAGGACCAGGCCCTCGCCGACGAGCTGCTCGCCGACCCCAAGGAGCGCGCCGAGCATCTGATGCTCGTGGACCTCGGCCGCAACGACCTCGGCCGGGTCTGCGAGCCCGGCACCGTCGAGGTGGTCGACTTCATGTCCGTCGAGCGCTACTCGCACGTCATGCACATCGTCTCGACGGTGACCGGACGGGTCGCCGAGGGGCGCAGCGCCTTCGACGTACTGACCGCCTGCTTCCCGGCGGGCACCCTCTCCGGGGCCCCCAAGCCGCGCGCCCTGCAGATCATCGACGAGCTGGAGCCCACCCGGCGCGGACTGTACGGCGGCTGCGTCGGCTATCTCGACTTCGCGGGGGACTCCGACACCGCCATCGCCATCCGTACCGCCCTGCTGCGCGACGGCACGGCCTATGTGCAGGCGGGAGCGGGTGTCGTCGCCGACTCGGACCCTGTCTCGGAGGACACGGAGTGCCGTAACAAGGCAGCCGCGGTGCTCCGCGCCGTCCACACGGCCAACCGGCTGAACGCCGGGTAAACCCCCGGGCGGCCGGGCGGGTGGAGCCGTAGGGGATAGTGGGGTGCGTGAGTGCCGTACCCGTACCCCAGCCCCGTACCGCAGGACCCGCGGCCACCGCCAGGAGCGGCGGTGGCGGGGCCCGCCGCGCGCTCGCCGCGGCGCTGCTGCTCGGCGCCGCCGGCGCCGCCGTCGCGCTGATCGCCTCCGGCCAGATCTGGGCCGAGGGCACGGCGGCCGTCGGCGGTGGTTCCGTGCTGCTCGACGCCGATGGCAGGGATGTCACCGGCGTTCCGGCCGCGCTCGGCATCGTCGGTCTCGCGGCGCTCGTCGCCGTCTTCGCCGTACGCGGAGCGGGGCGTTTCCTCGTCGCGGCGCTGCTCGCGCTGAGTGGCGCGGGCGCGGCCGTCTCCGCGTTCCTCGGCGCGTCGGACAGCACGGCCCTCGACGAGAAGGCCGCCAGGACCACCGGCGACAGCGCCGCCACCGTCGACGCCCTGACCCATACCGCGTGGCCGTACGTGACCGTGGTCGGTGGCGTACTGATCCTGCTCGCGGGGGCGCTGGCCCTGCTGTACGGGCTGCGCTGGCCGGGGATGTCGGGCCGCTACGAGCGGCCCGGCGCGCCCACCGGCACCGGCGGGCCCGGCGGAGGCCATGGCGGGCGCGGGCGTACGGCCGGTAAGGCGCCCACCGTGGACCCCGACCGCCCCGAGGACCTGTGGAAGGCCCTGGACCGGGGCGAGGACCCCACGCGCGAGAGCTGACTCACATCGATGGACCCCACAGGCCTTCACGGGTACCGCATGCGGGACAATATGAGTCGAGCGTCCGACTCACACAGCGCAACAGCAACGAGGAGCAACTCATGGCGGGCACCAGCCACGGACACACCCCGGCCGCCTGGACCGGCGTCACCATCTCCGTCATCGGCTTCTGCATCGCGGGAGTCTTCATGGTGGCGGCGAATCAGCCCGGGTTCTGGGCCGGTATCGGCGTGGTCCTGCTCGGTGGTGTCGTCGGCCTGGCGATGAAGGCCGCGGGCCTGGGCATGCCGAAAGAGTCGGCGGCGATGGCGCAGGCGAGGGCCGCGGCGGTGAGGCAGCAGCTCGAGAGCGCCGCCGAGACGCAGGTCCGTCCCGAGACGCAGAGCCAGACGCAGGCGCAGGCCGTCTGACGGACCGCACCGTCTGACGGACCGCGCACCGGGATTTCCGTGCACCGGGATTTCCGCGCACACTGACACGCACCGAGGCGCAGTCCGGCGAGACCGGGCTGCGTCTTTCCGTACGAGCGGGGAGAATCACCGGGTGGATGACGCCCTGCCTGTGCCCGCGCCCGACCGCTCGGTCCCTCCGGCGGCCTCCGCCGGGCAGCCGTCGATGGCGCGGCGGCTGCTGCCGCCGCTCGCCACTCTCGCGGGAGTGGCCGCCGCCTTCACCTACGTCGGGCTGGTCGACCCGAACGAAACCGGCCACTACCCGGTCTGCCCGCTGTACGGCCTGACCGGCGTCCTCTGCTTCGGCTGCGGCGGGCTGCGCAGCGCCCACGCCGTCGCGCACGGCGACTGGATCGCCGCCCTCGGCGACAACGCCCTCGCCACCGTCGGCTACCCGGTCTTCGCCGTCCTGTGGGTGGTGTGGCTCGTACGTGCGCGGAAGGCGCTCCCCGTGGCGATCACCCTGCGGCCCGCCTGGTGGTGGGCCATCGGCGGGGTGATCCTGGCCTTCAGCGTCATCAGAAACCTGCCCTTCGGCTCGTCCCTCGCGCCATGATGGTCCCGGCGGTGTCATGCTCGGTCCACCGGATGCGGGTCCTCCGGCCAGTTCCGGATAGCATCGATATGGCCGATCCTGATCCCATTGCCGATCCGGTCGGCGACCGAGCTTGAATCGAACCAGTCCCGGAAGGGGGCCGCTCGCGTGAGTGTGCTCGACGAGATCATCGAAGGCGTACGCGCCGACCTCGCAGAGCGGCAGGCGCGCGTGGGCCTTGGCGAACTCAAGGAGCGCGCGGCGAAGGCGCCCCAGGCCAAGGACGGTGTCGCCGCGCTGCGTGGCGAGGGTGTCCATGTGATCTGCGAGGTCAAGCGCTCCAGCCCGTCGAAGGGCGCGCTGGCCGCGATCGCCGACCCCGCGGCCCTCGCCGCCGACTACGAGGCGGGCGGCGCCGCCGTCATCTCCGTACTGACCGAGCAGCGGCGCTTCGGCGGCTCGCTGGCCGATCTGGAGGCCGTACGCGCCAGGGTCGACATCCCGGTCCTGCGCAAGGACTTCATCGTCACCTCGTACCAGCTGTGGGAGGCGCGCGCGTACGGCGCCGACCTGGTGCTGCTGATCGTCTCCGCGCTGGAGCAGCCGGCGCTGGTCTCGCTGATCGAGCGCGCCGAGTCGATCGGGCTCACTCCGCTCGTCGAGGTCCATGACGAGGACGAGGTCGAGCGGGCCGTGGACGCCGGGGCGAAGATCATCGGTGTCAACGCGCGCGATCTGAAGACGCTGAAGGTCGACCGGAGCACGTTCGAGCGGGTCGCTCCGGAGATTCCGGCCGGCATCGTGAAGATCGCCGAGTCGGGGGTGCGCGGGCCGCACGACCTGATCGCGTACGCGAACGCCGGGGCCGACGCGGTACTGGTCGGTGAGTCGCTGGTCACCGGGCGGGACCCGAAGTCGGCGGTGGCCGATCTGGTGGCGGCGGGCGCGCATCCCGCGCTGCGGCACGGGAGGGACTGAGCTCCCCGTGTCCGCGACCTCCGTTGCCGTGCGTATGCCGGGGCCCGTGCCGAGTGCGATGGGCGCTGCGGCCCCAGCCCGACACCAGGCGTGCTCACAACGCCAGGCGCCCGCACGCTCGGCCGCGGGCTTCGCGTGTGTCCCGCACGCACCGCTGGCGCGGGGGTGCCGCCCGCGTGGGTGCCGTGCGCCGGCGCGGCGGGTGCATGGGCGACGGGTGCGGTACGTGATCGGCGACGAGCCGGGACAGGTCAACGGGATGCGATGGCGCGGGGCCGCGCTGTAGGCGTGGCCTTCGCGGTGCGGTCTCCGCGGGTTGTATGTGTGTGCGGTGCCGCGCCGTGTGCTGGGCTGCCTCGCCTTGGCGCATTCGGTCATTCCCGTCTGCCGCTCTCCGAGGAGTCGTTCATCGATGTCCGAGTTTTTTGTTCCCGACCCTGACGGTCATGTCCCGAGCGCCGAAGGGTACTTCGGTGCCTTCGGCGGCAAGTTCATTCCCGAGGCTCTCGTCGCCGCCGTCGACGAGGTCGCCGTCGAGTACGAGAAGGCCAAGGGCGACCCCGCCTTCGCCGCCGAGCTCGAAGACCTCCTGGTCCACTACACCGGGCGCCCCAGCGCGCTGACCGACGTCCCGCGGTTCGCCGAGCATGCCGGTGGCGCTCGGGTGTTCCTCAAGCGGGAAGATCTGAACCACACCGGCTCCCACAAGATCAACAATGTGCTGGGGCAGGCATTGCTGACGAAGCGGATGGGCAAGACCCGCGTCATCGCCGAGACCGGGGCCGGGCAGCACGGGGTCGCGACCGCGACCGCCTGTGCGCTGTTCGGGCTCGAATGCACCATCTACATGGGCGAGATCGACACCGAGCGCCAGGCCCTGAACGTGGCCCGGATGCGGATGCTCGGTGCCGAGGTCGTGCCCGTGAAGTCCGGGAGCCGGACACTGAAGGACGCCATCAACGAGGCGTTCCGCGACTGGGTCGCCAATGTGGACCGTACGCACTATCTGTTCGGGACGGTCGCGGGGCCGCACCCCTTCCCCGCGATGGTGCGGGACTTCCACCGGGTCATCGGCGTCGAGGCACGGCGACAGATCCTGGAGCGGGCCGGGCGGCTCCCCGATGCCGCTGTGGCGTGTGTGGGGGGCGGGTCCAACGCGATCGGGCTCTTCCACGCGTTCATCCCCGACACGGATGTGCGGCTGGTGGGCTGTGAACCGGCCGGGCACGGGATCGGGAGCGGGGAGCACGCCGCCACCCTGACCGCCGGTGAGCCCGGCATCCTGCACGGGTCGCGGTCCTACGTCCTCCAGGACGAGGAGGGCCAGATCACCGAGCCGTACTCGATCTCGGCCGGTCTCGACTATCCCGGCATCGGCCCCGAGCACGCGTATCTCAAGGACAGCGGGCGCGGCGAGTACCGGGCGGTGACCGATGACGACGCGATGCGGGCGCTGTTGCTGCTCTCGCGCACGGAGGGCATCATTCCGGCGATCGAGAGCGCGCACGCGCTGGCCGGCGTGCTGGAGGTGGGGCGGGAGCTGGGCGAGGACGGGCTGATCATCGTCAACCTGTCCGGGCGCGGCGACAAGGACATGGACACGGCCGCCCGTTACTTCGGGCTGTACGACGGGGAGGGCACCAAGTGAGCGGGAACATCCAACTGCTGAGTGACACGCTCGCGGCGGCGAAGGCCGAGAACCGCGCCGCGCTGATCGCCTACCTTCCCGCCGGGTTCCCGACCGTGGACGGCGGGATCGAGGCGGTGAAGGCCGTCTTCGACGGTGGCGCGGACGTGGTCGAGGTGGGGCTGCCGCACAGCGACCCGGTGCTCGACGGGCCCGTCATCCAGACCGCCGACGACATCGCGCTGCGGGGCGGTGTGAAGATCGCGGATGTGATGCGTACGGTCCGCGAGGCGTACGAGGCGAGCGGTAAGCCGGTGCTCGTGATGACGTACTGGAATCCGATCGACCGGTACGGGATCGAGCGGTTCACCGCCGAGCTGGCCGAGGCGGGCGGCGCCGGGTGCATTCTGCCGGATCTGCCCGTGCAGGAGTCCGCGCTATGGCGCGAGCACGCCGAGAAGCACGGGCTGGCGACCGTGTTCGTGGTGGCTCCGAGCAGCAGGGACGAGCGGCTGGCGAAGATCACGGCGGCGGGCAGCGGCTTCGTGTACGCGGCGTCGCTGATGGGCGTCACCGGCACGCGTGCCTCGGTGGGCCTGGAGGCCAGGAATCTGGTGGGGCGTACGCGCGCCACGACCGGGCTGCCGGTCTGTGTCGGGCTCGGGGTGTCCAACGCGGAGCAGGCGGCCGAGGTCGCCGGATTCGCGGACGGTGTGATCGTCGGATCCGCGTTCGTGAAGCGGATGCTGGACGCGGAGGACGAGGTGGCGGCGCTGGCCGCGGTGCGCGCGCTCGCGGGTGAGCTGGCCGAGGGCGTTCGCAAGCGCTGACGGGTGACCACACCCGTACGGGTGGACCTGGGACCGGGGAGGTGCGTAGGCGCCTCCCCGGTTCGTTGCTGTGGGCGTGAGCGAGAAGAACCGTGAGGTAAAACGGAGCGCGAGAGAGCGGCTCCAGCAGGAACGTGTCGCGGACAGGTCGCGGGAGAAGCGCCGGCGGACCCTGGTCGTCTCCGCGGCGGTGGTGGGGGTCCTCGGCCTCGTCGCGGTGGTGGGGCTGGTCGTCGCGAATGTCGGCAAGGACAAGACCGACAGCGCGGGGGGCCCGGTCAGCGCGCCGTCGGGACTGACGGGCAAGGACGATCTGGCGATCCCCGTGGGAGCGACGGACGCGCCGTCCACGCTCACGGTATGGGAGGACTTCCGCTGCCCGGCCTGCGCCCAGTTCGAGAACGGCTTCAGGAGCACGATCCAGCAGCTGGAGAAGGCGGGGGAGCTCAAGGTCGAGTACCACCTCGCCACGATCATCGACGGCAACATGGGCGGTACGGGCTCGCTGCGCGCGGCCAACGCGGCGGCGTGCGCGCAAGACGCCGGTGAATTCGCCCCGTACCACGATGTGCTCTACCAGAACCAGCCGGCGGAGACGGACGACGCCTTCGCCAAGAACAGTCATCTGCTGGATCTGGCGGGCAAGGTCGACGGGCTGGAGTCCGCGCCCGGCTTCCGGGAGTGCGTGGACGGCGGCAAGCACGACGACTGGGTGAACAAGTCCGCGGAGGCGTTCCGGACGGGTGGTTTCTCCGGGACGCCGACCGTGCTGCTCAACGGTGAGCCGGTCTTCCCGAAGAAGGGCGCCGAGAACATCACGCCCGACAATCTGAGGAAGTGGGTCAAGGAGGCCAACAAGGGCAAGAAGGCGGGTATGACCACCCCGTCCGCGCCCTCCTCGATCCCGGTCGAACCGACGCCCGCGGGGACCCCGTCGGCCTGAGCTCGTTATGCAGAAGTTGCCGGGCGGGTTGCCGTAGGTCCCGTCCGGCACTGTAGCGTCGGTCCTGCCATGGACCTCGCTTACATTCCCAGTCCGTCGACCGGAGTGATCCACCTCGGACCGCTTCCGTTGCGCGGCTATGCCTTCGCCATTCTCGTCGGGTTGTTCATCGCCCTCTGGATCGTCAACCGGCGTTGGGTCGCCCGTGGCGGCAAGCCGGGAACGACCACGGACATCGCCGTCTGGGCCGTACCGTTCGGTCTGCTCGGCGGCCGGCTGTACCACGTCATCACCGACTACGAGCTGTACTTCGGTGAGGGGCGCAACTGGGTCGACGCCTTCAAGATCTGGGAAGGCGGCCTCGGCATCTGGGGCGCGGTGATGCTGGGCGCGGTGGGCGCGTGGATCGGCTGCCGCCGCCGGGGGATCGCGCTTCCGCCGTACGCCGACACGCTGGCCCCGGGCCTCGCCATCGCGCAGGCCGTCGGGCGCTGGGGAAACTGGTTCAACCAGGAGCTGTACGGCAGGCCGACCGATGTGCCGTGGGCGCTGAAGATCAGCGAGGGCCCCAACCGGGAGGCCGGCCTCTACCACCCGACGTTCCTGTACGAGTCCCTGTGGTGCCTCGGGGTCGCCGCACTGGTCATCTGGGCCGAGCGTCGCTTCAAGCTCGGACACGGACGGGTCTTCGCGCTCTATGTCGCGGCGTACTGCGCGGGCCGCGCCTGGATCGAGTACATGCGGGTCGACGAGGCGCACCACATCCTGGGCCTCCGGCTCAATCTGTGGACCGCGATGATCATCTTCGTCCTCGCCGTTGTCTATCTGGTGGTCTCCAGCAAGCTGCGGCCGGGCCGCGAGGAGATCGTGGAACCGGACAAGGGCGCCGACGCCTCGGGGAAGGACGCCGACGCCGAGGAATCCGCGGGGACCGACTCCGGTCAGGTCGCGGTAGCCGCCGAGGCGTCCGGAGCCGCCGAGAAGGCGGAGGATTCGGTGTCCGGCGCGGCCACGGACGGGCGCGGCTGAGAACCTGTCGGGCGGACAGCGCTGCTTTCGCGACACGCCCCAAGGGCCGCCAGGCGGGTCACCGGCGGGCGGCCAGTGAGAGGGTTCTGTGCGCCGCCGCCACGATCGCCGCGTCCACGAAACGGCCGTCGGGCAGCGCGTGGGCTCCCGCGTCGGCCGCCGCCGCCTCGATGATCTCCTCGGCCTCGACGATCTCCCGGGCCGTGGGCAGATACGCCCGCTCGATGACCGGCAGCTGGCGTGGGTGGATCGCCGCCCTGCCGACGAACCCCAGTGCCCTGCCGCGGAGGCAGGACGCCGCGAGACCGTCCAGGTCCTGTACGTCGGGGTGGACCGACTGCGCGGGCGGTGCCAGACCCGCCGCGCGGGCCGCGACCACGGTCCGGCCGCGTGACCAGTCCAGGCCCGCGTCGTCCCGTACCCCCAGATCGGCGCGGAGATCCGCCTCGCCCAGGGCGATGCCGCGGACCGCCGGGTGGGCGGCGGCGATGGCGTGGGCGTGTTCCACGGCGAGGGCCGATTCGAGCAGCGCGTAGAGCGCGACATCGGGCGCGCGCGACGCGACGCGGTGGATGTCCGAGGCGTGGTCGACCTTCGGAACGCGCAGCCCGGACAGTCCCGGGAGGCCGACCAGGACCGGCAGGTCCCGTTCGTCGGCGATCCGGACATGGACCGGGGTCTCGTGGGTGGACGAGAGGAACTCGGCGGTGGCGGCGCGCGCGTACTCCCCGCGGTCCGGCGCCACCGCGTCCTCCAGGTCGACGATCACGACATCCGCGCCGCAGGACAGCGCCTTCGCCATCACCTCCGGACGGTCCCCGGGCACATAGAGCCAGGTGAGAGGGGTCGACCAGATGAGCGGCGCCGTCACAGCGCACCGGCGGAGCGGAGCGCGGCGACCTCGGACCGCGACAGACCCAGCTCTGCCAGGACGCTGTCGGTGTCCGCGCCGTGCGGGCGGCCCGCCCAGCGGATGGCGCCGGGGGTCTCGGAGAGCCGGAAGAGGACGTTCTGCATCCTGAGCGGCCCCAGTTCCGGGTCGGGGACCTCGGTGACGGTGTCCAGGGCCCGGTACTGGGGGTCCGCCATGACGTCGCGGATGTCGTAGACGGGTGCGATCGCGGCCTCGGCCTTCTCGAACTCGGCCATGGCCTCCTCGCGGGTGTGCCGGGCCATCCAGTCGCCGACGGCGTCGTCCAGCACGTCCGCGTGGTCCGCGCGCCCGCCGCCGGTGGTGAACCACGGCTCCGCGACCAGCTCCGGTCGGCCCACCAGACGCATCACGCGTTCGGCGATGGACTGCGCGGAGGTGGAGACCGCCAGCCAGGAGCCGTCGGCCGTGCGGTACGTGTTGCGCGGGGCGTTGTTGCGGGAGCGGTTGCCGGTGCGTGGCTGTACATAGCCGAGCTGGTCGTACCAGAGCGGCTGCGGGCCGAGGACGGTGAGGATCGGCTCGATGATCGCCAGATCCACCACCTGGCCACGGTCCGTGACGGCCCGGCCGCTGAGCGCCGTCATCACCGCGTACGCCGTGGCCAGCGCGGCGATCGAGTCGGCCAGCCCGAAGGGCGGCAGGGTGGGCGGTCCGTCCGGCTCGCCCGTGACGGCGGCGAACCCGCTCATGGCCTCGGCGAGGGTGCCGAACCCCGGGCGGTGGGAGTACGGGCCGAACTGCCCGAAGCCCGTCACCCGCGCGAGCACGAGCCGGGGGTTGGCGGCGGAGAGCTCCTCCCAGCCGAGGCCCCATTTCTCCAGGGTGCCCGGCCGGAAGTTCTCGATGATCACATCGGCCCCGGCGGCGAGCCTGAGCAGCAGATCACGGCCGCCCGGGGTGGAGAGATCGAGGGTGATGGGGCGCTTGTTCCGGCCGAGGAGCTTCCACCACAGGCCCACGCCGTCCTTCGCGGGGCCATGTCCGCGCGAAGGGTCGGGGCGGGTGGGGTGCTCGATCTTGATCACCTCGGCGCCGAAGTCACCGAGCATGGTGGCGGCGAGCGGGCCCGCGAAGAGCGTCGCGAGGTCGAGGACGCGCAGACCGGCGAGGGGCGGGGCGGGTGTGCCGGGTACGGGCGGGGCGGCGGATCGGCCGGGTCCGGGCTGTCCGGGTCCGGGCTGTCGGGAGGCGGGCTGCCGGAGGGCGGGCCGTCCGGGGGCGGGGCTGCTGGGGGCGTGCGCGGTCATCGGACCTCGATCTCGGTGCGGTACGGCATGGACGTGGACGCCCCGGGGCGCTGCACGCAGAGCGCGGCGGCGGCCGACGCCCAGCGCATCGCCTCGGGCATGGGGCGGCCCTCGCAGAGCGCGACGGCGAGAGCGCCCACATAGGTGTCACCGGCGCCGGTGGTGTCCACGGCGGGCACCCGGGGCGCGGTCACCGCGACGGGCGCCGTGTCACGGGCCGCGTACAGACTCCCCGCCGCTCCCATGGTGATCACGACCTCGGGGACCTGCTGGAGCAGGGCCTCGGCCGCCGCGTGCGGGGCGGCGATCCCGGTGAGGATGGCCGCCTCGTGCTCGTTGGGGACCAGCAGATCGACGGCGGCGAGGAGTTCGGGCGGCAGGGGCTGGGCGGGCGCCGGGGTGAGGACGGTGCGTACGGAGTGCCGGCGCGCCGCCTCCGCGCCTTCCAGTACGGCGCTCAGGGGCAGTTCGAGCTGGAGGAGCAGGGCGTCGGCGGCGGCGATCACGGTCTCGTCGCCGGGGCCGAGCCCGCTGACCGTGCCGTTCGCCCCCGGGATCACGACGATCGCGTTGCCGCCCTCGTCGTCGACCACGATATGGGCGGTGCCCGAGGCGCCCATGTGGGTGCGCAGGAGATCCGTGTCGACCCCGGAGGCTTCGAGGGTGTGCCGCAGCAGCTCTCCGTACTCGTCCGCGCCGACCGCGCCGATCAACGCGACCTCACCGCCCACTCGGGCGGCGGCGACGGCCTGGTTGGCGCCCTTTCCGCCGGGAACCGTGCGGAACTCCCGGCCGGTCACGGTCTCCCCGTGCTTCGGGGCGTGCGCGACATACACGACGAGATCCATATTGGCGCTGCCGAGCACCACGATGCCGCTCATGGGCGACGCCCCTCCCTCTGGGGCTCCTTCTCGGCCGGGTCGTGGGCCGCGGCGCGGGTCAGTTCGGCGAGGGCGTCGAAGCCGACGCCGTCGAACCCGGCGACGGAGGTGGCGAGCCGGTTCTTGAGCGGGGCGGTCCAGCGCTCGGGCAGCCCGGCCGGATGGCCGGCCAGCAGTCCGGCGACGGATCCGGCCGTCGCGCCGTTCGAGTCGGTGTCCCAGCCCCCGGACACCACACGGCGGACGGAGCCGCTGAAGTCGCCGTCCGCATGGGTCAGCGCGGCGGCCAGCAGCGCGGCGTTGGGCAGGACATGGATCCAGTGGTAGTGGCCGTACGCGGCGTGCAGGGCGTCGGCCACGGTCTCGAAGTCCCGGTGGGCGCGGGCGGATTCGATCCCGAAGGCGACGGCTTCGGCTAGGCGGGAGCGCGGCGGTACGACGGACAGCCCGGCCCTCAGACAGCCGTGCACCTCGGCGGCGCGGGCCGCGGCGGCGATGACGGCCGCGACGAACATCGCTCCGTACACCCCGTTCGCCGTATGGGTGAGCGTCGCCTCCCGGTGCGCCTGCGCGGCGGCGGTCGCCGGGTCGCCGGGGTTGGTCCAGCCGTGGACGTCGGCGCGGATGGCCGCCCCGATCCACTCCCGGAACGGATTGCGGTACCGGGCGGTCTCCGGCGGCTCGATCCCGGCGAGCAGATTGCGGTACGCGACGCGCTCGGCGGTGAACGTACATCCGGCGGGCAGCTCGTCGAGCCAGAGCCGGGCGACATCGGCGGTGGTGAAGCCGCGGCCGTGGCGCCGGAGCAGAAGCACGGTGAGCAAGGGGTAGTTGAGATCGTCGTCCTCCGGCATCCCGTCGATGTTCTCGGCGAGCGAGGTCGGGGCGGAGCGGCGGTTCCACGGGTACGCGCGGGCGAGATCGTCCGGCACCCCCTCGGCCGTGAACCAGGTGCGCAGCGGCCAGTTGCCGGTGGCGCGGGCGAGGGCCCGGATGCCGGAGAGGGGGAGCCCCTCGACGGGTTTGCCCAGCAGACAGCCCACGGCCCGGCCGAGCCAGGCGGCGTGCAGCCGGGGGACGGAGAGGGCGGGCGACGGCTCACGCGGGGTGTCCGGCCAGGAGGGGCACGCGGCTCTGATCGCGGGCAGGTCCGTCGGTTCCGCGTCCGCGAGGGGCGTGGGCAGCAAGGCCATTTCATCGAGCAACTCGGTTGCCAGTAAACGTAGTTGAGGGGTGGGCGGTACGGGAGAGGCACCCGCGCGGTCCGGGGCGGGCCGCCCGCCCGCCGCGTGCCAGCGCTCGGCGATCCCGGTCGCGTCGCGGCCGTCCTGCGCGGCCTGGCGCAGTTCATGACCGATCAGGTCCTCGGGCTGTACCCAGGTCAGACGCAGGTCCGTCATCGCACGCCCGCCGGTTGCCCGGACGAGGCGAGGTGAGGGGACGTCACCTGGGACGCCGTCAGCTCGATGAAGGCGGCCTCGTGCGCCCGGCGCCGTTCCGCGTCGCGGGCGAACACCTCGTACGCGACCTTCGTCAGCTCCCGCGCCGGGGCGTGCAGATCGAGGCGGCTCGCCTCGGCCACGTCCCGCGCCCACTCGGCGGGGACGGCCGCCTCGCCGCCCAGCGCCCCGGCGAGCGCGCCGCTCATGGTGGCGATCGAGTCGCAGTCCCGGCCGTAGTTGACCGAGCCGAGGACCGTACGGCCGTAGTCGCCCGCGCCGATCAGCAACATGCCGAGCGCGATGGGGAGTTCCTCGATGGAGTGCAGCCGGGAGGGGCGGCGGGCGCCGAGCGACGGCGCGCGGTAGTGCGGGCCGACCGTGTCGTACGGCGTGACCGCCTCGCGCAGCCCGCGCAGCGCGGATTCCGTGTCGCGGTGCCGGGCGGCCACCTTGCACACCGCCTCGATCGCCGCGCGCGTGCCGTCCTTCGCCAGACCCAGACAGGTCGCCACCACCGACGCGGGTGTGGCGTCCGGCAGACACGCGGCGGCCACGGCGGCGGCGAACACCCCCGCCGCCTCCCGTCCGTACGAGGACTGGTGGGCGCCCGCGACCTCGATCGCCTCGGCGTAGGCGGCGGCCGGATGCGCCGCGTTGACCAGACCGATGGGTGCCATGTACATCGCCGCACCGCAGTTGACGATGTTTCCGGTGCCCGCCTCGCGCGGATCGACATGCCCGTAGTGCAACCGGGTGACCAGCCACTTCTCGGCGAGGAAGATCCGCTGGAGCGGCAGCGCCTCGGCCTCCAGCTCGGGGATCCAGCGGGGGGTGGAGATCAGGTCGGGCACGAGATGGTCGGCGACCGCGTACGCGTCGAGATGGTCGCGGACCTTCTCGTACACCCGGATCAGCGCGTGCGTCATCAGGGTGTCGTCGGTGATGTGTCCGTCGCCCTTGTGGTACGGGGCGAGCGGGCGGGCGGTGCGCCAGTCCTCGTTCCACGGTCCGACGATGCCGGTCACCCGGCCGCCGTGCCGTTCCACGATCTGCTCGGGGGAGTACCCCTCGACCGGACCGCCGAGCGCGTCACCGACGGCCGCGCCGATCAGACAGCCGGTGATCCGGTCAGTGAGGGGGAGCGTCGTCGCGGGCGCGCTCCGCGGTGTCATACCGGCCTGTGCTGTCGTACCCGACTGTGCTGTCGTGCCGGACTGTGGTGTCATGTCGGAATTGTCCACCCGGAGTGGTCAGTTCCGTGGCTGCGAGCAGTCCGGCGAGTTCGACGAGATCGGTCCCGGCGAGCCGGGGAAGCGCACACCCCGCCAGGGTCCGGCAGGCGTCCCGCCAGGTGGCCGGTACGGCGTCGCCCCCGCCGAGCGCCCCGGTCAGCGCGCCGGCCAGGGCGGGCGCGGAGTCGGCGACCCTGGACAGACAGGCGGCGGCGGGCACCGCTCCCGCGACACCGCCACCGGCGGCGAGGGCCAGGGCGAGGGCGACCGGGACGGTCTCGGCCGCGGCGATGCCGTAGCTGTAGACGTGGTCGACGATCTGATGTTCGAGCAGCGGTACGAGCGCGAAGGCACCGGCCCGTTCACCGGCGAAGTCGCGGGCCAGCTTGACGGCGTGGCGGGCGTTGCGGCCGATCTCCGTGGGCTCGGGCAGCTGGTCGAGAGCGGCCGCCACGGCGGCCTCGGTGTCCCCGCCGCCGAGCGCGGTCGCGACGGCCGCGGCCATGGCGCGGGCGCCGTGCACCCCGTCGCCGTCCTGGGTGTACCGGGCGTCGAACTCGGCGAGTTCGGCGGCGGCGGCCGGATCGCCGGGGTGGACGACGGCGAGCACGGCGGCCCGTACGCAGGCGGCGTCGTCGAAGTAGTGCGGGTTGTCATGTCCGGTGGCGGGCGGGCGCAGCCCGGTGGCGAGGTTCCCGAGGCCCGCGCGTACGGAGATCCGCGCCCGCAGGGGTGGCACGGCCGACTCCACCTCGGGCGCGCGGGCCGCCGCGGCGGCGATCTCGCAGGCGAGGGAGTTCCACGCGAGATCGACGGCGGCCCGCATCCGGCGGTCGGCGCCCAGATGACGGAAGAGCTCACCGGCGGCGGTGAGCACGGACTCGGCGGCGAAGGCGGCCCACTCGGCGTCGTCGGAGGGGCCGAGTCTGAGCGGCTCGGGGGGCTGGTTGAGCGCGATGGGCACGGGCAGGGTGGTGGTCGCGTTCTGCTCGGCGAAGGTGTCCAGCTCCCGGGTGAGCCGGCGCGTCCACTCGGGCATCCGCGCGGCCCGGTGCCGGGCGGCGGGCCACCCGGCGGCGTCCCCGGCGGCGAGCCCGAGGAGCAGCCCCTCGATCCGGCGGAGGGGGACGACGTCGGGGGAGCGGCCATCGGCCGCCGCGTACGGGTCGCCGGGGGGCTCCGGCGCGTGTGGTGCCTCGGCCCAGGCGCTGTCCTCGCGGGACCGGGCCCACTCGTTCGCTGTCATGACGCCACCCTTTCGTCGTAGTCCGGCATGAGCAGGTCCGCGATGTCCAGTACGTGGTAGCCGCGCATCGAGGGCAGGCAGCTGCCCCGGACCGGGCCGATGACCGAGGACCACTCCCCGGGGATCGCCGCCGCCCCCGACATCGCCCCCGCCAGGGCGCCCGCGACCGCCGCGGTGGTGTCGGCGTCCCGGCCCATGTTGACCGCCGTCAGGACCGACGTACGGAAGTCCCCGCGCGCCGCCGCGAACGCGCCGAAGGCCAGGCCGACCGCCTCGGGGGCCAGGTCGGTCCAGGGGTAGCCGCCGATGACCACCGAGGAGCGGACGGCGCGCTCCATCGTGAGGGTGTCGGGGTACGCCCGCTGCGCGGCGACGACCCCGCGGCGCAGGGTGCGGGCCGTCCAGGAGTCCATCGGGACCACGGAGAGCGCCGCGGCGATCACCGAGGCGGGACCGGCGCCGCCCATCGCGGCGGCGACCCCGGCCGC
Organism: Streptomyces sp. NPDC102274; assembly: GCF_044766385.1. Lineage (NCBI taxonomy): Bacteria > Bacillati > Actinomycetota > Actinomycetes > Kitasatosporales > Streptomycetaceae > Streptomyces > Streptomyces sp. NPDC102274. The sequence goes on along the minus strand of NZ_JBIWLW010000001.1, from coordinate 250,773 downwards.
CACCGCCCGGCCGCCGTAGATGCCCTCGCCGTCGTGGCTGACCCGGCCGTCGACGGCGACCAGCCGGGCGGCCTCCTCGGGGCGGCCCGCGGCGAAGACGCCGAACGGCGCGGCGCGCATCGCGAGCCCGTCGCTCCAGGCGTGCCGGTGCTGGGCCGTGATGGGCGCCGCGAGTCCGCGCCGCAGATTCTCCAGCGTGCCGCGCTCGCTGAAACCGGCCCCGCGGAAAGGGCCCTCGTCATGGTCCGCGAGCCAGTGGTGCCAGGCGTTCTCCACATGCGCGACGGTCAGGGCCGAGCCGTGCCTGGCGAGCAGGAGCCCGGAGAAGATCGCGTACTCGGTGTCGTCGGTGCCCGCGGGGCTGTCGGCCACGAACCCTTCGATACGGCCCCAGCGGCGGCGGATCTCGGAGGGCCGCATGTTCTCCGCCGGGGCGCCGATCGCGTCGCCGACGGCGAGCCCGAGCAGGGCACCGCGCGCCCGGTCTCGGAGTACCGCGACCGCGTCGACCGCGGGATCGCGAGGGACTGACTCCATGGTGTGGCCCTTTCGCGCGAGCCTGTGACACCGCATCCGTGTCTGACGCATCTGTGCCACACGGAGGGCCGGGGGAGTCAGGGAAAGCCCGCTGTCACCCGGGTGACATCTGTGCCGTGGCGCGGCCCAAGGCCGGTAAGTACGGCCTTCCTTGCTGGCGGGAGCCGTTTTTCGTGCGTATTTTCGAAGCGTTGGGAGGGGTGGCACCGGTCTTGGACGGACCGGAATCCGCCCCCGAGATTCAGGGGAGAGGCATGTCCATCATCGACACCGAGGCAACGCTTCACGAGGCGCACCGTGACAACCACACGCATCGCGATGTGAACGGCGGCTGGCTGCGTCCCGCGGTGTTCGGCGCGATGGACGGCCTGGTCTCCAACCTGGCGCTGATGACCGGTGTCGCGGGCGGCGCCGTCTCCCAGCAGACGATCGTGATCACCGGGCTCGCGGGCCTGGCGGCCGGTGCCTTCTCGATGGCCGCGGGCGAGTACACCTCGGTCGCCTCCCAGCGTGAGCTGGTCCAGGCCGAGCTGGAGGTGGAGCGCGGGGAGCTGCGGAAGTACCCCGCCGACGAGCTGGAGGAGCTGGCCGCGCTCTATGTGTCACGCGGCGTGGAGCCCGCGCTCGCCCGCGAGGTGGCCGAGCAGCTCTCGAAGGACCCCGAGCAGGCGCTGGAGATACACGCGCGCGAGGAGCTGGGGGTCGACCCGGACGATCTGCCGTCGCCGCTGGTCGCCGCCGTGTCGTCGTTCGGCTCGTTCGCCCTGGGCGCGCTGCTGCCCGTACTGCCGTATCTGCTCGGCGCCACCGTGCTGTGGCCCGCCGTGCTGCTCGCGCTGGCCGGGCTCTTCGCCTGCGGTGCGCTGGTGGCGCGGGTGACGGCGCGCAGCTGGTGGTACAGCGGGCTGCGGCAGCTGTTCCTCGGCGGAACGGCCGCGGCGCTCACCTACGGGCTCGGAGCCCTGTTCGGCGCCGCCCTCTAGCGACGATCTGCGGACAGACCCTGGGGCGGGACTTTTCCCTGGCCGGGACCATCCCGAATCCGGGAGCGAGGCTCTAACCTGGACAGAGCCCCCGAGGGCGGCGGGCGGAAACGCCCGCCCTGCAACGTATGTCCCCCGAGCATGTCCCCGCGCGTTCCGGCCTCAGGGATGCGACACTTTGCCAGCGCCATACCAGCAGCCGTTACCCGGCGGTTTCGAGTCGGTAATCACCGGGCATGAGCCGTAGGCGCCGCGGGCAACGAAGCCTGCTCCGCCCCTGCCGACCGGACGTCGATCTGTCCGTCTGCTCCCCCATCCACCGCTATGCGCGGTGTCCACATGTTGGAACACGCTATCCGCTTCCCGAGAAGCTGCCCATCATGTAACCTGCACGAAATTTCTTTGGAGGGCCAACGTCGTCCCTCGGTACTCGCATATGCCACGACGACGACGGGAGAGCCGATGCGTTCCCACGCCTGGTCGCCCATGGACGGTCGCCCCGCCCCGCAAGGGATGTACGACCCCCGTAACGAGCACGACGCCTGTGGTGTCGGGTTCGTGGCCACCCTCACCGGTGTAGCCAGCCATGCGCTGGTGGAGCAGGCGCTGACCGTACTGCGCAATCTCGAACACCGCGGCGCCACCGGCTCCGAGCCGGACTCCGGTGACGGCGCCGGAATCCTCCTCCAGGTACCGGACGCCTTCCTGCGCGAGGTCGCCGGTTTCGCACTGCCCGAGGCCGGATCGTACGCCGTCGGCACCGGCTTCCTGCCCGCCGACGACGCCACCGAGGCCGTCTCACGCATCGAGACGATCGCCGCCGAGGAGGGTCTGAACGTCCTCGGCTGGCGCGAGGTCCCCGTCGCCCCCGCGCTGCTCGGCTCCACCGCCCGCTCGACGATGCCGGCCTTCCGCCAGCTGTTCGTGGCGGACGGTACGAACGCGGGCATCGCCCTGGACCGCAAGGCGTTCCTGCTGCGCAAGCGCGCCGAGCGCGAGGCCGGGGTCTACTTCCCGTCCCTCTCCGCCCGGACGATCGTCTACAAGGGCATGCTCACCACCGGGCAGCTGGAGCCGTTCTTCCCGGACCTCTCCGACCGCCGCTTCGCGACCGCGATCGCGCTGGTCCACTCGCGGTTCTCCACGAACACCTTCCCGAGCTGGCCGCTCGCCCACCCGTACCGCTTCGTCGCGCACAACGGCGAGATCAACACGGTCATGGGCAACCGCAACTGGATGCGCGCCCGCGAGTCGCAGCTGGCTTCCGGGACGTTCGGCTCCGCCGACAATGGACGCGGCGGTACCGAGGCGCTGGAGCGGATCTTCCCCGTCTGTACGCCGGCCGCCTCCGACTCCGCGTCCTTCGACGAGGTCCTTGAGCTGATCCACCTCGGCGGCCGGTCGCTGCCGCACTCCGTGCTGATGATGGTCCCCGAGGCGTGGGAGAACCACGAGTCCATGGACCCGGCCCGGCGCGCCTTCTACCAGTTCCACGCCACGATGATGGAGCCCTGGGACGGCCCCGCCTGTGTCACCTTCACCGACGGCACCCAGGTCGGCGCGGTCCTCGACCGCAACGGACTGCGTCCGGGCCGCTACTGGGTGACCGACGAAGGGCTCGTCGTCCTCTCCTCCGAGGTCGGCGTCCTCGACATCGACCCCTCCAAGGTCGTCCGCAAGGGCCGCCTCCAGCCCGGCCGGATGTTCCTCGTCGACACCGCCGAACACCGCATCATCGAGGACGACGAGATCAAGGCGTCCCTCGCCGCCGAGCAGCCGTACCAGGAGTGGCTGGAGACCGGCGAGATCGAGCTGTCGGACCTGCCCGAGCGCGAGCACATCGTGCACACGCACGCCTCCGTCACCCGCCGCCAGCAGACCTTCGGCTACACCGAGGAGGAGCTGCGCGTCCTGCTCGCGCCGATGGCACGGGCCGGCGCCGAGCCGATCGGCTCCATGGGGACGGACTCGCCGATCGCCGCGCTCTCCGCCCGGCCCCGGCTGCTCTTCGACTACTTCACCCAGCTCTTCGCGCAGGTCACCAACCCGCCGCTGGACGCCATCCGCGAGGAGCTCGTCACCTCGCTGCGCTCCTGGCTCGGCCCGCAGGGCAATCTGCTGGAGCCGACCGCCGCGTCCTGCCGCAGCGTCACCCTGCCCTTTCCGGTGATCGACAACGACGAGCTGGCCAAGCTCGTCCACATAAACGCTGACGGCGACATGCCCGGCATGAAGGCCGCCACGCTCTCCGGTCTCTACCGGGTCGGCGGCGGCGGTGACGCCCTCGCCACCCGCATCGACGAGATCTGCGCCGAGACCGACGCCGCGATCGAGAGCGGCGCCCGGATCATCGTGCTCTCCGACCGGCACTCCGACGCCGAGCACGCCCCGATGCCCTCGCTGCTGCTGACCGCCGCCGTGCACCACCACCTCATCCGCACCAAGCAGCGCACCCAGGTCGGGCTGCTGATCGAGGCCGGTGACGTCCGTGAGGTGCACCATGTCGCGCTGCTCATCGGCTACGGCGCCGCCGCCGTCAACCCGTACCTCGCCATGGAGAGCGTCGAGGACCTGGTCCGCGCCGGTACGTTCATCGAGGGCCTGGCGCCCGAGCAGGCGATCAGGAACCTGATCTACGCGCTCGGCAAGGGCGTCCTGAAGGTGATGTCCAAGATGGGCATCTCCACCGTCGCCTCCTACCGGGGCGCGCAGGTCTTCGAGGCCGTCGGCCTGGACCAGTCCTTCGTCGACAAGTACTTCAACGGCACCGCCACCAAGATCGGCGGCGCCGGTCTCGATGTCGTCGCCGAGGAGGTCGCCGCCCGGCACGCCAAGGGCTACCCGGCCTCCGGGATCTCCGCGACCCACCGCACGCTGGAGATCGGCGGCGAGTACCAGTGGCGCCGTGAGGGCGAGCCGCACCTCTTCGACCCGGAGACCGTCTTCCGGCTCCAGCACGCCACGCGCTCACGCAGCTACGACATCTTCAAGCAGTACACGAGCCGGGTGAACGAGCAGTCCGAGCGGCTGATGACGCTGCGCGGCCTGTTCAACTTCGCCTCCGGCCGTACGCCGGTCCCGCTGGACGAGGTCGAGCCCGCCTCCGAGATCGTCAAGCGCTTCTCCACCGGCGCCATGTCGTACGGCTCGATCTCCCGCGAGGCGCACGAAACCCTCGCCATCGCCATGAACCAGCTGGGCGGCAAGTCCAACACCGGTGAGGGCGGCGAGGACGCGGACCGGCTCTACGACCCGGCCCGCCGCTCCTCCATCAAGCAGGTCGCCTCCGGCCGCTTCGGTGTCACCAGCGAGTACCTGGTCAACGCCGACGACATCCAGATCAAGATGGCGCAGGGCGCCAAGCCCGGCGAGGGCGGCCAGCTGCCCGGCCACAAGGTCTACCCGTGGGTCGCCAAGACCCGGCACTCCACCCCGGGCGTCGGTCTGATCTCCCCGCCGCCGCACCACGACATCTACTCCATCGAGGATCTCGCCCAGCTGATCCACGACCTGAAGAACGCCAACCCGCAGGCCCGCATCCATGTGAAGCTGGTCTCCGAGGTCGGCGTCGGCACCGTCGCCGCGGGTGTCTCCAAGGCGCACGCCGATGTCGTTCTGATCTCCGGACACGACGGCGGTACGGGCGCCTCGCCGCTCACCTCGCTCAAGCACGCGGGCGGCCCCTGGGAGCTGGGCCTCGCCGAGACCCAGCAGACCCTGCTGCTCAACGGCCTGCGCGACCGCATCGTCGTCCAGACCGACGGCCAGCTGAAGACCGGCCGCGATGTCGTCATCGCCGCGCTGCTGGGCGCCGAGGAGTTCGGTTTCGCGACCGCGCCGCTCGTCGTCTCCGGCTGCGTCATGATGCGCGTCTGCCATCTGGACACCTGCCCGGTGGGCATCGCCACCCAGAACCCGGTGCTGCGCGAGCGGTTCTCCGGCAAGGCCGAGTACATCGTCAACTTCTTCCGGTTCATCGCCGAGGAGGTCCGTGAACTCCTCGCCGAGCTGGGCTTCCGTACGCTCGAAGAGGCCGTCGGCCACGCCGAACTGCTCGACACCGAGCGGGCCGTGAACCACTGGAAGGCGCAGGGCCTCGACCTGAAGCCGCTCTTCCATGTGCCCGCGCTGCCCGAGAACGCCGTACGCCACCAGGTCATCGGCCAGGACCACGGCCTGGAGAAGGCGCTCGACAACGAGCTGATCAAGCTCGCCGCCGACGCCCTGAGCGCCGAGAGCGCCGAGGCCGCCCAGCCCGTACGCGCCCAGATCGGCATCCGGAACATCAACCGGACCGTCGGCACCATGCTCGGCAACCAGGTGACCAAGAAGTTCGGTGGCGCCGGCCTGCCCGACGACACCATCGACATCACCTTCACCGGCTCCGCCGGCCAGTCCTTCGGCGCGTTCCTGCCGAGCGGTGTCACGCTGCGCCTGGAGGGCGACGCCAACGACTACGTCGGCAAGGGCCTCTCCGGCGGCCGGGTCGTCGTACGGCCCGACCGCGGCGCCGACCACCTCGCGGAGTACTCCACCATCGCGGGCAACACCATCGCCTACGGCGCCACCGGCGGCGAACTCTTCCTGCGCGGCCGTACCGGCGAGCGCTTCTGCGTCCGCAACTCCGGCGCCACCGTCGTCTCCGAGGGCGTGGGCGACCACGGCTGCGAGTACATGACCGGCGGCCACGCCGTCGTCCTCGGCGAGACGGGCCGCAACTTCGCGGCCGGTATGTCGGGCGGTGTCGCGTACGTCATCGACCTCGACACCGACAGTGTCAACGCCGGCAACCTGGGCGCCGTCGAACCGCTCGACGACACCGACAAGCAGTGGCTGCACGATGTGGTGCGCCGCCACCAGGAGGAGACGGGCTCCACCGTCGCGGAGAAGCTGCTCGCCGAGTGGGACACCGCGGTGGACCGCTTCAGCAAGATCATCCCGACCACGTACAAGGCAGTGCTCGCCGCCAAGGACGCCGCCGAGCTGGCCGGTCTCTCGGAGACCGAGACCACCGAGAAGATGATGGAGGCGGCGATCAATGGCTGACCCGAAGGGCTTTCTCACCACCGGCCGCGAGGTCGCCAGGACCCGTCCCGCCGAGGAGCGCGTCAAGGACTGGAACGAGGTCTACGTTCCGGGCTCGCTGCTCCCGATCATCAGCAAGCAGGCCGGACGCTGCATGGACTGCGGCATCCCCTTCTGTCACAACGGCTGTCCGCTGGGGAATCTGATCCCCGAGTGGAACGACTACGCGTACCGCGAGGACTGGACGGCCGCGAGCGAGCGGCTGCACGCCACCAACAACTTCCCGGAGTTCACCGGGCGGCTCTGCCCGGCCCCCTGCGAGTCGGCGTGCGTCCTCGCGATCAACCAGCCCGCCGTCACCATCAAGAACGTCGAAGTCTCGATCATCGACAAGGCGTGGGACAGCGGTGATGTCACCCCGCAGCCGCCGGAGCGGCTCTCCGGCAAGACCGTCGCCGTCATCGGCTCGGGCCCGGCGGGACTGGCCGCCGCCCAGCAGCTGACCCGGGCCGGTCACACCGTCGCGGTGTACGAGCGCGCCGACCGGATCGGCGGACTGCTGCGGTACGGCATCCCCGAGTTCAAGATGGAGAAGTCGCACATCAACCGCCGTATCGAGCAGATGCGCGCGGAGGGCACCAAGTTCCGTACCGAGATCGAGATCGGCCGGGACATCGACGCGACGAAGCTGCGCAAGCGGTACGACGCCGTCGTGATCGCCGCGGGCGCCACCGTCTCGCGCGATCTGCCCGTCCCGGGCCGTGAGCTGAACGGCATCCACTTCGCGATGGAGTACCTGCCGCTCTCCAACAAGGTGCGGGAGGGCGATCTGACGGTCTCCCCGATCTCCGCCGAGGGCAAGCACGTCGTGGTCATCGGCGGTGGCGACACCGGCGCGGACTGCGTCGGTACGGCACACCGCCAGGGCGCCGCCTCCGTCACCCAGCTGGAGATCATGCCGAGGCCGGGCGAGGAGCGCGCCGCGCACCAGCCGTGGCCGACCTTCCCGATGCTCTACAAGGTCACCTCCGCGCACGAGGAGGGCGGCGAGCGGGTCTACTCCGTTTCCACCACCCACTTCGAGGGCGACGCGGACGGCAACGTCCAGTTCCTGCACCTGGTCGAGGTGGAGTTCAAGGGCGGCAAGCTGGAGCAGAAGCCGGGCACGGAACGGAAGATCCCGGCCCAGCTGGTCACGCTCGCCATGGGCTTCACCGGCACCGACCAGGAGAACGGCCTGGTCGAGCAGTTCGGCCTGGAGCTGGACGAGCGTGGGAACATCGCGCGTGACGCGGACTTCGCGACCAACGTGCCCGGCGTGTATGTGGCCGGGGACGCGGGCCGCGGCCAGTCCCTGATCGTGTGGGCGATCGCCGAGGGCCGCTCGGCGGCGCGCGGCGTGGACCGGATGCTGACCGGCACGAGTGATCTGCCGGCCCCGATCCGTCCGACGGACCGTGCGCTGACGGTCTGATACGTCACCGGTTTCCCCCTCAAGGTCACCGGGGTCACCTGTTTCACTCAAGGCTCCCGTACAACGGCGTACGGGCGGTGTCGGCCCGGGGAGCGTCTCCCGGGCCTTCCCGCAAGACGCGGCGCCTGCCCCAGTCCCCGACCGGACCGATGGCAGGCGCCGTGGCATGCGTCGGGCAGCCGGTGCATGCGTCGGGCAGGGGGAGAGCGGAGACGGGGAGAGCGGGAGACGGGGGAGAGCGGGAGACGGCTGAGGAGAACCGGACGCAGCCGCCGGTGACATAATCGCGGCACCCGCATCGCGTCGACCGAAGGGGACCGCGCATGGTCACCGCCCCCGCCCCGGCCGGAGCTGCCATCAGTCTCCGGAAGGTCGAGGAGACGGCCCCGGCGCTCGTCAGCCTCTACAAGAGCGCGGCGGTCTCGCTGACGAAGAACGGCCTGAGCGGACAGCGCGCGGCCGTCTACCTGGTGCTCGACTACTCGGGCTCGATGCGGGAGTACTACAAGGACGGCAGCGTCCAGGCCCTGGCCGACCGGGTGTTGGGGCTCTCCGCGCATCTGGACGACGACGGCGTCGTGCCCGTCGTCCTCTTCTCCACGGACATCGACGCGGAGTCGGACATCTCGCTGACCGACCACCACGGCCGGATCGACGCGATCGTCGCCGGACTCGGCCATATGGGCAGGACCAGCTACCACCTGGCCATGGACGCCGTCATCGACCACTACCTGGACAGTGGTTCGACCGCCCCCGCCCTGGTGGTCTTCCAGACGGACGGCGGCCCGATCAGCAAGCCGGCCGCCGAGCGGTATCTCTGCAAGGCGGCCGAACTGCCGCTGTTCTGGCAGTTCATCGGCTTCGGCGACCCGGAGAGCAAACAGTTCGACTTCCTTCGCAAGCTCGACGACCTCGCCGTCCCGGCGAAACGGCGCGTCGACAACGCCGGGTTCTTCCACGCGGGCAAGGACCCGCGCCGGGTCGAGGACGCCGTCCTGTACGACCGGCTGACCGGCGAATTCCCTCAGTGGCTCACGGCCGCACGGCAGTTGGGCATCGTCACATGAGCCCCGGATCCCGCGCCAGGAGCAGGTGACCATGGCTCCCGCGCCCGCCACGCCCCCGGTCGGTGCCACCGTCCTTGAATGCGGGCGGCCGTTCGGGCCGACGGCCGGAGGTGTGCTGACCCTGACCGGACGGTTCCCCGCGAGCGTGCCGCCCGGTGAGCCGGCGGTCACCGGCACGGTCGAGGCCACCAGCCCGGTGGCCGTCCGGGGCGTGGTGCTCCCGCGGGCCGATGTGTTCCTCGTCCGGCACGGCCGCGTGGCGACCGTGCCGGCGGCGCAGGACTCGATGGGCATCCGATGGGATCTCACCGCGGGGAAGGCAGAACGTCTTCCCGGCGAGGCCGCACTCGTGTCCTGCGACCCGGGCGGAGGGCGGGTACGCCCGGGGACCTACGAGCTGTACGCGCGGGTGGTGTTCACCCCGGACGACGGGGCGGGTACGGAGTCCTTCGGCGGGCCGTGGTCACTGGAGGTGCGGTGACCGGGCGACGAACGGCAGGCCGGGAACACCACGGGCGTGGGCTGCCGGCTCAGCCGGTCACGATGCTCACCCCCAGCGCGGGAGCCACGACCGTCCACGGCTGGACGTATCCCGTGGAGCCGTCACCGCTGCTCGCGATGGAGTGACCGCGGATGAACGAGCCCGAGCTGTTCTTGGCGTAGAAGGGCGCGCCCGAGTCACCGCCCTGCTGGATGAGGCCACCCGTGTAGACGATGACCGGCGACTTGCAGCCGGTTGCCGTGCACACCTGCCCGGAGATGCTGGTCGCCGTGTGACCGCACTGCTCGCCGGTGGTCCGGCCGCTGTGACAGTAGGCGTTGTAGCCGACGGAGGCGCCACCGGCCGAGACCACCGGGATGCTGGTGTTGCTGTCGACGCCACCGGTGAACGTACGGCCCGAGTAGCTCTGGCCGCCGATGAGTTCGACGTCCATGGGCTCGCCGGTGACCGTGGGCAGGCGCCGGTTGGAGACGGTGCCGTAGGTGAACCTGCCGGACTCGGTCAGGACGGTGGCGCCGTTGGCGAAGCAGTGTCCCGCGGTGGTCGAGAACGTGGTCCCGGCGGAGTTCCGCACCGCGTATCCGGAGGAACACAGACCGCCCCCGGACGTGATGCCGCCACCGCCGTAGAACGGCGGCGAGTCGTCACGACGGCTGAACGTGTCGGACACGGCCGTGGCGCGCACCCGTACGTCGGTGGCGGCCTGGTTCTCATCGGCCGGCGCGTCGGACAGATCGGTCAACGTGGACACGAGGCTCGCGGGCGCGTCCGTTTCGAGGACAATCTTCCCGGTGGTGTGGTCCACGTAGCTGCCGAACGTGTACGTGGTGCCGTGCGTGTCGACGTAGTTGGCGATCCTCCGCTGGATCTCCGTCAGCGCCGCCTCCGCACTGGGCGACGAGACGACCTCGGCGGCAGAGCCCCGGTCCGGGGCGAGGCTGTCGTCCTTCGCGGCGGACGCGCCGGAGGTCTCCCGCTCCTTGTCCCCATCCGACGCGCCCTGCGCCGGCCCGGCACTCAGAGCTGTCAGAACGGCGACGGCGACGACGGCCGCGCCCAGTAATGATCTCTTTGTCTTGCGCATGTCAAGCAATCCTTTCCGGTGTGCATCCACGATTCGATGCCGTGGTCTGCGAGGCGACAGGGGGGCGATGGCGAAACCCGCGAACGGGTCTCGACAGGCCCGACCGGCTCACTCGATCCGAGAGCCGTCGCAGACAGTGTCCAGCTGAACACGCCGCGCCATAAGTACTCGGGAGAGTGAACCCTTTCCAGGCCGCCAGCCTCCGGTCAGCGCGTCCTGGAGATCGGTACCGGCACCGGCTGGAACGCGGCTCTGCTGTCCCATCGGCTGGGCGACGAGAACGTGGTGACGGTCGAGGTCGACGAAGCGAGCGCACGCGACGCGCGCGAGCGCCTTGAGCCGGCCGGGTACCGCCCGACGACCGTCGCGGGTGACGGAGCGCGAGGCTTCCCCGAGGCGGCGCCCTACGACCGCGTCATCGCCACGTGCTCCGTCGGCAGCGTCCCCCGTGCGTGGATCGCTCAGACCAAGCCGGGCGGAGTCATCGTCACACCGTGGGGCCCGACGTACGGAGGAGAGGCGATCGCTCGTCTGAGGGTGGCCGACGACGGCACCGCGTCGGGACCGTTCGTCGGCTCATCGGCGTTCATGCGCCTGCGCGCCCGGCGAGCCGTGCGCAAGCACGTCCGCGAGTACCTGAACGGCCGGAGCCGGCCGGCTGACGGCAGGAAGAGTACGACGCCGCTCTCCCCGGAGGAGGTGGGGGAGTGGCCCGTCATGTTCGCGATCGGTGCGCGGGTGCCCGGCGCGTTCCCGTGGATGGAGCCGTACGCGGATGGCTCGTACACCCTGTGGCTACGGGAGACGGCCGGGACGAGTTGGGCCACGGCCGACTACGAGAAGGGGCGGGACGAGTACGAGGTCTACCGGTCCGGCCCCAGGAAGCTCTGGGACGAGGTCGAGACCGCGTTCGGGTGGTGGGAGGAACGAGGCCGCCCCGGGTTCGAACGCCTCGGGCTGACCGTGGACGCGGATGAGGAGCGGGTGTGGCTGGACACCCCGGACGCATTGGTCGTCCCGTGACCCCCAACCCGGCACCCGCTCCGGGTGGTTCAGGCGGGGAGCGTGTCTTGCTTGATGGCGGTGATGAAGGCGGACCAGTGGTGGGTGGGGATGAGGATGGCGGGGCCGTGGGGGTCCTTGCTGTCGCGGACAGGGACGGCCGCGGGGTAGCCGTCGGAGACCTCGACGCACCCGCCCGCTCCGTTGTCGCTGTAGCTCGACTTACGCCAGGCGGGCAGAGCGGACGCGTCAGGAATCGTCTTCATCTTCATACTCTTTCAGGTATCTACGGATCAGGTCGAGAGATTCATCATCCGTCAGGGCCATCGAGCGAGCCAGATCGAAGCCCTCCGTCAGCTCAACCACCCTCTTTGTCGACTCTACTGCTTCGCCGGAGTCGAAGCTCTCGACCAGAGCGATTGTCCCGCCCTCTTTCAAGGTCATGAGGGTGAGTCCTCCTCCCAGCATGGGATGCATGCCCTTGGCGAACGGGAGAACTTGGATCGTGATGCGAGGCCGGGCGGCCATCTTCATGAGATGACGTAGCTGCTCAACCATGTTGCTCTTTGGTGCCGTTGGGCGCCTCAGGGCGGCTTCGTCGATCATTGCCCAGTAGGGAAGCGGTTCTTCGCGGTCAAACACCCGTTGTCTGCGCATACGGATAGCGATGCGCTCATTCAGTCCGTCTTCGGACTCGTTGGGGAGCGACCTGCGAAACAGTTCGCGCGCATACTCCTCCGTTTGAAGAAGCCCGGGAATCAGGCTGCTCGTGAAGACCTGGATTCGCTCCGCAGATGGCTCCTTGCTGATGAACATCCGGCTGTAGTCGGGAATCAGCGAGTCGTGTGCCAACTCCAATAGATCCGCCAGTACGCCGTCTGTGTCGAAGAATTCGTCCAGCAAGCGGACCAGCGCTTCGGACGGTAGTTGGTCCCCCAGCTCGACTCTGCCGAGATAGCTGTGCGAGTAGCCGCCTACCTGTTCGGAGAGCTGACGGATCGACAACCCTCTGCGTTCTCGTAGGCGACGCACCCGCCTACCCAGCCTCAATCGTGGTGTGAGCTTGTCCGATTCGTTGTTCAGCTCCACTTGGATCGAACCTTCTTTCGTCCAACCCGCTGTCCACTGCGGGCAATTGGTGACAGCTCGGATATGTCTCCAGTGTGCCCGATAGGGGATCGTAATGACCACCCCTTCCCGACATTCAAACCGCCGAAGTGTGGCTATTCCGTTGGGAATTCAGTAGACGCCATGGGGTCTATTTCGCATGGCCAAAACGGAGAGGTGCTCACCATGGTGATGGAAGGCCGGCCGGACATCAGCCATCCCAACTCCCCCTATTACGGCTCCGTCGTACTTCGGTGGAGTCGTCATCCGAGTTGCGTCGGGCTCGCGCGACTGGAGTTGCGTAAAGCGCTTGCCGGATGGGGGCTTTCCGCGCTGGAGGATGCGGCCGTGCTGATTCTTTCCGAGCTGCTCACCAACGCCGCCCGGCACGCCCGAGTATCTCCCGGGCGCGAGATCGAGACCCGCTATGTGCCGCGTCCCGACGGGCTCCGTATCGAGGTGCACGACGCGTCGTCCGAGCAGCCGAGGCCACGGGTGCCCGCGCCCGATGCCTGTGACGGGCGGGGGCTCGTGCTCGTGGAGGCGCTGGCCGATGTCTGGGGCGTCAGTGAGCGGCACGGGCCCGGGAAGATGGTCTGGGCGCATCTCTCGCTCCCGCCGGCGGCCCCGTAGCCGGCCCGGCCCCCCGAGTGCCGGCTCAGCGGTCGGCGAGCAGCTCCGCGTCGTGGGCCAGGACCGCCGCCTGTACGCGGTTGGCGCAGCCCGTGGTCGTCAGGATCCGGCTGATGTGCGCTTTGACCGTGCCGGCGCTCAAGTAGAGCTGATCGGCGATCTCCGCGTTCGACAGGCCCGTCCCGACCAGCCGCAGGACTTCCCGCTCGGCGGCGGTCAGTTTCTCTGTTCGGCGCTGGGCGGCCTGGGTGTCCCGGGTGGAGCGTACGTGCTGTTCCATCAGCCGCCGGGTGATCCGGGGGGCCAGTACCGGTTCGCCGTTCGCGGCGCGCCGGACCGAGTGGATGAGTTCGGTGGGGCCGGTGTCCTTGAGCAGGAAGCCGCTCGCGCCGACCCGCAGGGAGCGCGTCACACTCTGCGCCTCGCCGAAGGCCGTGAGCATCACCACGTACGTGGCCGGTGAGATGCGCGCGATCTCCTCGGCGGCGGCGATCCCGTCCTTGCCCGGCATCTGGATATCGAGCAGCGCCACGTCGATGGTCCGGTCGCGGCAGGCCGCGACGGCTTCGCGGCCGTCGGCCGCTTCGGCCACTACCTCGATGTCCTCGGCGTTCTCCAGGATCAGCCGGATGCCGGCGCGCATCAACGTCTCGTCATCGGCTATGAGGACTCGGATCACCTGTTCATCTTAGGGCCGCCATTGTCAGGAGAATTATCAGGAAAGTTGCCGTGGGCAGGACGACGAACGCCGCCGCGCAGCCCGCCCCCAACACCCGTGGCCAGGTGAGGACTTCGGTCGACAGGGGAGGGCGGGTTCCCGTACCCGCGGTCCCGTGCCGGGTTGCGCCCGGCTCGCTCGCGGGCGGCGGGGGGACGGCGGCCGGTGGCATTCCGTTCGGACTCGACGGCAGCAGGGCGACCACCCGGAACCCGCCGCCGCGCAGCGGGCCCGCCGTGAGCGAACCCCCGAGCAGGGCGATCCGCTCCTCCAGACCCACCAGTCCGCTGCGGTTTCCGGGCTGTGGGTGACGGCCCTCGCGCGGCGCCTTGTTGGTGACCGAGACCTCGATCCCGCCGGTTCTGCTCCGCACTTCCACGCGCGTGGGCGCGCCGGACGCGTGCTTCAGTACGTTCGTCAGCCCCTCGCGGACCACGCGGTGCATCGACTGGCGCGTGCGCGGGCTCGGGTCGGCCGTGTCGGGGACCGACCAGTCCAGCTCCACCGTGACACCCGCCTTCCGGGACTCCGCCACCAGCGCGCTGATGTCCTCGCGCGTCCCTCGATCCCTTTCCGGCTCCGACGTCGCGTCCTCGCGTCGCAACAGGCCCAGGATGTCGCGGAGTTCCTCCATCGCCGTACCCGCGGTGGTACGGAGCAGCTCGGCCTGCCCGGTCAGCGGCGGGGCCTGACGCGCGGCGGCCATTTCCAGCGCCCCGGCGTGCACCGAGATCAGGCTGAGCCGGTGGCCGAGGAGATCGTGCATCTCACCGGCGATACGGGCACGTTCCTCCATCCGCGCGGCCGTCGCGGTCAGTGAACGGGCCTGCTCCAGATAGGTGTTGCGTTCCCGCAGCAGACTGACCAGGGGGCGGCGCCGCCCGAGCAGCGTCCCGGCGAGCGCGGGGAGCAGGACGAGGAGAACGGCGGAGGCGGCGTTCCCGGCCAGATCCTCCGCCCAGGGGCCGGCCACGCTCAGGATCCCGATGATCGTCAGTACGACGCACACCGCGCAGGAGGTCCCCGCCGCGAGCCACGCCCGGCGCGGTGGCGCGATGCGGCGGGTGGCGGACAGCACGATCAGCGGCACCACCGCCAGCACCCAGATGTTGGGGCCCACCAGCAACGGCCCTGTCGCCGGCACCGCTTGTACCGGCCGGTATCGCCGCAGCGGCATCAGGCACGCCGCGTACAGCGCCTCCAGCACGGACGCCAGCGGCCGGTCGGGGTGCAACAGCAGCAAGGGGATCAGTCCGACGGCCGCCGTCAGGACCATGGCCAGTGTCTCGGCGACGACGGTACGGCGCGGCGCCCGGCGCGCGGCGGCCCACGCTCCCGTCGCCTCGCGCCGTACCGACCGCGCGGCGTGCGCCGTCCCGAGTTTCGCGCGTGACCAGGCCCGCCGCGCACGCTCGGGTCTCAGCCGCCTCACGTCCATCCCCGCTCTCGCCCTCGTCCTGGCCGCTGTCCGGCGGACTTCCGCGCGGCAACGGTAGCGTCGAGCGGAGCGCGGGGTGCTTCGTGGGGCCGCCCCCTCACGCGCTCAGCCGCGGACTCAAATCCGCCTTCAGCGCGGCGATGTCCACGTCCTGGGCGCGCAGCCGCCGGAGGACTGGTGCCTCCTCGTCGTCCGCCGCGTCATCGAGGAGCGCGGCCAGGAGGTGCACCGTTCCGACCGAGGAGGCGTGATGCTCGGACGCGATGAGCCGCGCCGAGGCCACGGTCCGTTCGGCGGTGTCGGAGAGCGATACCTGATCGGATACGGGGAGCGGGACGGTGGCGAGGGCCGACAGGACGAGCGTGTCCGGCCGTACTCCGTGCCTGCGCAGCAGACCCGCGGCCTCGTTGGCGGCCGCGGCCTCGTTCGGCAGCGACCGTCCGCAGAGGGACAGCGCCCGGTCCAGGGCCAGGACGGCGAGGAGCAGATCGATCGGCTCGGCCGTGTTCCGTCCGCACCGTATGGCCCGGCGCGTGGACTCGACGGTCACCGCGAACAGGACGGGCGTGCCGTCGCCGGGGTGCTGGGACGTCCACGCCATCAGCTTGCGCGCCAGCCAGTTGCTCCGGTCCTCCAGCAGCCCGGCCCGGATCAGGACGGTGACGGCCGGGGTACGGGGGCGGTCGGTCGCGGGCGCGACCGGTGTGTCCCGCGCGTCCAGCGCGTCCAGCGCGGTGTACGCCGCGGCCCGGTCCAGCCGGCTCAGTGCGTACGCTTCCCGTGCCCTGCTGTCGGGGAGGTCCAGCAGGGCACGGGCCACATGCCGGGCGTAGACGCCGGGAGACCCCTCCAGACGGGCGAGCCCGAGGGCGAGGAACAGGCAGGCGCGCAGCGCCCCGGTCGGCTCGGGCCATTCCCGCTCGCTGCGGGCGACCGCGGCCGCCGTTTTCTTCGTCTCCGCCGTCTCCGCCGTCTCCGGTGTCTCCGGTGTCTTCGGCGTCCTCGGTGCCTTCCTCGTCTTCCGGGTGCGCTGTGCGGTCTGCCACTGCGCCACGCGCCACGCGGCGGCGACCTCGTGCTCGTCGGCGGGTTCGCCCGAGGTCTCGTCGTCGTGGTCGTCGCGTGCCCATCCGCGCCCCGCCCGGCCGTGGACCAGTCCGCTCAGGGAACCGGCCTTCCGCATACCGGGGGCGATCGCCTCGCCGGCCGCCGAGTCGCCGAGGACCAGAGCGGCGAGCAGGTCCTCTGTGCCCACACGAGGCGACTCGCGTTTGAGCGCCCGGAGGAGCGTCTCCACGAGGAGTTCGATGACGTCGGACTCGAACTCCGTTGCCATGGCGGTGAGTTGTGGGTGGTGCTCCATCGGGCGGTTCCCCTCGGCTGTGGCTGTGGCTGCGGCTGCGGCTGCGGCTGCGGCTGCGGGTGCGGTGGCTGATCCATCCGCCAACGACGCTAGGCGTCCGCCCCGTACCGGTGCATCGGCCGACCGGCCACGCTCGCGGTCCGACCGGCCACCGTCCCTGTCCGACCGGCCACCGTCGCCGTCCGATCGGCAGGGCTCCCTAAACTTCCCTTAACAGCGCAATTAAATGGTAGTTTAGGGAAGGATGAAGGAGTTGGAACCAGTGCCGCAGCAGTACTACTCGGTGGACCAGGTGGCGGAGCTGCTCGATCTCCATGTGCGAACGGTGCGTGGCTACGTACGGGACGGCCGGCTGAAGGCGACCCGCATCGGTAAGCAGTACCGGATCGCGCGCGAGGATCTGGAGGCGTTCACCGGCCGCCCGGCGCCCTCTCCCTCGCTCTCCGCCGGTCGGCGCCACGCGGAGGCATCCGTCGTCGTGCGGATCGACGCGATCGGCCCCGAGGCGACCATGCGTCTGACGAACACGGTCATGGCCGCGATCGCACACGGCCAGGACAGCGGGGAACGCCTGCGCGTCGAGACCGTCTACGACGAGGAACGGGCCGTGCTGAAGGTCATCATCCTGGGCGGCCTGGACAGCACCGCCGAGCTGCTCAAGATCGTCAACGCCCTGATCGAGCAACCGGAATGAACAGGAAGCCGGAAATGAGCGAATCCGCCGAAACTCCCCAGGTCCCCCAGGTCCCCCAGGTCCCCCAGGTCCCCCAGGACTCACAGGCCCCCGAGGACTCACAGGCCCCTCAGGCTCCCCAGACCCTCCAGTACATCCACGACGTACCCGTTCTTCTCTGCGCTCCCGACGGTGCTCCGCTGCGCGGCGAGCGCGAGGCGCTCGACCTCATCGGTGACGCGTTCCACCTCGGCGCGGCCTGGGCCGTCATCCCGGCCACCCGGTTCGAGGACGCCTTCTTCGAGCTGCGCACCCGCGTCGCCGGCGACATCGTCCAGAAGTTCGTCAACTACCGGCTGCGCGTCGCCGTCGTCGGTGACATCGAGCGGCACACGGCCGACAGCGCCGCGCTGCGGGACTTCGTTCGCGAGAGCAACCGCGGCACACAGCTCTGGTTCGTCCCGGACATCGAGACCTTGAGCGCCCGCCTCGGCCCCCGGCCGTAAGAGACGTAAGAGACGTAAGAGACGTAAGAGACGCGGAAGACGTAAAAGGCGACAGAAGATGTCCGGTATCCCGTGTTGGCTGGACGCATGACATTCACCTGGGCCGATTTCGTCTCGGCGGAGCCGCGCTTCGCCGAGACCGTTCAGCGGCGGTTCGAGACGCACACCCACCATGTCCTGGCCACCCTGCGCAAGGACGGCTCCCCGCGCGTGACGGGGCTCGAAGTCACCTTCCGATTCGGGGAGTTGTGGCTCGGCATGATGCCGAATTCACGTAAGGCGCTCGATCTGTTGCGTGATCCGCGCTTCGCCCTGCACGCGAATCCCGGGGAGGGCGCCGAGATGGCGGACGGTGACGTCAAAATCGCCGGCCGGGCGGTCGAGGTCACGGACGAGGAGACGCTCGTGCGGTTCGCGGCGGAGGTCGAACCTCCGCTTCCGTTCCACCTCTTCCGGGTGGATCTCGGCGAGGTGGTGCGGACCGGACTCGACGGTGACGAGCTGGTCGTACAGGTCTGGCGGCCGGACGGGCCGCTGCGCACCGTGCGGCGCGGGTCCGACGACAGTCCGCCCCGCGAGGATCACGGGTGATCGTTGCGTCGGTGCCGGGGCGTGCTAGGCTGACAGCGTTGCAGTTTTGGTACCCATGAACTTTATGTGCGCCTGACGGGAATGTTCCTCAGGCGCATTATTGTTTTTGCCGGCTTCTCCGGATGGGGCTCAATGCGGCGACGAGGAATTCGTAAAGTGCGGATTTCCGGCTCTGCACCTGTTTTAGGAGAATGACATGGCTACTGGCACCGTGAAGTGGTTCAACTCGGAAAAGGGCTTCGGCTTCATTGAGCAGGACGGCGGCGGCGCCGACGTCTTCGCCCACTACTCGAACATCGCCACCCAGGGCTTCCGTGAGCTCCAGGAGGGCCAGAAGGTCTCGTTCGACGTCACGCAGGGCCAGAAGGGCCCGCAGGCGGAGAACATCGTCCCGGCCTAATTTCCGGACGTGTACCTCGCAGCCGGGGCCCGCACCGTGCAGGTGCGGGTCCCGGCTCGCGCTGTTCTCAGGCCCAGGAAGGCTTTTTCCGAATGACTCGATCCGAACGCCCGGCTCGCGCTGCCCGCCCCGCCGGCAAGCGCCCGGTGAACTCCCGCGCGAAGGCGCCCGCGAAGGGCTCGGCGAGGCCGGCCGCCCGCCGCCCCGCCGCGCGCCCGCAGGAGTTCACGCTGCCGGAGACCCTTACCCCCGCGCTGCCCGCCGTCGAGGCGTTCGACGAGCTGGACATGCCCGCGGGACTGCTCAAGACGCTCACCGCCCAGGGTGTGACCACCCCGTTCCCCATCCAGGGCGCCACTCTCCCCAACTCCCTCGCGGGCCGCGACATCCTGGGCCGTGGACGTACCGGCTCCGGGAAGACGCTCGCCTTCGGGCTGGCGCTGCTCGCCCGTACGGCCGGCCGGCGCGCCGAGCCGCGCGCCCCGCTCGCGCTGGTGCTCGTACCCACGCGTGAGCTGGCGCAGCAGGTGACCGACGCGCTCACCCCGTACGCCACCGCCGTCAATCTGAAGCTGACGACGGTCGTCGGCGGGCTCTCGATCAGCAAGCAGGCGGGGTCGCTGCGGCGCGGCGCCGAGGTGCTCGTCGCGACGCCGGGGCGGCTGAAGGACCTCATCGAGCGCGGCGACTGCCGGCTCGACCAGGTGTCGATCACCGTGCTCGACGAGGCCGACCAGATGGCCGACATGGGCTTCATGCCGCAGGTCACCGCGCTGCTCAAGCAGGTCGAGCAGGACGGGCAGCGGATGCTGTTCTCGGCGACGCTGGACAAGAACATCGACCGGCTCGTACGGCAGTACCTGACGGACCCGGTCGTGCACTCCGTCGACCCGTCGCAGGGCGCGGTCACGACGATGGAGCACCATGTGCTCTACGTCCTGGACGAGACGGACAAGAAGGAAGTCACCACGCGGATCGCGGCGCGCGACGGCCGGGTGCTGCTCTTCCTGGACACCAAGCGGTCGGTGGACCGGCTGGTCAAGCGGCTGCTGGCGAGCGGGGTACGGGCCTCGGGGCTGCACGGCGGCCGTTCGCAGCCGCAGCGCAACCGGACACTGGAACAGTTCAAGAACGGACTGGTCACCTGCCTCGTCGCGACGAATGTCGCGGCCCGCGGCATCCATGTCGACGATCTCGACCTGGTCGTGAACGTGGACCCGCCGGTCGACCACAAGGACTATCTGCACCGTGGCGGACGCACCGCGAGGGCGGGGGAGTCCGGCAGTGTCGTGACGCTCGTACTGCCCGAGCAGCGGCGCGAGATGACCCGGCTGATGTCGGACGCGGGGATCGCTCCCCGATCCGCGCGGATCAAGTCCACGGACGAGGAGCTGGCGACGCTCACCGGTGCGCGGGTGCCCTCCGGGGTGGCCGTGACCATCGAGGTGCCGCAGCCGCCGGTCCAGGCGAAGCCGAAGACGCGCGCGTCGCGTCCGGCCAGGAAGAACACCGGCGGGGGCGCGGGCTCGGGCGCCGGGGGTGGCGCGGCCCGTCTCGGCGGCGCCTCGCGCGGCAGCCGCGGACGCCGCGGCCGTCCTGACCGCGGCGCCGAGGGCGGACGCCGCACTGCCGCCTGACGCGGCAGCGCGCGGGTCGCTCGGTGGGTCCACGTACGACTCCGTAGGTCCACGTACGACTCGGTGGGTCCGTGTACGAAGAGGTTCACGTACGAAGAACGGAAGCCCGGTACGGCGCTCGGCGCGCCGTACCGGGCTTCCGTACATCCCGTGCCGAGGGCCGTGCCGGGGTGTACGGGGCGCTACGGCGGCGGGCCGGTTGGTTAACTTCCCGGAAATTCCCCTTGGTTGGCATTGACGTGTACGCGTCTACGCGCGTCATCATGGGGCATGCGAATTCCCCCACGGATCGCCACCCTCGGTGGCATCGCCGCTCTTGCCTCGACCCTCCTCGTCGGCGGGGTCACCGCCACCGCCACCGCCGCCCCCACCGCGGTCGGCAGCATCTGCTACTCCAGGCTGCCGGTTCAGGCCCACGACACCCTCGACCTCATCGACCGGGGCGGACCGTACCCGTACCCGCAGGACGGCGGCGTCTTCCAGAACCGGGAAGGCATCCTGCCGAGCCAGTCGAACGGCTACTACCACGAGTACACCGTCAAGACGCCCGGCTCCTCGGACCGCGGCGCGCGCCGCATCGTCACGGGCAACAGGGCCAACGAGGACTACTACACCGCCAACCACTACGCGTCGTTCTCGCTCGTCAACTACGGCTGCTGACCAGCCGCTGACCGGTCGTTGACCGCAACCGGAAGGTAACCTCCGTCCCATGACGGTGACGTATGTGATCGACGGGGCGGAGGTCACCGACCTCGAACGCTTCTGGCAGGTGATCGGCGCGGCCGTGAACGGACCGGGCGGATACTTCGGGAGCAATCTCGACGCGCTCGCCGACTGTCTGCGCGGCGGGTACGGAACGCCGGACGACGGTGACTTCGTCATCGAATGGCGCCGGCACGAACTCTCGCGCCGCGCACTCGGCCAGGAGGAGACCGTGCGTGCGCTCCAGCGGCGGCTGGAGCGTACGCACCCCGACAACAGGGCCGCAGTCCAAGGGCGGTTGGACGCCGTCCGGGCGGGTGGCGGCCCGACCGTCTTCGACGAACTGGTGCAACTGATCGAGGAAGAGGCGCCCGGGGTGCTCCGGCTCCTCTGATCCACCACGCCGGCGGATCTCATCCATGTCGGCGGATCTCGTGCATGCCGACGGACCTTGCCCATGCCGACGGACCTCGTCCATGCCGGCGGACCTCGTCAGCGGCGGCGCGGGAGTGTCCGCTCCAGGCGCCGTCGCTCCGGGCCGTGCGGTACGTACCGCACGGCCTCCAGCGCTGTCCTGCGCGCGTATCCCTCCGGGTCCTCGTCGCCGAGGATCCGGGCCAGCGCGTCGACCGCGCGCGGGTCGCGGCGGGCCGCCAGCCCCTTGGCCGCCTCGGCGGCCGTGCCCGCGTCCGGCTCGTTCAGCCGGGCCGCCAGCGCCTCGCGCAGCTCGCGCGTGTCGGCGTCCAGGCCCGCCAGCGCCACGACCGCGCGGTCCCTGACCGACGCGTCCACGTCCCCGCTCAGCAGCGTCAGCGCGCCTACCGCGTCGCCGTCGTCGCCCGGTACGATCCCGGTCAGCGCGAGGGCCGCCCGGCGCCGTACCCCGGAGTCCGGGTGGCCGGTGTGGCGCAGGATCTCCGGGAGCGCGGCCGGGTCACCGTACTGGCCGAGCGCCACCACGACCGCGCGGACCAGCTCCGGCTCCACGGCCCGCCGGGACAGTTCGCGCAGCAGCGGCACCGCGCGGGCGGCGAACGGACTCTCCCCGTCCGCCGCGCCCAGCCGCGCCAGCACATCGGCGGCGAAGGCCCGCCGCAGCGGCTCGTCGCCCGCGCACCACGCGGCGGCGGCCTGGAATGTCTCCTCGTCGCCGCGCTGCCAGAGCGCGGACACCGACTCCGTCCAGTCGTCCCGGCCCGGGTCCCCGCAGCGCAGCGCCCGCGCCGCCAGCTCCCCGTACGGCGTCGGAATGCCCAGCTCCGTTTCGAGTATCGTCGCGACGGCCGCGTGCCCGGTCTGCTGCTCGCGGCCCGCCACCGGCTCGCCGTCCCGCAGCAGTTCGACGACGACGGTCTCCGAGCCGTCCTCCGCGATCCGGCGCACCACCGTCTCGTAACCGTCGCCGTACGCGCTCAGCAGCCCGGTCCGCAGCTCCTGTTCCACATCGAGGGTGAGCCAGCGCCGCGCCTCGGCGAGCGCCGCGTCGCGCGTGCGCGCGTACACGCCGTCGGGCGCGCCCGCGCCGTAGCGCAGCAGGACCCGCACGGCGGGCGCGGAGCCCCGGCGGGCGGCCAGCACCAGTGGCGGCTCGCCGCCGGGGCCCGGCAGATCGGGGTCGGCGCCGTACTCCAGCAGCGCTTCGACCGTGTCCGCGAAGCCCTGCACGACCGCCCAGGCGACCGCCGTGAAGCCGAACTCCTCGCGGCCGTCGGGCGGGGCACCGGCGGCGAGCAGCGCACGGACGACCTCGGTGTGCCCGCCGCAGGCCGCCCCGCACAGCGGCAGATCGCCGCCGTCCCGGCCACTGGCCCGGCGGGGGTCGGCGCCCGCCGTGAGCAGCAGCCGTACGAGCCCTGGCTCGTCGCTGACCGCCGCGCGGTAGAGGAT
Source organism: Streptomyces sp. NPDC102274 (assembly GCF_044766385.1). Lineage (NCBI taxonomy): Bacteria > Bacillati > Actinomycetota > Actinomycetes > Kitasatosporales > Streptomycetaceae > Streptomyces > Streptomyces sp. NPDC102274. The sequence continues at coordinate 227,444 of NZ_JBIWLW010000001.1, read as the reverse complement.
CGTTTCGCCTTCCCTGTCGGTCGACTCGGCGGAGACACCGGCGCGGAGCAGCCGCACCACCGAGTCGTCGGCGCCACCGCCCACCGCCGCGAACAGCTCGGCGACGCCCGTGCCCGCTGTCGGCTCATTCGTCATGCTTCGACCCTACGTTCGCCCGGCTCGCACCGTCGTCCCGGATACGGGAGGGGGACCCGTCCGCTCAGGTGTCGCAGTCCAGCACGCTCGCGCACAGTCCGCACCGCGCCCGTACCCGGCCGCGGACCGGCACCCGGATGCGCTGGAGGCAGGTGGGGCAGGGGAACGAGACACGCAGACCGTCCGGCAGGTGCTCGAAGGAGTACGGCGCGTACGGCGCGACGGGGGCCGGCGCGGCGCCCGGGTTGTCGAGCGCGTAGCGGCGGTCCTTGGCGTAGCGGTGCCGTCCCGACCAGCCGGCGGTGGTCAGCGGCGGCTGCTGCTCGTCCCGCAGCGACTGCGCCCGGCCTTTCGTATACGACGTGTAGCCCTGTGGGCTGGTGAACCAGATCCGCGGGTCCTCGTCGAAGACGAGCGCGCGCTTGGCCAGGACGTAGCCGAACTCCTCGGGGGTGAGATAGCCGAGCTTCTGGCTGGAATCACGGTCCTCGCGGTAGGCGTCCAGAAGCAGCCAGCCCGCGCCCAGATAGGTCGTGGCGGTGTCGGTGAGGATCTCGTTGTCGCGGGTGCCGGGGAAGGAGAGACCGAGGCGGTGCAGCAGGACATGGGTGATCTCGTGGGCGAGCGCGGCGCCGATGTCCCTGCGGTGGGTACGGAACCGGTTGTTCAGCTCGATGAAGTACTCCGGCCCGGCGGTCAGCTCGACATTCGCCGCCTGCTCCATGTCGCGGAAGCTCACGATCACGCGCGCGTCCGGCAGCCGCAGCTGCTGGACCAGGGCGTGGGCCACGCGCTGGGTGCCCAGATAGAGATCGTCCACATCGGAGAAGGCGACATCGGCGGGGGCCACGCTGGTGGCGTACGCGCGGATCCCGTCGGCCGAGAGCCGCCGGTAGAGCGCCGTGATGGCCGCGCGCGCCGTGTCGAGGTGCGGATAGCCGTGCTGGACCTCGCCGCCGTTCGTCACGTCCGTACCCCCTGCGTCCCGCGGTCCCGCGTTCGAATCCCCCCGCGCGGGACGGCCGAGCCCGCTCGTGCCAACTGTACGGGGGCGCCCCGGGCGCCGGAGGGGCACCGCCCGGCGGGTGCGTCCGATCAGCGGACGGGGCGTCTGACCGGTGGACGGCACGTCTGCTCCATGGACAGCGCGTCCGATCAGCGGACGGTGGCCGACAGGCGGCCCTGATGGATGGCTGAAAGCAGGTTCTTGTGGCGTGGCTGATCCCCTCCGCATAATCCGGATCACGCTTTCTTGTCGGGCTCATGCCAGCGCGCAATGCGACGCGCGTTGACCGGAACCCGCCCTGTGCGCGAATCCCTCAAGCCCCCCATGAAAGGCAGACCGTTGAGCATTCTGGGTGTCCTCAAGAGAACCGCCGCCGCCGGCGCGGTCGTGCTCGCCGCCATCAGCCTCCAGCCGTCCTCCGCGTCCGCCGCGCCCGCGCCGGTCGCCCCCAAGACCCAGGCGGCGGCGCCGCTCGCACCGCCCGTCGTCGGCGGCACCCGCGCCGCCCAGGGCGAATTCCCCTTCATGGTCCGGCTCTCCATGGGCTGTGGTGGCGCGCTGTACTCGCCGACCGTCGTGCTGACCGCGGCGCACTGTGTGAGCGGATCCGGCAACAACACCAGCATCACCGCCACCGCCGGTGTCGTCGACCTCCAGAGCTCCAGCGCCATCAAGGTCAGGTCCACCAAGGTGCTCCAGGCCCCCGGCTACAACGGCGCGGGCAAGGACTGGGCGCTGATCAAGCTCGCCGCGCCCATCAACCTGCCGACCCTGAAGATCGCCACCACCACGCAGTACAACACCGGCAACTTCACCGTCGCCGGCTGGGGTGCGGCCACCGAGGGCGGCGCCCAGCAGCGCTACCTCCTCAAGGCCACCGTTCCGTTCGTCTCCGACGCCAGCTGCAACGCGTCGTACGGCGGCGAGATCATAACGGGCGAGGAGATCTGCGCCGGGTTCGCCCAGGGCGGCACGGACACCTGCCAGGGTGACTCGGGCGGTCCGATGTTCCGCAAGGACAACGCCGGAGCCTTCATCCAGGTCGGCATCGTGAGCTGGGGCAACGGCTGCGCCCGGCCCAACTACCCCGGTGTCTACACCGAGGTCTCGACCTTCGCCTCCGCGATCGCCTCGGCCGCGTCGACCCTCTGACGTGACCTGGTAGAACTTCCGGGCCTAGGACTTCCGGGCGGGGCAGGTGGCTGGACGCGTCGGTCCAGCACCTGCCCCGCCTTTGTCCGCCCGTCGTCCGTCCGGCTCGTCGTCCGGCGGGGTGTGGGAGACCGTTGGGGCGCGGGAGACCGTTGGGGTACGCCGCCGGGACCGGCCCCTCCCGCGGTCAAGCCCCTCCCGTAGTCACTACGCGGCGAGCTGTACGTACGGCTCGCCCGCGCCCTCCAGCTCCAGCACCCACACCTCGTTGCCGCCCTCGCGCAGCACAGGGCCGGGCACGTACAGCGACTCCTGCGGGCCCCGCGACCAGTAGCGGCCCAGGCAGTGGCCGTTCACCCAGACGAAGCCGCGGGTCCAGGAGGGGAGCGTGAGCCGGGCGTCGCCCGCGCCCGCGACCTCGAAGGCGGCGCGGTAGAGCCCCCGTCCCGCCTCGCCGTCCGGTTCGCGGAACGGGAGCCCCGCCACCGCCCGCGCGTCGTCGAAGGCGTCGAGACGCAGGCCCCGGGCCCGTACGCCGTGCAGATACTGCCGCTCGTGCAGCACCCCGCCCGTGATGCCCTTGCACTCGCCGAGCCGCCGCCCGTAGTTGACCCGGCCCAGCGACTCCACCCCCCTGAACTCGGCCACCGGCTCCGCCGCCGCATCAGTCACTGGCTCAGTCACCGTCCCCGCTTTCCCGTTCCGCGTTCGACGCTGTGTCTTCTTCTTCGTCTTCGTCCGCGGATGGACGAACAGGCGAGGTGGGGGCGGATGTATCACACCTGGATGCGGTACTTCACCCCCAGCCCGGTCCATCACCGGCTCGGGCTCGTCTGCCTCGGCGTCGGGCTTCAGTACGGCCGCCTGCCGACGGTCGGGCCGCGCACCCTCGATCACCATGTGGCCGTGGTGGTCAGCGCGGGCAGCGGCTGGTTCCGGACGGCCGACGGGCGGCGCACCCCCGTCACCGCGCCCGCGCTGCTCTGGCTGACACCCGGCACCGCCCACCACTACGGGCCCGACGAGGAACACGGCTGGGACGAGAGCTTCGTCGACTTCACCGGACCCGCCACCGCCACCTACACGGAGCTCGGCTATATCGAGCCCGACCGGCCCGTCGTACCGCTCGCCGACGCGACGGGCGCACGGGCCGCCATCGCGCGTATCGCCCGCGCCGCCCGCCGGGGCAACCCGCTGCTCGAAGTCGAGACCGGCGCCGCCGTGCACGAACTGCTCGTCGCGCTGCGCCGGGCCCGCGCCGACGCCGAGGGCGATCCGGTACTCCGGGCGCTGGCCCGCGACGCCTGCCGGACGCTCTCGGTCGCCGAGCACGCGGCCCGCCACGGCATGACCCCCGCCGAACTGCGCACGGCCGTACGCGGGGCCGCCGGGTGCAGCCCCAAGGACTACCTGCTAGGTATCCGTCTCGGCCGCGCCAAAGAACTGCTCGCCTCGACGGAGCTGCCCGTCGCGGCGGTCGCACGGCGCGTCGGGTACGACGACCCGGCCTATTTCTCGCGGCTGTTCACCCGGCGGGTCGGTATCCCGCCCATTCGCTTCCGCAAGCAGCAGGGGCGCGCCGTACCCGGCGGCTGGAGCAACGAGATCCCGCATCCTGACCATCCACCGACCATCGCCCCGCACTCATCTACGCTGCTGGACCATGACCACGAGTGACCCCGGAACCAACCACCCCGACGTTGACGAGGCGGTGCGGGCCGAGCTGAACCGCCTCCGCGAGTCCATCGACAATATCGACGCGGCCGTCGTCCATATGCTCGCCGAGCGCTTCAAATGCACCCAGCAGGTGGGCGTCCTCAAAGCCGAACACCAGCTGCCGCCCGCCGACCCGGCCCGCGAATCCCGCCAGATCACCCGGCTCAGGGAACTCGCCAAGAGCGCCAGACTGGATCCGGCCTTCGCCGAGAAACTCCTCAACTTCATCATCGCCGAAGTGATCAGACACCACGAAACGATCGCGGGCGAGACCCGGGGCAGCACTGGCTGACGGCCCCGCCGCATGTGCGCTCAGAGCGCAATGAACCCTGATGCGCCGCTTCTCGCAGATCAGGCAGCATGACCCCCATGTCCGTACTGACGCGCGACGAAGCGCAGACCCGAGCCCAGTTCCTCGATGTCCACCGGTACACGATCGCACTCGATCTGACCACCGGCGAGGACACCTTCGACTCCCGCACCGTCATCACGTTCACCACGCGGGCCACCGGAGACACCTTCGTCGAACTCAGGCCCGTGACCCTGCGCTCCGTCACCCTCGACGGCCGGCCCCTCGACCCCGCCGCGCTCGTCGAGAACCGGCTCCCGCTCACCGGCCTGACCGCCGGGGAACACGAGCTGCGCGTCGACGCCGCGATGCGCTACTCCCGCACCGGCGAGGGCATGCACCGCTTCACCGACCCCGCCGACGGCGAGACCTACGTCTACACCCAGCCGTTCATGGACGATGTCCAGCGCGTGTTCGCGGCCTTCGACCAGCCCGACCTCAAGGCCGTCTTCGAGCTGACCGTCACCGCGCCCGACGACTGGACCGTCCTCGGCAACGGCGTTGCCACCCGGACCGAAGGACGCCACTGGACCCTCGCCGCCACCCCGCTCATCTCCAGCTATCTCGTCGCGGTCGCCGCCGGGCCCTGGCACTCCGTACGCACCGAACACGCCGGACTGCCCTTCGGCATCCACTGCCGGCGCTCCCTCGCGCCCTATCTCGACGCCGACGCCGACGAGATCCTCGACATCACCCGCGCCTGCTACGACCGGTACCACGAGAAGTTCACCGAGCCGTACCCCTTCGACTCGTACGACCAGGCGTTCGTCCCGGAGTTCAACGCCGGCGCCATGGAGAACCCCGGACTCGTCACCTTCCGCGACGAGTTCGTCTACCGCTCCGCCGTCACCGACACCGAACGCCAGACCCGCGCCATGGTCATCGCCCACGAGATGGCCCACATGTGGTTCGGCGACCTCGTCACCCTCGCCTGGTGGGACGACATCTGGCTGAACGAGTCCTTCGCCGAGTACATGGGCTACCAGACCCTCACCGAAGCCACTCTCGGGGGGTCCGGGGGGAATCCCCCCGGAAAGTGGGGATCCGGCATGTGGGTCGACTTCGGCATCGGCCGCAAATCCACGGGATACGACGCCGACCAGCGGCCCTCCACCCACCCCGTCGCCCCCGTCCCCGACGCCGTCCCCGACACCGCCTCCGCGCTGCTCAACTTCGACGGCATCTCCTACGCCAAGGGCGCCTCCGCACTGCGCCAGCTCGTCGCCTGGCTCGGTGAGAAGGACTTCCTCGCCGGTATCAACACCCACTTCGCCCGGCACAAGTTCGCCAACGCCACCCTCGCCGACTTCATCGACTCCCTCGCCCACACCACCGACCGTGACGTGCACGCCTGGGCCGAGCGGTGGCTGCGCACCACCGGCGTCGACACCCTCACCCCTCGGATCTCCGGCACCGACACCGGCTGGACCCTCGACGTCGTACGCGACGGCAGCCGCCCGCACCGGGTGAACGTCGGCGCGTACGACCTCGACCACGCCGACCCGGCACGGCTGATCCGGCGCGAACTCCTCGAACTCGACCTGCCGCTGACCGCACCCGTCACCGCGGCCGGCCGACGCCCGGCCCTCGTCGTCCTGAACGACGGCGACCTGACCTACGCCAAGGTCCGGCTCGACGCCGCGTCCTGGGACACCGCCCTGCGCGCGCTCTCCGGCGTCCCCGACCCGCTGACCCGCGCCGTCATCTGGAACGCCGCCCGCGACATGGTCCGCGACGGCGACCTCGCCGCCACCGCCTACCTGGACGCCGCCCGCGTCCATCTGCCGCGCGAGACGGACCTCGCCCTCGTCCAGGGCGTCCTGGCTTTCGCCGCCGTTCAGATCACCGGCCGCTATCTGTCCGACGCGGACCGCCCGGCCGCGCTCGCCACCCTCACCGCAATCTCCCGCGACCTCATCCGCCGTACCGAGGACGGCGAGGACCCCGGGCTGCGCCTCACCGCCGTACGCCACTTCATCGACGCCGCCACCCAGCCCGACGCCCTCCGGGAATGGCTGGAATCCGACAGTGTCCCCGGCGGCCCCGAGCTCGACCCCGAACTGCGCTGGCGCGTCCTCACCCGACTCGCCGTCCTCGGCGCCGTCGACCCCGCCGCCATCGACGCCGAGCTCGCCCGCGACCCCAGCGCCACCGGCCAGGAAGGCGCCGCCCGCTGCCACGCCGCGCTGCCGGACCCGGAGGCCAAGGCCCGCGCGTGGGCCCGTCTCTTCGAGACCGACGACCTCTCCAACTACCTCTTCACCGCCACCGCCCAGGGCTTCTGGCAGCCCGAACAGGCCGCGCTGGTACGGGAGTACGTGCCCCGCTACTACGCCGACGCCGTCGCGCTCGCCGACCGGCGCGGACCGGCCATCGCCGGCGCGGCGGGCCGCTACGCCTTCCCGCTGTACGCGATCGACGAGGAGTCACTGCGCCTCGGCCGGAAGTGTCTGGACAGCGCGGAGATGATCCCGGCGCTGCGCCGCAAGCTGGTCGACCAGCTCGACGATCTGCGGCGGGCGCTGCGGGTCCGTACCGCCTCCTGACCACCCGACCGCCGGTTCCGGTCCCGGACCGGTGGTGAATCCGCCCGTGATCCGGCGTACGTCTACACGCTCACACGCGTCGCGCACGCCGGATCCACGAGCGTTTTCAGCCGACTTCCCGCATCCTTCGCCGGTCGCCAATACCCCTCGCGGGCGGGCTCGTTGTGCTCCGTAGGCACCACCACCGACCCCCGGACCTCCAGGTGCCCGACTCGTGGAAGGCAGCACCCGCCGATGATCGCCCAGCCAACCGACCTCAACCAGCCCCGCGACCTGGTGGGTGTCGGCATCGGCCCGTTCAATCTCTCCCTGGCCGCCCTCGCCGACGGAATCCGCGGCGGACTCGCCACCACCTTCTTCGACCAGAACCCCGTCTTCCGCTGGCACCCCGGCCTGCTCATCGACGGCGCCACCCTCCAGGTCCCCTTCCTCGCCGACCTGGTCACCCTCGCCAACCCCGCCAGCCCCTGGTCCTTCCTCAGCTACCTCCGGGCCCGAGACCGGCTCTTCCCCTTCTACTTCGCCGAGCGCTTCCACATCCAGCGCGCCGAGTACGACGCGTACTGCCGCTGGGTCAGCGAACAACTCCCCGGGCTCCACTTCGGCCATCAGGTCGACGCCGTCCGGTGGAACCCCGAACGCGACCTGTTCGAGATCGACTTCACCCAGCTCGACCAGGACGGCGAGGTCGAAGCCCTCGGCCGCGCCCACGCCCGCCACGTCGCCCTCGGCATCGGCACCGAGCCGTACATCCCCGAGCCGCTCAAACCACTCGTCGAAGCCCTCGCCGCGCCGGTCATCCACTCCTCCGACTACCTCGGCCACCGGGACCGGCTGCTCGCCGCGGGACACATCACCGTCATCGGATCAGGACAGTCCGGCGCCGAGATCTTCCTCGACCTGCTGCGCTCCCGGCCCACCGGAGCCGAGAAGATCCACTGGCTGGCTCGCACCGAAGCCTTCGCGCCCATGGAGTACTCCAAGCTCGGCCTGGAACAGTTCACCCCCGACTACACCCGCTACTTCCACGCCCTGCCCGAGCATGTACGCGACGGCCTGATCCCCCGGCAGTGGCAGCTCCACAAGGGCATCGACGCCGACACCATCGCCGCCATCCACGACGAGCTGTACCGGCGCACCCTGCACGGCGGCTGGCCCGACGCCGTGCTCACCCCCGGCGTCTGCGTCCGTACCGCGGGACGCGTCGCCACGACGAAGATCGAACTCCATCTGGAACACGCCCAGCAGGCATCCAGGTCCCGGCTGACCACCGACGCCGTCGTCCTGGCCACCGGCTACCGGGAGCGCCCCCTCGACCGGATCCTCGCCGGACTCGACCCGTACATTCGCCGGGACAGCTCGGGCCGCCCGCGCATCGACCAGTACCACCGGATCGCCCTGGACCCCGGAGTCACCGGCTCCGTCTACGTCCAGAACGGCGAACGGCACACCCACGGCGTCGGCGCGCCCGACCTCGGGCTCGCGGCCTGGCGCAGCGCCACCATCCTCAACCACCTCACCGGCAAGGAGTCCTACGCCCTGCCCCGGCGCACCGCGTTCACCAGCTTCGGACTCGACGGACGGGACCGGACCCGCACGGTGCCCGCACCGAGGGGTCTGGTCCCGCTCACCGAAGTACGCTGACGGAAGCCGGAGCGACCGGCCAGAAGGCCGGCCGGATCTGAAGGCCGGCCGGATCAGGACGGGCAGGGTCAGAAGACCGGCGTGCCGTCCCGCGTCAGCTTCCAGTCCACCGAGGCGAACGCCGCCGGGTCGACCGTGCCCGTCGACTGCACCCACCCGATGATCGTGTTGCGGATCTCGTCCGAATTGGCCCACAGCTGCTGGGCAGCGGCCACATGCGGGAAGTTCCCGCCGCCGCTCGCCCGGTAGTTGTTGACCGCCAGTACGAACTTCGCCGCCGGGTCCAGATCCTTGCCCTCGAACATGAGGTTCACGATCCGTGACCCGGCCGGCTTCGCTATGTCGATCTCGTACGTCAGACCGGACACCACGTCGTAGTTGTAGTCCGGCGTGTTGTCGGCATTCGTCAGCTTCGACGTGTCCACCGGCGCACCCGCCGCCGTCTGCACGTAGTACCTCGCCGAGAACTCCAGGTACGCCCTGATCTGCGCGCCGGTGAGCAGCCGCGCCTCCATCGTGTTCTCGAACGGATACAGCCCCGCCGCGTCCTTGATCGTCACATTGCCGGCCGGGATCGCCGCCGTACGCGAGAAGCACGACGCCTGCGACAGCACCGGCAGCGCCGCCCACTCGCCGCCCGCCAGCGCCGCCTTCACCGTCTCCGTCTGGACATGATTGATCAGATCGATGATCGGCTCGTCCTTCCACGGCGCGTCGACCGTGGACATGGGCGCCGTGGACGTACCGATCACCTGATTGACATACGCCACGACCTTGCGGTGCTCATCGGAGAGCAGCCCGGTGATCTTCTTGTCCTCGGGGACGGCATTGGAGTTGAGGACCTGCGAGCCGACCTTCTCGACCGTCCAGCAGCCCCGCTCCCACACCAGATCGAAATCGAAGAGCGTCAGCCGCTGGCCCCACTTGAGCGGCTCGGACAGGACGACGTCCTTGCCCGTCTTCTTGTTGACCACCCGGCGCTCCGGGATCTCGGAGTGCGCGTGGCCGACCAGGATCGCGTCGATGCCCGGCACCTGCTCCGCCACCAGCGTCGCGGCGTTCTCCACGTACGGCACCTGATCGCCGTACGACGACGTCCCGCTCGTACCGGAGTGCGCGGAGACGATGACCACGTCCGCGCCCATCGAACGCAGCTTCGGCACCCACTTCGCGGCCTGCTCCTCCAGACCCGGGAACGTCATCTTGCCCTGGACGTTCGCCTTGTCCCAGATCGCGATGCCCGGGTTCGTCAGCCCGAGGATCGCCACCCGCACATCACGGCCGTGCGGCGTCCGCAGCTTCTTGATCACATACGGCGCGAACGCCGGCTTCAGCGTCTTCGCGTCCAGCGCGTTGGCGCCGAGGAGCGGGAAATGACACTGCTCCTCGAACTTCCGCAGCACCGGAATGCCGTAGTTGAACTCATGGTTGCCGAGCGCCGCCGCGTCATAACCGATCGCGTTCATCGCCTGCGCCATCGGATGCACCGGACCCCGCTTCGCGGTGATCGGGTCGATCTTGGCGTAGTAGTACGACAGCTGGGTGCCCTGAATGGTGTCACCCGCGTCGATCAGCAGCGTGTTGTGGCGGCCCTTCTCCTTACGGATCCGGTCGACCAGCGTGGAGATCTTCGCGAGCCCGACGTCATTGTGAGCGGAGTCGTCGAACTCCTTGTCGGTGAAGTAGTCCCAGTTGAAGACATTGCCGTGCAGATCGGTGGTCCCCAGCACGGTGAACGAGTACCGCTTGCGCGGACTTCCGGGGACGGGACCATGAGCCTGGCCGGTGGCCTCCGCCGGGACAGTTGCCCCGCCCACCAGCGCCACACCCGCGCCGGCGACAGCCGAACTGCCCAGGAACGTCCTACGGTTCAGCGGCATTTCCTTCTCTTCTCCCTCGATCGATACATGGCACAACGCGCGTAGATTCTGGCGCAAACGCGACGTCGGCAACACCCCCGCAGGGTTTCGATCAGGTGACTGCCGGTTGGCGCACGGCGCTACAGCACCCGACTGTCGTACCCGGGTGCGAGAGTGGAGACGCATCCGGAGCCGTAGCCGTAGCCGCATCCGGAGCCGTCCAACGAGGGAGCCGCCCGTGACCACCGCCGACGCACCGACCCCCGCCGCGCCCTACGGCACACCCGAGACACCGAGGGTCGCCGTCCGCGGCGAAGCACGGCTGGAAGTCGACCCGGAGATCGCCAGAATCGGCATCGCGGTCAGCGCGCGCGGCACCGACCGGCGCACCGCCCTCGACGACCTAACCCGCCGCAACGGAGAAGTCCTCGCCCTCGTCAAGTCCTACGGCGACGCCGTCGAGAAGCTGGAGACCGGAGCGTTCTCCATCAGCCCCGAACTCACCAAGCATGGTCGCGGCGAGCGCATCCGCGCCTACCACGGCCGGGTTCATCTCACCGCGGAACTCTCCGACTTCACCGCTCTGGGTGAACTCACCACCCGTCTCGCCGACCTCGAACTGACCCGGATCAGCGGCCCCTGGTGGGCCCTGCGCCCCGACTCGCCGGCCCACGGCGACGCCCGGCGCCAGGCCGTACAGGAAGCCGTCCAGCGCGCCCGCGAATACGCCGAAGCCCTCGGCGCCCGGCTCGCCGCCCTGGTCGAGCTGGCCGACCTCGGCGCGGAGAACACCGCCGCGTACGGAGTGCCGCCCGCGCCCGGCGGCCTGCGCAGCCGCAGCGCCTACGGAGCCGCCGAGGCGACGGAGGCGGCGCCCGCGCTCGACCTCGAACCACAACGCCAGACCGTCTACGCGCAGGTGAACGCGCGCTTCACGATGACCCCACCCGATTTGACGCCGAAGAAATGCTCATAGGAGCGGCACCCCGCCCATTCAACACTTGTCAATAACCTTTCACGCAAAGGTTGTTGAGTAGTCATGCGGCACCAATTCCCTACCGGTCGGTAAGCTCTAGGCTCGATATATGCGCAGAGCAAAGATCGTCTGTACCCTGGGGCCCGCCACCGACTCGTACGACCAGATCAAGGCACTGGTCGAAGCCGGAATGGACGTCGCCAGACTCAACCTCAGTCACGGCACCTACGCCGACCACGAGGAGCGCTATCAGCGCGTACGGGAAGCCGCGGAAGAAGTCGGCCGCAGCGTCGGAATTCTCGCCGACCTTCAAGGTCCGAAGATCCGTCTCGGCCGGTTCCGTGAAGGACCGGTACTCCTTGAACGCGGCGACGAATTCACCATCACCGTCGAACCCCTCGAAGGCGACCGCCGCACCTGCGGCACCACCTACGAAGGACTCGCCGCCGACGTCACCACCGGGGAGCGCATCCTCGTGGACGACGGCAAAGTCACCCTCGAAGTCACCTCCGTCGAAGGACCCCGCGTCCACACCCTCGTCATCGAGGGCGGCATGGTCTCCGACCACAAGGGCCTCAATCTCCCCGGCGTGGCCGTCTCCGTCCCCGCGCTCTCCGACAAGGACATCGAGGACCTGCGCTGGGCGCTGCGCGTCGGCGCCGACGTCATCGCGCTCTCCTTCGTGCGCAACGGGGACGACATCAACGACGTCCACCGCATCATGGACGAAGAGCGCCGCAGGGTTCCCGTCATCGCCAAGGTCGAGAAGCCGCAGGCCGTCGAGAACATCGACAGCATCGTCGCCGCCTTCGACGGCATCATGGTCGCCCGCGGCGACCTCGGCGTCGAAATGCCCCTCGAACAGGTGCCGATCGTCCAGAAGCGCGCCATCAAACTGGCCCGGCGCAACGCCAAGCCCGTCATCGTCGCCACCCAGATGCTCGACTCGATGATCGACAACTCCCGCCCCACCCGCGCCGAGGCGTCCGACGTCGCCAACGCGGTGATCGACGGCACGGACGCGGTGATGCTCTCCGGCGAGACCAGCGTCGGCAAATACGCGATCGAGACGGTCAAGACCATGGGCCGCATCGTCGAGGCCGCCGAGGAAGACCTCCTCGCCAAGGGCCTCCCCCCGATCACGGAGAGCAGCAAGCCCCGCACCCAGGGCGGCGCGGTGGCCCGCGCGGCGGCCGAGATGGGCGACTTCCTGGGCGCGAAATTCCTGGTCGCCTTCACCCAGTCCGGCGACACGGTCAAGCGCCTCTCCCGCTACCGCTCCCCGATCCCCCTGCTCGCCTTCACCCCGGACCCGGCCACCCGTGCCCAGCTGAACCTCACCTGGGGCGTGGAAGCCTTCCTCGGCCCGCACGTCGACTCGACGGACGCGATGGTCGCCCAAGTGGACGACCATCTCCTGAAGATCGGCCGCTGCGACAAGGGCGACATCGTCGTCATCACGGCGGGCTCCCCGCCGGGGGTGGCGGGCTCCACGAACCTGGTGCGTGTACACCACATCGGTGAGGACGACAGTCCGAAGTAGTCAGTGCTTCGGGCCGACGTGCGCGTCCATAAGAGCGACGGACGCACGGCGGGCGACCGAGATGTTGTACGGCTTGCCCGCACGGGTGCAGTGTCTCCACTCGACGCCGACCTTGTTGAGGGTGTCGGTGTACAGCTTCCTGATGTCGTCGGAGACGTTGGTGAACCAGTAGCGCGGGTACTCGTAGCGCTTGGTCTCGCCGCGTACGACACGGGTGGTCCAGTTCATGTTCCGGCAGCCGTCGGAATGGATCAGTCCACGAATGAACTCCCACGGGTGCGCGTCCACGATCTGCTGCTGCCAGGGTTCGAGGATGATGCGTCGGGTGTGCTTCAGGCCGGGGCCGTGCTGGGGAACATGCACCACAGGTGCTTTGAGTAGACCTTGACGTTCTGGCAGCCGATCCGCTGCACTCGGCAGACGGAGTTGTCCGGGAAGACCACACGCATGGCTTGCTCGCGCGCGTCCATGAGACCGGGCCAGGCGTCGCCGCAGGTGATCATGAGGCTGGGCACCCTGTGCTGGGAATACTGGATGATGTGTCCATCGCCGAGATACAGCCCCAGCAGGTACGCGTACATGCTCTCGTTGAGTTCGCGCCCATCGCACCGGGGGCACAGAGGCTGGTGTTTTCCCGGACACTCCCCGCGCTTGGCGCGGTCCTCATGGCGCCAGTAGCCGATGGTGCCGGAGGGCACCTGTAGTTGCCGCGCGACGTCTGCATTCTTCGCGCCGCCACGCAGAAGGGTGAGTGCTTTCTCTCGTACAGCTGTGCCGTGGAAGTTCATGTGTGCACTCTGCGTGATGGCGCTCTACGCAGAGTGTGAAAAAGTGGATGTTCACGAGAACGTGAACATCCACTTCGCTGTGTGTGCCGGGTGCGGGACTTGAACCCGCACGCCCTTTCGGGCAATCGCTTTTGAGGCGATCATGTCTGCCACTTCCATCAACCCGGCCAGGGCCCCGCCGAATCATACCGTGTGCAGCCCCGTCGAAGGAGACTCGGTAGGCTCATGGGGAGCAGCACCCTGTCTGGAACGAGGAGCACCCGTGAGCGCCCCCGAGTCGCCCCAGCCCGTCGACGATGACGACAAGTCGCACGTTCCGCCGCTGACGACGCGTGTCGTCATCGCCGAGGACGAGGCCCTGATCCGTCTCGACCTCAAGGAGATGCTTGAGGAAGAGGGTTATTCGGTTGTCGGCGAGGCCGGCGACGGTGAGCGGGCCGTGGAGCTCGCGCGGGAGCATCGGCCGGATCTGGTGATCCTGGATGTGAAGATGCCGATCCTGGACGGGATCTCCGCGGCCGAGAGGATCGCGCAGGAGTCCATCGCGCCGGTGCTGATGCTGACCGCGTTCTCGCAGCGTGATCTGGTGGAGCGGGCGCGGGACGCGGGCGCGATGGCGTATCTCGTGAAGCCGTTCAGCAAGAGTGACGTGGTGCCGGCCATCGAGATGGCGGTGTCGCGGTTCACGGAGCTGAAGACGCTGGAGCGGGAGGTCGCGGATCTTACGCTGCGGCTGGAGACGCGGAAGCTGGTGGACCGGGCGAAGTCGGTCCTGCAGACGCAGTACGGCCTGACGGAACCGGCGGCGTTCCGGTGGATTCAGAAGACATCGATGGACCGTCGGATGTCGATGCAGCAGGTGGCGGAGGCGGTCATCGAGGACGCGGCGGAGAAGAAGGCGGCGAAGGGCGGCCAGTAGGCCGGCAGGCCGGCAGGTCCGCACGTCGGCAGGTGTCGGCGGGTGGCTCCGCGGCTCGCACACGCGCGCTCGTACCTACGTCAGGAGGCCCGCCCCGTTTCCCTCGGGGCGGGCCTCCTGACGTGTTCGGTCCGGTTCCGTCCGGCGCGCGGAGTCAGTCCTCGCCCAGGTACGCCTTGCGTACGGACTCGTCGTGCAGCAGGTCCTGTCCGGTGCCGGAGAGGACGATCTTGCCGATTTCCATGACATGGCCCTGGTCGGCGAGTGAGAGCGCCGCCTGGGCGTTCTGCTCGACGAGCAGGATCGTCGTGCCCTGCTGGCGCAGCTCGGTGATGGTCTCCATGATCTTCTGCATCATGATCGGGGAGAGGCCCATGGAGGGCTCGTCGAGCATGAGCAGCTTGGGCTGGGACATCAGGGCGCGTCCCATGGCGAGCATTTGCTGTTCGCCGCCGGAGAGGGTGCCCGCGGCCTGCTTCCGTCGTTCGCCCAGGATGGGGAAGAGGTCGTAGGCGCGCTGGATGTCTTTCTCGATGCCGGCTTTGTCGGTCCGGAGGAACGCTCCGAGCTGGAGGTTCTCCGTGATGGTGAGCCGGGGGAAGATGTGCCGGCCTTCGGGGGAGTGGGCGAGGCCCAGCGCGACGATCTTGTGCGCGGGGACTCCCGAGAGGGGCTTCCCGTCGAAGGTGATGCGCCCGCCGGAGGGCTTGAGGAGCCCGGAGAGGGTGCGCAGGGTGGTGGTCTTGCCCGCACCGTTGGTGCCGATGAGGGTGACGACCTGGCCGGCTTCGACGCTGAAGGAGATGCCCTTGACCGCCTCGATCTTGCCGTAGGCGACTTTGAGGTCCTCGACCTCCAGGAGTGCGGTCACTTCGCGTCCCCTTCCGAACCGGTGGTGCTGGTGTCGCCGTGTGCGTCCGCTTCGGCCGCCTCGACCTCGGCGACTTCCTCGGCGCCGGGCGCGCCTTCGAAGGGGGTGCCGAGGTAGGCGGCGATGACGCGTTCGTCGCCCTGGACGACTTCCGCGGTGCCTTCGACGAGTTTCTCGCCCTGGACGAGGCAGGCGACGCGGTCGCAGAGGTTGAAGATGAAGCGCATGTCGTGCTCGATGACGAGTACGGCGATGCCCTTGTCGCGGATGGCGAAGACGAGGTCTTCGGTGACGCGGGTTTCCTGCGGGTTCATTCCGGCGGTGGGCTCGTCGAGGAGCAGCAGGCCGGGTTCGCTGGCGAGGGCGCGGGCGATTTCGAGCTTGCGCTGTTCGCCGTAGGGGAGGTTCCGCGCGAGGTGGTCGGCCTTCTGCTGGAGGCCGATGAATTCGAGGAGTTCCATGGCGCGCTCGTGGGAGGCGGCTTCGGCTTTTTTGAAGCCGGGGCCGCGCAGGAGTGCGGACCAGAGGCCTTCTTTGGTCCTGGTGTGGCGTCCGACGAGGACGTTTTCCAGGACGGTCATGTTGGAGAAGAGCCTGATGTTCTGGAAGGTGCGCGCGATGCCCGCCTGGGTGACCAGGTGGGGTTTGGGCGGCAGGACGGTGCCTTTGTAGCTGACCCTGCCCTCGGTGGGCACGTAGAGCCCGGTGAGGCAGTTGAAGAAGGTGGTCTTGCCGGCTCCGTTGGGGCCGATGAGCCCGACGATCTCGCCGCTGCTGACCTGGAGGTCGACGGAGCGTACGGCGGTGAGTCCGCCGAAGCGCATGGTGACGCCGCTGGCGTCGAGCACGGTGGTGTTGGTGCTCGTGGTCGTGGTGGTCATGTCGTTCACGCCCCCGCCTTGGCGGTGCTGACGCCCGCGCCGGGTTTGTCGTCGGGTACGTCGAGCTGGTCGGTCTCGTGGAATTCGAGTTGTGCGCGCCGGTTGGCGATGAGCCCTTCGGGGCGGAAGCGCATGAGGAGGATGAGCGCGATTCCGAAGCCGAGGAGCTGGTAGTCCTGGAGGAACTGGAGCTTCGCCGGGATGAGGTAGAGCAGCGAGGCGCCGATGAGCGGGCCGCTGATGGTGCCCATGCCGCCGAGGATGACGGCGGCGAGCAGGAAGGCGGAGTTCGGCGGTACGGGTCCGGCGAAGACGTACATCTCGGGGACCACGGTGTGCTGGACGTGCGCCTGTACGGTGCCGGCGAGGCCGGCGAGGGTGGCGCCGAGGGCGAAGGCGATGAGTTTGACGCGGAAGCCGTTGATGCCCATGGCGGTGGCGGCGGTCTCGTCCTCGCGGATGGCGACCCAGGCGCGGCCGATGCGGGAGTTGCCCGCCCGGCTGAAGACGATCACCACGAGGATCATGGCGAGCAGCATCAGCAGGTAGTAGTTGGCGTAGGAGCCGAGTTCGAAGCCGAGGACGGTGTGGGGTTCGCCGAAGTTGTACCCGAAGAAGTCGAGGTCGGGGATGTTCGGGACACCGTTGGGGCCGTTGGTGATGCGGGGGCCGGAGACTCCGTCGAGGTTGCCGACGGCGATACGGAAGATCTCTCCGAAGCCGAGGGTGACGATGGCGAGGTAGTCGCCGCGCAGTCGCAGGGTGGGCGCGCCGATGAGGACGCCGAAGACCAGCGAGACGACGGCGCCGGTGAGGACCGCGGCCCAGAAGGGGAAGTGCACGTCGAAGACGGATGCGGTGGTTCCGGAGACGAGGGCGGCCGTGTAGGCGCCGACGCCGAGGAACGCGACGTATCCGAGGTCGAGCAGGCCGGCGAGGCCGACGACGATGTTCAGTCCGAGGGCGACGGTCGCGAAGATGAGGATGTTGACCGCGATCAGGGTGAACTGGTCGGTGTTCTGGGTGAAGGGGAAGGCCGCGGCGGCGACGAACGCGGCCGAGACGGCGATCATCCGGTACTTGGTGGTGAGCCCGTTGAGGCGGGCGATGAGGCCGGCCTTGAAGAGCGCGGTGGCGGCGAATCCGACGGTGAGGAGGTAGCCGGTGAAGAGTTCGGCGTACTCGGTGTCGATGCCGTAGGTGAAGACGAAGAGCCCGATGGCGAACGCGGCGACGATGATCAGGATCTCTGCCCAGGAGGGGAGTTCCTTGGGCCGCGCGGCTTTGCGGGTGTCGTCGGGCAGCAGGAAGGCCGCGACGACGGGGATGACGGTGACGACCGCCGCGACGAATCCGCCGGGGTCGAGATTGACGATTCCGCCGAGTTCGACCGCGATGGCGATGACGGTGAACCAGGTGGTGGCCAGGCCGCCGAGGGCGAGCAGCTGCAGCGCCTTGGTGGAGCCGGTGGGGGTGAGCCAGCGCAGGCCCCTGACGCCGAGTGCGGAGAGCGCGAAGAGCGCGGTGAGCAGTCCGGCGGTGAGGGTGAGGAGCTGGAGACCGCCCGGGTAGCCGTAGACGGTGAGGTCGCCGGGGAACTCGGTGGTGTAGGTCCAGGAGAGGAAGGTGCTGGCCACGGTGGCGATGCCGCCGGCCAGGGCGAGCACGCGCAGCCGGGTGGTGCGGGGGGAGGCTGTGTCGGTCATAGTTCTCACGCCCGATCCGCGACGCGCTCACCGAGCAGGCCCTGTGGCCTGACGAGGAGTACGACGATGAGAAGTACGAACGCCCAGACGTTGGCCCAGGCGCCGCCGCCGAGCTGCTGCATGCCGGGGATTTCCTCGATGTAGGCGATCGACATGGCTTCGGCGAGGCCGAGGACGATGCCGCCGACCATGGCTCCGTAGATGTTGCCGATGCCTCCGAGGACGGCGGCGGTGAACGCCTTGAGTCCGAGGAGGAAGCCCATCTCGAAGTTGATCTGGCCCTTGTCGAGTCCGTAGGCGACCGCGGCGACCGCGGCGAAGGCGGCGCCGATGGCGAAGGCCATCACGATGATGCGGTCGGTGTTGATGCCCATGAGCTTGGCGGTGTCCCGGTCCTGGGACGTGGCCTGCATGGCGCGTCCGCTGCGGCTCTTGGAGACGAAGAGGCCGAGTGCGAGCATGCACAGCGGGGCGAGGACGAAGATGAACGCGTCGGCCCGCTGGATGTAGAGATTGTCTGTCAGCTGGAACGACTCACCCTTGAATTCGGGGAAGCTGACGGCCTTCTTGGCATCGGGGTAGAAGGCCCAGACGAGCTGCTGCAGTGTGATGGACAGGCCGATCGCGGTGATCAGCGGGGCGAGCCTGGGTGCTCCGCGCAGGGGGCGGTAGGCGAAGCGTTCGGCGGCGGTGGCCACGGCCACCGCGGCTATGGCGCCACCTACGATCATGAGCGGGATCGCCACCAGCAGGGAGGTTCCGCCGGGGAGCCAGGTGTAGGTGGTGAGGGCACCGAAGCCCCCGATCATGAAGATCTCGCCATGGGCGAAGTTGATGAGCTGGACGATGCCGTAGACCATGGTGTACCCGATGGCGATCAAGCCGTAAAGGGCACCGAGGGCAAGGCCGTTGGCCAGCTGTTGCGGCAGTTCGTTCACCGCAGGGCCTCCGATGAGCGTGTCGGATATGACACCGCGCGAGGGCGCTGTTGCGCCCTCGCGCGGTCCGGTCGTGTGTGGGGCGTGTCCGGGAGGTCAGTCCTCGAACGTGGCGCTCTTGACGTCCTTCCAGGTGCCGCCTTCGACCTTGTAGACGGTGAGCTGCTTGTTGGTGGTGTCGCCGTACTCGTCGAAGGAGACCTTGCCGGTCACACCGTCGAAGCTGACCTTGCTGGTGGCGTCGATGACCTGCTTGCGGGCGTCGTCGGGGAGCTTGCCGTCGTTGGCGGCGACGACGGCCTTGACTGCCTGGATGATCGTCCAGCCGGCGTCGTACGAGTAGCCGCCGTAGGCCGCGTACGGGTCCTTGTAGTTCTCGGCCGCGTAGTCGGCGATGAACTTCTTGGCGGTGTCGAGCTTCTCCACGGGGTAGCCGATGGAGGTGGCGAAGTCTCCGTCGTTCGACTCACCGGAGGCCGAGATGAAGTTCGGGTCGTAGATGCCGTCGCCACCCATGGTGGGGACCTTGGCGCCCGTCTTCTTGATCTGGTCGGAGAGCAGTCCGCCCTCGGGGTACTGGCCACCGAAGTAGACGGAGTCGGCGCCCGCGGCCTTGACCTTGTCGGCGGTGGAGGAGAAGTCCGTCTCCTTGACCGTGACGTGGTCGGTGCCGACGATCGTGCCGCCGAGCCGCTTGAACTCCTCGGAGAAGATCGCGGCGAGGCCGGCGCCGTAGGTCTGCTTGTCGTCGACGACGAAGACCTTGCGCTTCTTGGCGTCGTTGTAGTAGTACTGCGCGGCGAATTTGCCCTGGACGACGTCCGTGGCGGCCGTGCGGAAGTACGACGTGAACGGACGCTTGAGGTCGCCCTTGGCCCAGTTGTCGCCCTGGCTCAGCGACGGGTTGGTGTTGGCCGGGGAGACCTGGAGGAGCTGGGCGGAGTTGAAGACGCCCTGCATCGACTGGGCGACGCCCGAGTTCAGCGGGCCGACGACGCCGAGGACGTCCTTGTTGCCGACGAGCTTGGTGGCGTTGGCCTGGCCGGAGGCCGGGACGGCCTGGTCGTCGAGCGCCTCGATCTTGAACTCGACGCCCGGTACCTCGTTGGTCTTGTTCGCGGTCTTGGCGGCGAGGTCGACCGAGTTCTTGATGCCCTGGCCGAGCGCGGACAGAGAACCGGTGAGCGGCGCGTCGACACCGATGACGACGGTTATCTTGTCGCTATCCCCGGTGCTCTTGCCTTCGTCGCGAGAACCACAAGCGGTGAGTGTCAGTGCTCCCGTGGTGATCACGGTGGTGAGGATGAGCAAGGAACGGTGTCGCACGATGAATCCTTTCCCCTGGCGCGGCCTCCTCTGCTGAGGTGCCGTTCGCGTTCGCCGGGCCGCTCTCGCGGGTAGGTGGAGCGAGCCGAGTGCCTGTCCGGCGGCGCGGTGACTGGCCGTGACTCTAAGCGCAGGTGAGGGGGTCGTGGAGTGGTGCGCGAAGGATGTGACTCTCTTGTTATGCCGAGGCCAACGCTGGGCGGCCACAGCCGGGGCGAATGGGGCATTCTGTGCTTTCTCAAAGCGACCACATGGTGAGAACGCGCAGTTCCGCTAAGGTACTTGGGCCCATTTTGGTGCTGACTGCCCAATCGGGCACGGGTGGCTGGGAAAGCGGGCAGCGAGGGTGTGTGTGCGGGCAGTGCGAGTGTCCTTGTTCACATGGCCGTTACACAGCGTGATGGTGGACGGGGATCCCGGGGGACGGGTGTCCAGCCGTTGTCCAGTCCGGTTCGCGCCAGTTTTCCGAGCTGCCGGTGGCGCCGTTCGCGGCGGTGCACCGCTCCGCGGTCCCGCGGTCGATCAGGGCCTCCGCCGCCGCGTCGCCGTGCTTCGCCCGCTCGGTGCGCGCCGCGGCCAAGACCTCTTCGTGTATGGCGTACTGCTCGTTGGACAGCCCCTTCTGTTCCCAGTCGAGCCCTGCCCACTCGGAGCCCTTGAGGGCTTCCTTCGCCCAGTACGAGACGAGTGCGGTGCAGATCTCGGCGGGGGTGGTGCGGTGTGCCTCGGGGGTGGCGCCCGGGTCGGGCGTGGCGGCCCCGCCGCCTCCGCAACCGGCCGACGCGCCCCCGAGGATGGCGGCGCAGAGCGCGATCGCGCATCGGGCGGCCGGGCGGAGCCCGCGCTGTCCGGCCGTCCTCATGGGCGCAGGGTAGGCGGTGCTCCGGGCACGCACAAGAGCGCGTACGGGCATTCCGTACGCGCCCTTGTGGTGGCCCTGGTGAAAGAGGCGGATGGGCCCGAGTGCTCCGGCCGTTACCGCGACGCGGTCTCCGTGCCGGTTCCGGCGTCGCGCAGCAGGCACGTCAGCCGGGCGGAGCAGACCCGCTTGTCCCGCTCGTCGGTGATGACGACCTCGTAGGTCGCGGTGGAGCGGCCGCGGTGGACGGGGGTGGCGACGCCCGTGACCAGTCCGCCGCGTACGCCCCGGTGGTGGGTGCAGTTGAGGTCCACGCCCACGGCGATCTTGCTCACGCCGCCGTGCAGCATGGCGCCGACGGAGCCGAGGGTCTCGGCGAGCACGGCGGAGGCGCCGCCGTGCAGCAGCCCGTACGGCTGGGTGTTGCCCTCCACCGGCATGATGCCGACGACGCGTTCCGCGGAGGCCTCGACGATCTGCACTCCCATGCGGGTGCCGAGATGGCCCGCCGAGAAGAGCGCGGGCAGGTCGACGCCGAGCACGGCGTATTCGTCGATGATCTCCTGCGGGAACTTCGTGGAGGGCTGCTCACCCATGGGCCCGGCTCCGATCGGCTGCGGTGATGGCGTTCGGGGTGTACGTACAAACGTGCGTACGTGGAGTGCTTGCTCTGTGCACCGTCTTGCATATCAGACGACTGAGCAAACGCTTAGCCCCGCCCGTTCATTCCGCTCCTCGGAGCGCACGACTATTCGAAGCGCACGACGACGGACTTGCTCGTCGGGGTGTTGCTCGTGTCGGCCGTGGCGTCGAGCGGCACCAGCACATTGGTCTCCGGGTAGTAGGCGGCCGCGCAGCCTCGGGCGGTCGGATAGTGCACCACCCGGAAGCCCGGGGCCCGACGCTCCACACCGTCCTTCCACTCACTGACGATGTCGGTGAACGCGCCGTCGGCGAGGCCGAGTTCGCGCGCGTCGTCGGGGTTGACCATGACGATGCGGCGGCCGCCCTTGATGCCGCGATAGCGGTCGTCCAGCCCGTAGATGGTGGTGTTGTACTGGTCGTGCGAGCGCATCGTCTGGAGCAGCAGCCGGCCCTCGGGCAGCTTGGGGTACTCCACGGGCGCGGCGGTGAAGTTGGCCTTGCCGGTGGCCGTGGGGAAGCGGCGCTCGTCGCGCGGCGCGTGCGGCAGTTCGAAGCCGCCGGGGCGGGCGACCCGCTCGTTGAAGTTCTCGAAGCCGGGGACGACGCGCGCGATCCGGTCGCGGATGTTCGCGTAGTCCTTCTCGAAGTCCTCCCAGGGCGTCATCGAGGCGGGGCCGAGGACGGCGCGCGCCATGTTGGTGATGATGGCGGGCTCGGAGAGCAGATCGGGGCTCGCGGGCGGCAGATTGCCGCGCGAGGCGTGCACCATGCCCATGGAGTCCTCGACGGTGACGATCTGCTTGACGCCGGCCTGGATGTCCTTGTCGGTGCGGCCGAGGGTGGGCAGGATCAGCGCGCGTACGCCGGTCACCACGTGCGAGCGGTTGAGTTTGGTGGACACGTGCACCGTCAGCCGGGTGTTGCGCATCGCGGCCTCGGTGACCTCGGTGTCGGGCGTCGCTCCGACGAAGTTGCCGCCCATGGCGAAGAAGACCTTGGCATCGCCGTCCCGCATCGCCTCGATCGAGCGCACCACGTCGTAGCCGTGGTGGCGGGGCGAGGTGATGGAGAACTCCCGGTCCAGGGCGTCGAGGAAGGCCGGATCGGGCCGCTCGAAAATGCCCATCGTGCGGTCGCCCTGCACATTGGAGTGTCCGCGCACCGGGCAGACCCCGGCACCGGGGCGGCCGATGTTGCCGCGCAGCAGCAGGAAGTTGACGACTTCGCGGATGGTCGGTACGGAGTGCTTGTGCTGGGTCAGGCCCATCGCCCAGCAGACGATGGTGCGCTTCGAGGCGAGGGCCATCTCGGCGGCCTTCTCGATCTCGGCGCGCTGGAGGCCGGTGGCGACGAGGGTCTCGTCCCAGTCGGCGGCGAGCGCGGCGGCCCTGAACTCCTCGTACCCGTGGGTGTGTTCCTCGATGAACGCCTCGTCGACGGCGCCCGGGGTCTCCAGGACGAGCCGGTTGAGCAGCCGGAACAGCGCCTGGTCACCGCCGATGCGGATCTGCAGGAAGAGGTCGGTGAGGGCGGCGCCGCGGACCATGCCGAGCGGGGTCTGCGGGTTCTTGAACCGCTCCAGACCGGCTTCGGGCAGCGGGTTCACCGAGATGATCTTCGCGCCGGCGGCCTTGGCCTTCTCCAGCGCGGACAGCATGCGGGGGTGGTTGGTGCCCGGGTTCTGGCCGGCGACGATGATCAGGTCGGCCTTGTGCATGTCTTCGAGGGAGACGCTGCCCTTGCCGATGCCGATGGTCTCCGAGAGGGCGGAGCCGGAGGACTCGTGGCACATGTTCGAGCAGTCGGGCAGGTTGTTCGTGCCGAACTCGCGCGCGAAGAGCTGGAGGAGGAAGGCTGCCTCGTTGCTGGTGCGCCCCGAGGTGTAGAAGCAGGCCTCGTCGGGCGATCCGAGGGCGTTGAGCTCCTCGGCGATGATCGCGAAGGCGCGCTCCCAGCTGATGGGTTCGTACCGGTCGGCGCCCTCGGGCAGATACATAGGGTGAGTGATCCGGCCCTGCTGGCCGAGCCAGTAGCCGCTGCGCTCGAAGAGGTCGGACACCGGGTGCTCGGCGAAGAACTCCGGCGTGACCCTGCGTACGGTCGCCTCTTCCGCGACGGCCTTGGCGCCGTTCTCGCAGAACTCCGCGGTGTGCCGGTGGTCGCCCTCGGGCCAGGCACAGCCGGGACAGTCGAAGCCGTTCTTCTGGTTGACCTTCAGGAGTGTCCGCGCGGTCCGGCGCGCGCCCATCTGCTGGTGTGAGATGAGCAGGGAATGCGCGACCGCGGGGATCCCCGCCGCGGCGTGCTTGGGGGCCTTTACCTGCGGCGAATCCTGTACCGGATCACCTGCCGGCGGCTTGCTGGCCATCACGCTCTCCTTGAGCTCAGTGAGGCTGAATCCGATTGTCTACAGTAGACAATCCTCTCACGCCTCTGTGGCCACAATACGTCCGGCCCATGTCGGGCTCGTCACGCGAGGGGTGCGGATGGGGGCGGGGTGAAGCGGGTACGCGGCCGCCGCCGAACGTCCGGCGGCCGGGATTGTCAGTGCGACGTGGCAGGATCGGACCCGTGGCTGAGACAGCATCGAAGAAGACCGCAGACAACCGTCCACGCCTGCTCCTCATGGACGGGCACTCCCTGGCGTACCGGGCGTTCTTCGCGCTGCCCGCGGAGAATTTCACGACCGC
The DNA here is from genome assembly GCF_044766385.1 of Streptomyces sp. NPDC102274. Classification (NCBI taxonomy): domain Bacteria; kingdom Bacillati; phylum Actinomycetota; class Actinomycetes; order Kitasatosporales; family Streptomycetaceae; genus Streptomyces; species Streptomyces sp. NPDC102274. The sequence continues at coordinate 202,895 of NZ_JBIWLW010000001.1, read as the reverse complement.
GACCGGTCAGCCGACGAACGCCATCTACGGCTTCGCGTCGATGCTGGCGAACACACTGCGTGACGAGTCGCCCACGCATTTCGCCGTCGCTTTCGACGTGTCCCGCAAGACTTGGCGCTCCGAGGAGTTCCCGGAGTACAAGGCGAACCGCTCCAAGACGCCCGACGAGTTCAAGGGGCAGGTCGAGCTGATCGGCGAGCTGCTGGACGCGATGCGCGCGGACCGGTTCGCGATCGAGGGGTTCGAGGCGGACGACGTCATCGCGACGCTCGCCCGGCAGGCCGAGGCCGCGGGCTTCGAGGTGCTGATCGTCACCGGTGACCGGGACTCGTTCCAGCTCATCAGCGAGCACACGACGGTGCTGTATCCCACCAAGGGCGTCTCCGAGCTGACCCGCTTCACCCCGGAGAAGGTCCAGGAGAAGTACGGACTGACCCCGGCGCAGTACCCGGACTTCGCCGCCCTGCGCGGCGACCCGTCCGACAACCTCCCCGGCATCCCGGGCGTCGGTGAGAAGACCGCCGCGAAGTGGATCAATCAGTTCGGCTCGTTCGACGAGCTGGTCGCGCGCGCCGACGAGGTGAAGGGCAAGGCCGGGCAGAACTTCCGGGACCATCTGGAGTCGGTCAAGCTCAACCGCAGGCTCACGGAGCTGTCGTGCGATGTCGCGCTGCCCAAGACCCCGCAGGAGCTGGAGCGCGCCCCGTACGACCGTACGGCCCTGATCGGCGTGCTGGAGGTCCTGGAGATCCGTAACCCCAGCCTGCGCGAACGGCTGCTGGCGGTGGATCCCGGCGCCGTCGAGGACGAGGCCCCGGCGCCGGCCGCCGGGGTGGAGCTGGACGGCTCGGTGCTGGCCTCCGGAGAGCTGGCGCCCTGGCTCACGGAGCACGGCGCGCAGCCGCTCGGGGTCGCCACGGCCGACACCTGGTCGCTGGGCACGGGCGGCGTCAGCGAGGTCGCGCTCGCCGCGGCCGGCGGCGCCGCGGCCTGGTTCGACCCGACGCAGGTGGACGAGGCGGACGAGCGGGCCTTCGCGGCCTGGCTCGCCGACGAGGCCCGGCCCAAGGTCATGCACAACGCGAAGGGCGCGATGCGCGTCGCCCCCGAGCACGGCTGGCGGGTCGGCGGCGTCACGATGGACACCGCCCTGGCCGCCTATCTGGTCAAGCCCGGCCGCCGCTCCTTCGCGCTGGACGCCCTCGCCATCGAATACCTGGGCCGGGAGCTGGCCCCGGCCACCGCCGACGGACAGCTCGCCTTCGGGACCGACGAGCAGGCCGAGGCCGAGGCGCTGATGGCACAGGCCCGCGCCGTCCTCGATCTGGGCGACGCCTTCACCGAGCGGCTGGGCGAGGTCGGTGCCACCGAACTGCTCCAGGACGTCGAGCTGCCCACCTCCGAGCTGCTCGCCCGGCTGGAGCGGCACGGCATCGCCGCCGACCGCGCTCATCTGGAGGCCATGGAGCAGCAGTTCGCGAGCGCCGTGCAGCAGGCCGTGAAGGAGGCGCACGCCGCCGTCGGCCATGAGTTCAACCTCGGCTCGCCCAAGCAGCTCCAGGAAGTCCTCTTCGGCGAGCTGGGTCTGCCCAAGACGAAGAAGACCAAGACCGGTTATACGACGGACGCCGACGCGCTCGCCTGGCTGGCCGCCCAGACCGAGCACGAACTGCCGGTCATCATGCTGCGCCATCGCGAGCAGGCGAAGCTGCGGGTCACGGTCGAGGGCCTGATCAAGTCGATCGCGGCCGACGGCCGGATCCACACGACCTTCAACCAGACGGTGGCGGCGACCGGCCGACTCTCCTCCACCGACCCCAATCTACAGAACATCCCGGTCCGCACCGACGAGGGCCGGGCGATCCGCCGCGGCTTCGTCGTCGGTGAGGGCTACGAGTCGCTGATGACGGCCGACTACAGCCAGATCGAACTGCGCGTGATGGCCCATCTCTCCGAGGACGCCGGGCTGATCGAGGCGTTCACCTCCGGCGAGGACCTGCACACGACAGTCGCCTCCCAGGTGTTCGGGGTGACGAAGTCCGCGGTCGACCCCGAGATGCGCCGCAAGATCAAGGCGATGTCGTACGGACTGGCCTACGGGCTCTCGGCGTTCGGGCTCTCGCAGCAGCTGAACATCGAGGCGGCCGAGGCGCGCGCCCTGATGGACACGTTCTTCGAGCGCTTCGGGGGCGTACGGGACTATCTGCAGCGCGCGGTCGTGGAGGCCAGGGCCACCGGCTATACGGAGACGATGCTCGGCCGCCGCCGCTACCTCCCGGACCTCAACAGCGACAACAGGCAGCGCAGGGAGATGGCCGAGCGGATGGCGCTCAACGCCCCCATCCAGGGCACCGCGGCGGACATCGTCAAGGTCGCCATGCTCAAGGTCGACCGCGCGATGGCCGAGGCGGGGCTGACGTCCCGGATGCTCCTCCAGGTCCATGACGAAATCGTCCTGGAGATCGCGCCGGGCGAGCGCGAGCCGGTGGAGGAGCTGTTGCGCCGCGAGATGTCGGCGGCGGTCGAACTGCGCGCGCCGCTGGACGTGTCGGTGGGCGTGGGCAGGGACTGGGAGTCGGCGGCGCACTGAGCCGCTCCGAGCCGGCTCCGAGCGGCTCCGAGCCGGCTCCGAGCGGCGACGCAGTGAGGGGTGGCGCCGGTCCGGCTCCGAGCGGCTCCGAGCCGGCTCCGAGCGGCGACGCAGTGAGGGGTGGCGCCGGTCCGGCTGATGGGCCGGCGGCCGGTGCCGCCCTCGCGATGATGACCGAGGTGCCCCTGGTGAGGGGCTCTTCGGTCATCTGGACGACTCACAGGTGGCGAACTGGTGAAAAGCGGGCATGGACCGGTGTGCTGGGGCCAGGAGTTGACATAGGGTCGCCTGAGTCCTCGCGCGGGGAGCGCGAACAGCCGTCCACCGGGAGGGGCCAGACATATGTCCGCGCTATTCGGCAGGCGCCTGCGCAGAGGAGCGACCACCACCGCGGTGGCCGCCGCCGCGATCGCGGCCCTCTCCGCTTCTCAGGCACCGGGCGCCATCCCCCCCGGCGCGGGCGGCGCCCAGGCGGCCGCCGACGCCAACCCGCCCGCCGAATCGTCGGCCACCGGCAACTCGCCGTACTACACCGAGCTTCCGCCGCTCACCACGCCCGACAAGCCGGACACCTCGATCGACCTGCCGGCCACCGGCCCCGCGGAAGCGGGCATACCGGCCTCGGTGGTGGCCGCGTACAGGCAGGCGGCACAGGCCCTCGCGGAGACCAAGCCCGGCTGCAACCTGCCGTGGCAACTGCTCGCCGCCATCGGGAAGGTGGAGTCCGGCCAGGCGCGCGGCGGCCGGGTGGACGCCAATGGCACCACGCTGTCGCCGATCCTCGGTCCGGTGCTCAACGGCGTCGGCTTCGCGAATATCTCCGACACCGACAACGGCGAGTACGACGGCGACTCCACGCATGACCGCGCGGTCGGCCCGATGCAGTTCATCCCGTCCACCTGGGCGACCTGGGGCCAGGACGCCAACGGCGACGGCCGCAAGGACCCCAACAACATCTACGACGCGGCGCTCGCGGCGGGCGAGTACCTCTGCCACGCGAACCGCGATCTGTCCGTCGACGCCGATCTCCGTGAGGCGATCCTCAGCTACAACCACTCGCAGGAGTATCTGAACACCGTCCTGACCTGGTTCGAGTACTACAACAAGGGCACGCACGAGGTCCCGGACGGCACGGGCGTGCTGCCCGTCGGCACCGGCCCCGTCTACCCGGGGCCCTCACCCGCCCCGACGCCGAGCCACAAGCCGCCGAAGCCGTCCAAGCCCAGCCCCGATCCGTCCACCCCCGATCCCGGCGCCCCGGAAGGTCCGTCCACGCCGGGTGGCGGAGGCCCGACCTCACCCCCGCCGAGCGCCCCCGGCACGCCCGACCCGAAGCCCGTCGTCAAGCGGATCGAGAAGACCGGTACGGGCACGCTCACGGCCATGGCGGGCAGCCGGTTCACGGAGCGGACCTCGGTACGGGCCGTGGACGCGGCGGGTGAGCCCGTCGCGAACGTCCCGGTGCGCTTTGAGATCGTCGGCGACACCGACGCCCGCTTCACGTCGGGCACGTCCACGCCGACCCTCATCACCGGCGAGGACGGCACGGCGACCGCGCCGTCCGTCCAGGCGGGCGAGCAGACCGGCGAGTTCACGATCCGGGCCACCGCGGACGTGGAGGGTGTCGCGGGCGTCGAGTACAGCGCGTCGGTCACGGCCCGTCAGGCGGACGGACTCACCAGCACCGGCGACAAGGAGCTGACGGCAGCGCCCGGCGCGGAGTTCGCGGACCAGGTCTCGGCCAAGGCCACCTACAAGGGAGCGGCCGCACCGGGTGTCGCGGCGACCGCCACCATGATCACGTCCGCGGACGGCTCCGCCCCGCGCACCGACGGGCCCTACTTCAAGGACGCGGAGGGCAATCCGCTCCGCGAGCTGAAGGACCTGAAGACCGACGCCGACGGCGCCCTCCAGCTCCCGAAGATCTACGCGGACGACACAACAGGCACGTTCCTGCTCCGTATCGAGACCGAGGGCGGCGCCACCCTGACCGTCGAGCTGAAGGTCACCGCTCCGCCGGCGGAATAGCCCGTAGGTCCCGATGCCCCAGAGGCACCGAACGCCGCCGCCCTCCGCGCGATCCGCCGGAGGGCGGCGGCGCGTCCGTGCTCAGCGCCTCTGGTTCAGACGGCGCGTAGGCACCGCCGTCGAGGGATCCTCCGGCCACGGATGGCGCGGGTAGCGGCCCCGCAGCTCCGCCCGTACGGCGCGATAGCCCTCGCGCCAGAAGGACGCCAGATCCGCCGTCACCGCCGCCGGCCGGCCCGCCGGGGACAGCAGATGCACCAGCACCGGCACCCCCGCGACCTCCGGGGTCTCGCGCAGACCGAACAACTCCTGGAGCTTCACGGCCAGTACGGGCTGCGGCCCGCCGTACTCCACCCGGACCCGGGACCCGCTCGGCACCTCGATGCGCTCCGGCGCCAGCTCGTCCAGCCGCGCCGCCTCGCCCGTCGTCCAGGGCAGCAGCCCGCGCAACGCCCGGCCCGCGTCCAGCCGGCCGAGATCCGACCGGCGCCGGGCCCTGGAGAGCTCCGGCTCCAGCCACTCGTCCGCGCGTGCCAGCAGAGCGGTGTCCGACACATCGGGCCAGCCGCCGCCCAACTCCCGGTGCAGGAAGTCCAGTCGGTCGCGCAGCTGCTGCGCGTCGCGGGTCCAGCGCAGCAGCCCGAGCCCCTCGCGGCGCAGCCCGTCCAGCAGCGCCGCACGCACCAGCCGGCCGTCCGGTGCCCGCAGGGGACGTACGGACAGCTCGACCGCGCCGAGCCGCTCCACCTCCCGGGCGACGACATCGCCGCCCTCCCAGCGCACCTCCTCGCCCGCCACCAGCAGCCGGCCGGCCGCGGCCCGCGCGGTGTCCTCGTCGATGACCGCGGCGAGCCGCACCCGCGCCGAAGCGGCCGTGGCGGGACGGTCCGCGACCGCCACCGCCAGCCAGGGCGCGCCGCGCAGCCGGGAGCCCTCGCCCAGCTCGCCGCCGGTGCCCGACACCATGAGACAGGCGCCCTCACCGCGGGCCCGCGCCACGCGCTCGGGAAAGGCGAGCGCGGCGATCAGCCCGGCAGTGGCGTCGTCGGACCCTGAACCCCGGCTTCCGCGGGACGCGGTCAGTTCCGGCGCCCGCTCCAGCCGCCGTACCTCCTGGCGCCAGCGCGCCCCGTAGCCGTCCTCGCCCCTGCGGGCCGTACGCCACGCCGCCGCGAGATCGTCCCCGTACGCGCGCGGCGGCTCCTCGCTCAGCAGGGCCACCACCTCGGCCGCCCGCCGTGTACCCACCTCGGGCGCGCCGTCCAGCAGGGCGCGGGCCAGCCGGGGGTGCAGCCCGAGCCTGGCCATCCGCACGCCCCGCTCCGTGACCCGACCGCCCCCGCCGCCGTCCCCGCCCGTGTCCCCGCGCCCGTCCCCCTCCGTCGCTTCCACCGCTTCCACCGCGCCGATCGCGGCGAGCACGGAACGCGCCGCCGCCAGCGCTCCGGCGGGCGGCGGGTCCAGCAGCGCCAGCCCCGCCGCGGACGGGTCGCCCCAGCACGCGGCCTGGAGCGCGAACGCCGCCAGATCCGCGACCCTGATCTCGGGGGAGGGGAAGCGGGCCAGCCGGCTGTCCTCGGCCTCCGTCCAGCAGCGGTACACCACGCCGGGCGCCTCACGTCCGGCCCGTCCCGCCCGCTGCCGCGCGCCCGCCTGCGACACCCGTACGGTCGTCAGCGCGCTCAGCCCCCGCGCGTGATCGGTACGCGGCTCGCGCGCCAGCCCCGCGTCCACGACGATCCGTACGCCGGGCACCGTCAGGCTCGACTCGGCCACCGCCGTGGCCAGTACGACGCGACGGCCGCCCGGGGATCCCGCCGATCCCGCCGATGCCGCCGATCCCGCCAGGACCGCGTCCTGCACGGCCGCCGGCGCCCGCCCGTGCACCTGGAGGACCTCGGCCCCGGCATCCCCCAGCAGCCCCGCCACCCGGCCGATCTCCCCCACCCCGGGCAGGAAGCAGAGCACATCGCCGTCCCGTTCCGCCAGCGCCCGCCGCACCACCGACGCCACATGCGTGAGCAGCGCCGGATCGACCCGCATCCCGTGCGGCGGCCGTACGGGCTTGACCGGCGGCGCCCAGACCACCTCCACCGGATACGACACGCCCCGCGCCTCCACCACCGGCGCGTCCCCCAGCAGCCGCGCCCACCCGGCCGCGTCGGTCGTCGCCGACGCCGCGACGAGCCGCAGCTCCGGACGCAGCGCGGCCCGTACGTCCAGCAGGAACGCCGCCACCGTGTCCGCGTCCAGATGCCGTTCATGGCACTCGTCGAGGATCACCACATCGACCCCGGCCAGCTCCTGGTCGCGCTGGAGCCGCTGGAGGAGCACGCCGGTGGTCACCACCTCCACCACCGTCGCGCGCCCCACCGCACGCTCCCCGCGCACCGTGAAACCGACGCGCTCCCCGACCCGCTCCCCGAGCAGCCAGGCCATCCGGCGGGCCGCCGCGCGCGCGGCGATCCGGCGCGGCTCGGCGACGATCACCCGCCGTACCGCTCGCGCCACGGAGCCGTCCCCGAGCAGCCCGGCCAGCACCAGCGGCACCAGCGTCGTCTTGCCGGTCCCCGGCGGCGCGCACAGCACCGCGCACCCGTGCGCGTCGAGGGCCCGTTCCAGGGCGGGGACGGCGGTGTGTACGGGCAGACTGCCGAGGATGTCGTCGCGGATCACCCGCACAGTGTCGTACGGGGGCGTACGCGCGGACGACCCCGTACGGCCACCGCTCGGTCCCGTACGCGGAGTCGGTCCCGTACGCCGATCAGTCCCGTACGCAGACGAAGATCGCCGTGCCGGGGATCAGGTTCCCCCGCAGCGGGGACCAGCCGCCCCACTCCTGGGTGTTCCAGGCCGGCCACTCCGGCTCGACCAGATCGATCAGCCGGAATCCGGCCGCGACCACGTCCCGCACCCGGTCACCGACCGTCCGGTGGTGCTCCACGTAGACCGCGCGGCCCTCCTCGTCCTGCTCCACATAAGGCGTGCGGTCGAAGTACGAGGCCGCGACCGTCAGCCCCTCGGGCCCCGGCTCGTCGGGGAACGCCCAGCGGACCGGGTGCGTGACGGAGAAGACCCAGCGGCCGCCCGGCCGCAGTACCCGCCGTACTTCGCGGAACACCCCCACCTGATCGGCGACGAAGGGGATCGCGCCATAGGCGGAACAGGCCAGGTCGAAGGAGCCGTCCCGGAAGGGCAGCGCGCCCGCGTCCGCCTCCACCAGCGGGAAGCTCAGCGAACGGCCCTCGCCGATCCGCAGCGCGTGCTGGAGCTGGCGGTGGGAGAGATCCAGCGCCACCGGGCGCGCGCCCTGCGCCGCCAGCCAGCGCGAGCACTGCGCCGCGCCCGCCCCGATCTCCAGGATGTCCAGCCCCCGCAGGGACTCCTGGGGGCCCAGCAGGCCGGCCTCCACCTCGTCGAGCCCCTCCGGGCACCAGACGAAACGGTCGTCGCCGAGGAAGGTGCCGTGCTCGATCTGGTAGTCGTCCGCGTTCCGGTCCCACCAGCCGCGGTTGGCCCGGCTGCTCTCCGCGGCACCGCTTTCGCGGCGTGTCGCCTCGGGCTCCTCGGGCTCCGCCTCGGTCGCGCCCATGGGCTCGGCGGGCGCGGCCTCGAGAACGGTCTCGCGAGCGGTTTCGCGAGCGGTTTGGGGTTCGTGCTCTTGGATCATCGTGTCCGTCGTCGTAGTGTGCGATGAGTCGTCATAGGGCCGTTCTGGCCTCATGGAACGCTGGTTGTGCCGGGTATGTGAGGTTCCGCCCCCGGTGGGGGCGTTCGCGCATTGACCGTGCCCGGCTGCCCCCGTATGCTAAAGGTTGCGCTGCGGGCTTGCGCGCCTCAGACGTAGCAGCCGCGCTCGCATCTGTATGCAAGTTCCCTCGGTTGTCGAGGCGCTTTCCCTACTGTCCGGGGCCGGCGCTTCCTTGGCTGTCCGACTTCTGCAGAGGCGATACAGGCTCTCGGCGTAGCAGTACCTACGACTCACTGTCCGCACCGGAGCCCTTTCCCACATGACGAGCAGCACCGAGACCACCGCCACCACCCCGCAGGTTGCGGTCAACGACATCGGTAACGAGGAAGCCTTCCTCGCCGCGATCGACGAGACGATCAAGTACTTCAACGACGGCGACATCGTCGACGGCGTCATCGTGAAGGTCGACCGGGACGAGGTCCTGCTCGACATCGGTTACAAGACCGAAGGCGTCATCCCCTCCCGCGAGCTTTCGATCAAGCACGACGTCGACCCCAACGAGGTCGTCGCCGTGGGCGATGAGATCGAGGCCCTGGTTCTCCAGAAGGAGGACAAGGAAGGCCGTCTCATCCTGTCCAAGAAGCGTGCGCAGTACGAGCGCGCGTGGGGCACGATCGAGAAGATCAAGGAAGAGGACGGCATCGTCACCGGCACCGTCATCGAGGTTGTCAAGGGTGGTCTCATCCTCGACATCGGCCTCCGTGGCTTCCTGCCTGCCTCCCTCGTCGAGATGCGCCGCGTCCGTGACCTCCAGCCCTACGTGGGCAAGGAGCTCGAAGCCAAGATCATCGAGCTGGACAAGAACCGCAACAACGTGGTCCTGTCCCGCCGTGCCTGGCTGGAGCAGACTCAGAGCGAGGTCCGCCAGACCTTCCTCACGACCCTGCAGAAGGGCCAGGTCCGCTCCGGCGTCGTTTCCTCGATCGTCAACTTCGGTGCGTTCGTGGACCTCGGCGGCGTCGACGGTCTCGTGCACGTCTCCGAGCTGTCCTGGAAGCACATCGACCACCCCTCCGAGGTTGTCGAGGTCGGCCAGGAAGTCACCGTCGAGGTTCTCGACGTGGACATGGACCGCGAGCGTGTCTCCCTGTCGCTCAAGGCGACGCAGGAAGACCCGTGGCAGCAGTTCGCCAGGACGCACCAGATCGGTCAGGTCGTCCCGGGCAAGGTCACCAAGCTCGTTCCGTTCGGCGCGTTCGTCCGTGTCGACGAGGGCATCGAGGGTCTGGTGCACATCTCCGAGCTGGCCGAGCGCCACGTGGAGATCCCGGAGCAGGTCGTCCAGGTCAACGACGAGATCTTCGTCAAGGTCATCGACATCGACCTGGAGCGCCGCCGCATCAGCCTCTCGCTGAAGCAGGCCAACGAGTCCTTCGGCAGCGACCCGGCCTCGGTCGAGTTCGACCCGACGCTCTACGGCATGGCCGCGTCCTACGACGACCAGGGCAACTACATCTACCCCGAGGGCTTCGACCCCGAGACCAACGACTGGCTCGAAGGCTTCGAGACCCAGCGCGAGGCGTGGGAGGGCCAGTACGCCGAGGCGCAGCAGCGCTTCGAGCAGCACCAGGCCCAGGTCATCAAGTCCCGCGAGGCCGACGAGGCCGCCGCTGCCGAGGGTGCTGCCGCGCCCGCCGGCGGGGGCAGCGCTCCGGCCGCCGCGGGTGGTGGCTCGTACTCCTCGGAGTCCGCGGACAACTCCGGCGCCCTGGCGTCGGACGAGGCGCTGGCCGCTCTGCGCGAGAAGCTGGCGGGTGGCCAGAGCTGACGCTCCGGTCCCCTTCGTAGGTAGGCTGAACGTAAGGCCCGTTCCCCCCGGGGGAGCGGGCCTTACGCGTGCGTGGGCTGTGCGCGTGCGTGGATTCCTCGCGGATCGCGTGGCGGGCCGGCGGATCAGGGGGTGACGGTGATGTTCGTCAGCCCCTTGCCTCCGGTCACGGTGTTGCTGCCGTAGACGGTGGTACGGCAGCTCGAACTGTTGTTGGTGACATTGACGGCGAACTGGTTGGCGCCCGTGGAGCCGCGCAGATCCGAGGTGTTGGAACGGAACACCGTGCCGCAGCCCCAGCCGCTCTGCTGGGTGTGGGTCTCGTAGCCGTTGTTGGTGGTGTTCTTGCCGGTGTTGCCCTCGACGAGGACGTTGTTGCCCTTGACGTCGACCCAGGAGTCGTCGTAGTTGGCGCCGGTGAGGCCGCCGCCGTCGAAGGTGTTGCCGATGACGCGCGCGCCGGTGGTGCCTTCCTTGATGTCGATGTTCTCGCCGCCGACGTCCGGGCCGATGGTGTTGTTGAGGATCTGCGCGTTGTCGCTGCGGTCGGACAGCGTGTTGGCGCTGCCGACGTACACGCCCTCGCCCATGCCGCGGCCGTCGTTGCCGGTGTCGTAGATCCGTGAGTTCTTCAGGACGCCGTCGCTGCTCGACTGGCGGAAGTGCACGCCCTCCATGTCCAGGTTGTGCACGGTCACGGAGTCGATGACGACCCCGTTTGCACCGTCCGTGACGATGCCCTTCTGGGCGTCGGTGAGGGTGAGGCCCCTGACGGTCCAGTACGCGGCGCCGTTGAGGTGCAGGCCGTAGCCCCCGCCGCCCGTGGTGAGGATCGCGGCGGACGAACCGGTGAGGGTGATGCGGGAGCCGGATGTACCGGGCGTCGTCGCCTTGAAGTTCCCCTTGTACGTGCCGTCGGCGAGCTGGATCGTATCGCCGGGACGCGCCGCGGTGAGGGCCGACGTGAGCTGGGCGGCGGTCGAGACCTGGATGATCGCGGCGGCACCGGTGGGGGCGGCCCCGGCGGTCGGGGCGACGAGGAGGGACAGCGCGCCGGTGGCGAGCAGAGGGGTCAGCAGAGCAGGAAGCAGCGTGCGGATGCGCATGGGGGGCCTTCCCGTTGAGGGCCGAGTGGTGACGACTCTGTTCTCTTATGTGGACGATGGTTGTGTCCATGAACTGGCTGCTGCCCCGTGACGGTAGGGACGGGGCAGGGGCATGTCAAGGTCTGGACCAAGCCTCGGCGGTGGGGCGAGGACGAGGGCGACACGGGGTGGACGGCCGGGAGCGAGCGTCTGCCGGTACTTCTCCTCCTCGCCCGACGCCCCGCACCGTTCGGTCTCGCTCACGGGGTTAGGGCCACGGGTCGCGGGGAATGCCCGCGCCCTGTGGGGCGTTCTTCGTTACGAACACGAGGAGGAGCGGTAATCGTGCTTGATCCGCAGGGTTTGTACGAATGGGAGCCCAAGGGCCTCGCCGTCGTCGACATGGCACTGGCGCAGGAGTCGGCGGGCTTGGTCATGCTGTACCACTTCGACGGCTATATCGACGCGGGTGAGACCGGCGACCAGATCGTCGAGAACCTGCTGGAGTCGCTGCCCCACCAGGTGGTGGCCCGATTCGACCACGACAGGCTGGTCGACTACCGCGCACGGCGCCCGCTGCTGACCTTCCGGCGCGACCGCTGGGCCGACTACGAGACACCGACACTCGACGTACGGCTCGTACAGGACGCCACCGGCGCGCCGTTCCTGCTGCTGTCCGGCCCCGAGCCGGATGTGGAGTGGGAGCGCTTCGCGACGGCCGTACGGCAGATCGTGGAGCGCCTCGGGGTGCGTCTCTCGGTCAACTTCCATGGCATCCCGATGGGCGTTCCGCATACGCGCCCCGTGGGTGTGACCCCGCACGGCAACCGCACCGACCTCATGCCGGGCCACCGCAGCCCCTTCGACGAGGCACAGGTACCGGGCAGCGCCGAGTCGCTGGTCGAGTACCGGCTGATGCAGGCGGACCACGACGTACTGGGGGTCGCCGCCCACGTACCGCACTATGTCGCCAGGTCCTCGTACCCCGACGCGGCGCTGACCGCCCTGGAGGCGATCACGGCCGCGACCGGCCTGGTGCTGCCGAGCGTCGCGCACTCGCTCCGTACGGAGGCGCAGCGCACCCAGACCGAGATCGAGCGGCAACTGGGCGAGGGGGACGAAGAGCTGGTCACGATGGTGCAGGGGCTTGAGCACCAGTACGACGCGATCGCGGGAGCGGAGACCCGCGGCAATCTGGTCGCCGAGCCCGCGGAGCTGCCGTCCGCCGATGAGATCGGCCGCGAGTTCGAGAAGTTCCTCGCGGAGCGGGAGGGCGAGGGCGGCGCGTAACCCGGCGGCCCCGGCCGGGTGTTCGGCCGGTCCGAGACAGCGGCGCGGCGGCCGTACGGACTCCCTCGGGAGCCGTACGGCCGCTCGCTGTTGATGCGCCCGTCCCGCCCAGCCCCGGCCCGTCTAGGCTGACCGCATGCTGAGGTTGGGACTCACGGGCGGAATCGGTTCGGGTAAGAGCGAGGTCTCGCGTCTGCTGACCAGTTTCGGAGCGGTGCTGATCGACTCCGACCGGATCGCGCGCGAAGTGGTTGAGCCGGGGACACCCGGTCTTGCGGCGGTGGTGGCCGAATTCGGACCGGACGTACTGACTCCGGACGGCGGTCTCGACCGGCCGAAACTGGGCGGGATCGTCTTCGGCGATCCGGACCGGCTGCGCGCACTGAACGCGATCGTGCACCCGCTGGTCCGCGCACGCTCGGCCGAGCTGGAGACGGCGGCGGGACCGGACTCGATCGTGGTGCACGATGTGCCGCTGCTCGTCGAGAACGGCATGACGCCGCTGTACGACCTGGTCGTCGTCGTGGACGCCTCGCCCGAGACCCAGCTCGACCGGCTCGTACGGCTGCGGGGAATGGCCGAATCCGAGGCCCGCAAGCGGATGGAGGCCCAGGCCACCCGCGAGCAGCGCCGCGCCACGGCGGATGTCGTGATCGACAACGATGGTCCGCTGGAGCAGCTGGAACCGCAGGTCAGACGGGTATGGCAGACGCTGAGGGAGCGCGCTGCGACCGAGAGCTGACGGCCGGCGTCGGCGGATATGAGGAATAGCGTTGTCATACGCGGCGTTGAACGCGCGCAGCTAGGGAAGGATGCGACCGTGCCCGAGAGTCCGGAAACCCACGTCATCGACTACCGCGCGGCGGAGCAACTCTTGGCCGCTCGGGATCCGCGCGGGGCCGTGAAGCTGCTCGACTCGGTGATCGCGGCGCATCCGGAGAACACCGCGGCCCGGCTGCTGCGCGCCCGTGCGTTCTTCGCCGCCGCCCAACTGCGGCCCGCCGAACTCGAATTCGAGCTGGTGCTGGAGCGGGAGCCGGACAACGCGTTCGCCCATTTCGCGCTGGCCCGGACCTATGAGCGCGCAGGCCGGCCCGAGCAGGCGAAACGCCACTTCAGGCTGGCGGCGGCGCTGGATCCCAAGCCGGAGTATGTGAAGGCGGCCCAGTTCGACGCGGACCCGCACGCCGGTAACTGACAGCGGCGGCTGACGCGACTGACGTACGGCGGCTGACCGTGGCGACTGACGTACGGCGCCGGTCAACGGTGTACGGAGCCGGTCAACCGTACGGAGCGGCCAGGCGTACGGAGCCGGTCATGGGCGGTGTCCGTGCATGCTGCGATGGCGGGTCCGGCCACCGCGCTGCGCCGGGTCCGGCTCGCGCATCCATTCGCGGACGCGACTGCCGAGATCATGGTCGAGACTCCGCTCGCGATCCGGATCCGAGCCATGGCGCCCCGGCTCGTACGGCGGGACGTCCCTGCCCGGCTGATAGCGCGATCCCTGCCGGAGGTGCCGCAGGACCAGGACCAGATCCGTGACGACGATCAGCAGCAGCACACCGCAGGCGAGTGCCCACCCGAAGCGCCCTGCGATCGCGAACGCCGTCGTACCGAACGCGGTCCAGATCAGACCCCATACGCTCAGCCAGAACCGCGTTCGCAGCGCACTGCGCGCGGTGACCGGCTCATTTCCGGTGCGCATGACTTCTCCACCTCCCGAACGCCCCTAAAACCCCCTACCCGTGTTCGCGGCTTTTGACCCTCTATGTGTCGAAGGGGCACAGAGCTCAACGGAACTCATCAGTGGCCGATGAGTTCCGGGAGACCGGCCCGTCTATCTCCGTGAAGCGCGACCCGCGCCCAACGGAGGAGAACGAAACCATGTCCGACGCGTCCACCACCACGCCCGTCGTCCACACCGCCGCTGCCGCGGACGCTGTCCCGGAGGGCGCCCGTCCGTCGCGCCGGGCGCATCTCACGGCCCGCGTGCTCCAGATCGTGCTGGCGCTGTTCTTCGGGATCGCGAGCGCCGCGCCCAAGCTCATCGGTCACTCGTCCGCCAAGGAGTCCTTCGACGTGATCGGCTTCGGCGACTGGTTCATGTATATGACGGGGGCGCTGGAGCTGGCCGGTGCGGTAGCGCTGGTGATACCGATCCTGTCCGGGGTGTCGGCGCTGGCCCTGATCGGTCTGATGATCGGGGCCCTGATCACCCAGCTGACCGTGTTCGAGGGGCAGAACGCTCTCACGCCCGTGGTGCTGATCGTGCCGCTGGCCGCGATCGCGTGGGTCCGGCGCGGCCACACGGCGGGGCTGGCCGCACGGATCGGCGGACGCGGGTAGGGCTGCGTCCCGCAGCGCTGCGGGACGCCGGGGTCGGTGCCGGGGGTCGTCGGCGCCCCGGGGTCCGCGCCGGGGTCAGTGCACGATGGTGTAGCTGCGCCACGGCCCTTCGCCGGGGGCGATCCCATCGGACAGCGTGGTGGCGAGGTACGTCGTGCCCTTGCCCGTGCAGTCGGGCGTCCCGTACATCACGAAGTCGACCAGGGTGAGGTTCGTGACCGCCACGGCACCGCCGGGCGCGAGGCGGTGGCAGCCCCTGACCACGGGGTCGGAGATCTGGATGTGCCGGCCGCGCGGGGTGTCGTACGTAACGGTCCCCACCGCGGTCCGGCCGAGGCCGGAGCAGCCGGCGACGGTGACGGTCAGGAACGCGGCCCCGGCAGCGATGCCGAGGCGCCGGTGATGGGTCACGGACATGAGCGGGTCCTCGTCTGTGCGGGGTACTCGACCGCGGGGGTATGGGTGGCCGGTGTTGTTTCCGGTGTGGAGGGCGCTGTGGCCGGCGGCGCGGGTGAGCCTGCTGGTCACACTGCCGGATCCCCGGGACGGCGGCACCAGATACGCGGCCGGCCGGGCTAGGTGTGTCTTCAAAGTAGCGCAGTCCGCCCGAGGGGCGAGCAGGCGGGACTTTGTAGACACGCCCTGGGCGAGCCCGCGTCTACGGCCCGGTAATTTCCCGCCGCACGCTTCTCGACCGCCGGTCATACAAGGCATACCGTGGTTATTAGCACCTCGGTCCGGCGTCGTCAGGGGGCCCAAGATGGTCGAGGAACTGGTCATCGCTGTCATAGCGGCGGTATGCGCGTGCGGGCTGTACGCGATGGCGGCCGCACGAGTCGTCAGGCAGTACGAACGGGGCGTGGTCTTCCGCCTCGGCAGGCTCCAGGAAGGAGTCCGAGGACCCGGATTCACGACGATCCTTCCGTTCGTGGACAAGCTGCACAAAGTCAATCTGCAGATCGTGACGATGCCCGTGCCGGCCCAGGACGGCATCACGCGGGACAACGTGACCGTGCGCGTGGACGCCGTGATCTATTTCAAGGTGGTCGACGCGGCGGACGCGCTGGTCAGGGTCGAGGACTACCGGTTCGCGGTTTCGCAGATGGCGCAGACGTCCCTGCGGTCGATCATCGGCAAGAGCGATCTGGACGATCTGCTGTCCAACCGGGAGAAGCTCAATCAGGGCCTGGAGTTGATGATCGACAGCCCGGCGATCGGCTGGGGCGTGCAGATCGACCGCGTCGAGATCAAGGACGTGTCGCTGCCGGAGACCATGAAGCGGTCGATGGCGCGCCAGGCGGAGGCCGACCGGGAGCGCCGTGCCCGAGTGATCAACGCGGACGCGGAGCTGCAGGCGTCGAAGAAGCTCGCCGAGGCGGCCAAGCAGATGTCCGGCCAGCCGGCCGCGCTTCAGCTGCGGCTGTTGCAGACGGTGGTGGCGGTCGCCGCGGAGAAGAACTCGACACTTGTCCTGCCCTTCCCCGTCGAACTGCTCCGCTTCCTCGAACGCGCCACACCGGCCGAGGCGGTACAGGCCGTGCAGGCGGCCCCGTCGCCCTCTGCCGACCAGCCCGACGGCTCCCCTGCTCCCGCTCCCGCCATCGAACCGGAGACGGCCGCCACCGAAGCCGGCGCACCCGAAGCAGGCGCACCGGATCTCGCCGCACCCGACCTCGCCGCGCGGCCCAAGGTGCCGTCCGTACCCACGTCGGCGGCGCCCCTGGACGAGACGCCACCGAAGCGGCAGGACGCGCAGCCGGTCTGAGCCCGTTCCTCGCCGCCCGTTCCCCAGTACGCGTTACTCAAGATCTCCTCCGCAAGGTCCGTCCAGGATCGGAAACCCGGACGATCCCACGGTGGCACGGTCGCGCACCGCGGGGTCGTCCGTTGCGCTGCCCGCCCTCGGACCACCCGCTGAGCTGCGGAAACGTGATGCCGAGATCGACCTGTCAGACCCCCGGCCTAGACTCGCAGAGGAATCAGATCCTGAGGTGATCCCGGGCCGGGAGGGAGTCGGTGACCATGACGCGATCCGTGCATATCCCCACGCATTCGTCCGCGCATGCCGCGACGGCGGCCCTGGCCCGCTGCGCCGCCGTCTTCCTGCCCGCCGGACTGCCGCGTGAGGGGCGGGTCGCCTTCTGGTCCCCGGAGGGGGAGTTGCCCGCCGGTGCCCTCGGGGAAGCCGGTACGGCACCGGGTGCGTCGGGTGATCCGGGTGGGACCGGGCTCGGGCCGAGGGAGCTGACGGTCGTACGGCGTCGAGGCGACGGCGGCTATGGCGGCTATGGCGGCGACGACGGCGACGGTGAGGCGGGCGGGGACGGCGAGAGCGGCGAGGATGGCGGGAACGGGGACGATGTCCATACGCGCGCCGTCCCCGCCGTGCTGCTGTCCGTCGCCGATGCCATCCCGCTGCTGGTGCGCGCCCGGCGCGACAGGGCCGCGCATCCCGCCGCCGCGTGCTGGGGCGCCGCCGCGCTGCACGCACTCCAACTGGCCGGGCGCGGCAGACTGCTGCCCGGTCTCACCGCGTCCGACCATGACGCCTGGCGCGCCGGGCCGCTCGACGCCGATGACATCGCGCAGTTGAGAGCCATCGCCGCGGCCATGCCTCCCGAGGCCCATGCCGTACCGGTCCCTGATCTGAGCCCGCTTCAACTGCCCGACCCGGAAGCGCTGGTACGGGCGTTCCTCGACGCGGTGGCGGATTCCCTGCCGCGTACGCCCGCCGCCGCCTACGCCGCGGGCGCGCCGTTCGCCGCCCGGGAGGCGCAGCATCTGCCGGGCGCCCGGACCTGGGCCGCGGAGGCGGCGGCCGGTATGGACGCGGGGGTACGGGTCTCGCTGCGCCTCGACCTCTCCGCGTACGACCTCTTCGATCAGGCGGAGACGGACCCGGTCTCGGATACGGAGGCGGATTCCGGCCGGGCTGAACGTGCGGGACGTGCCCCCGGTACCGGCGCGAATGTCGCGCCCGGCGCCGAGGAGGCGCAGGTCACCCGGCGGGCCGGGGCCGCGCTGGTCCAGATCCACAGCCTGGCCGACCCGACCCTGGTCATCGATGCCTCAGGGCTCTGGGCGGGCCACGGCGACGAGAGCTTCGGCCCGCGCGCCCGGATCGACGCGATGCTCGCCCTGCGCCGCGCGGCCCGCGTCTGGACCCCGCTCGCCCGGCTGCTGGAGCGGGACATCCCCGACGCACTGCCGCTCTCCGAGGACGAGTTGTACGAACTGCTCGGCCCGGGGGCGGCCCGCCTCGCCGCCGCGGGGGTCGCCGTCCACTGGCCGAGGGAGCTGGCCCGTACGCTGACCGCCGCGGCGGTCGTCCGCCCCGCGCCCGGCCCGGCCACCGACGGCACCCCGTTCTTCGACAGCGCGGAACTGCTCAAGTTCAACTGGCAGTTGGCACTCGACGGCGATCCTCTCAGTGAGAAGGAGATGGACGCGCTCGCCGAGTCGCACCGGCCGATCGTGCGGCTGCGCGACCAGTGGGTCGTTGTCGACCCGGCCCTCGTGCGGAAGGCGCGCAAGCGGGAGCTGGGCCTGCTGGAGCCGGTCGACGCACTCGCCGTCGCGCTGACCGGCACCGCCGAGGTGGACGGCGAGACGGTGGAAGCGGTCCCGACCGGTGCGCTGGCCGCGCTGCGCGACCGTCTCACCACCGGCCCGGCCGCGATCGCCCAGCCGCCCGCCCTCGCGGCCACCCTGCGCGACTACCAACTGCGCGGTCTCGGCTGGCTGGATCTGATGACCTCGCTCGGTCTCGGCGGCTGCCTCGCGGACGACATGGGTCTCGGCAAGACGGTCACGGTCATCGCCCTCCATCTGCACCGGGCCCGAACGGCCCCCACCCTTGTCGTCTGCCCCGCCTCCCTCCTGGGCAACTGGCAGCGTGAGATCACCCGCTTCGCGCCCGGCGTTCCCGTACACCGCTTCCACGGCACCGGGCGGAGCCTGGCCGGGGTCTCGGAGGACGGGATCCCCGGCGGCTTCGTGCTCACCACATACGGCACGATGCGCAGCAGCGCCGACGCGCTGGCCGCCCACGGGTGGGGGATGGTCGTCGCCGACGAGGCCCAGCACGTCAAGAACCCCTTCTCGTCCACGGCCAAGGCGCTCCGTACGATCCCGGCGCCGGCCAGGGTGGCGCTGACCGGCACGCCCGTCGAGAACAATCTGTCCGAGCTCTGGGCGCTGCTCGACTGGACCACCCCCGGTCTACTCGGCCCGCTCAAGGCGTTCCGGGCGCGGCACGCGCGGATCGTGGAGAACGTCGAGAACGCGAAGAGCGCCGACATCAAGGACGTGGACAACGCGGAGGCGGTGGAGCGGCTGTCCCGGCTGGTCCGGCCGTTCCTGCTGCGCAGGAGGAAGTCCGACCCCGGCATCGTGCCCGAGCTGCCGCCCAAGACGGAGAGCGATCACCCCGTCGCGCTCACCCGCGAACAGGCGTCGCTCTACGAGGCGGTCGTCCGCGAGACGATGGCCGCCATCGAGGCGGCCGAGGGCATCGCGCGCCGCGGCCTCGTCATGAAGCTGCTCACCGCCCTCAAACAGATCTGCAACCACCCCGCGCAGTATCTGAAGGAGGACGCGGCCCGGCTCCCCGGCCGTTCAGGCAAGCTCGCCCTCCTCGACGAACTGCTCGACACCATCCTCACGGAGGACGGCTCGGTCCTCCTCTTCACCCAGTACGTATCGATGGCGCGGCTGCTCTCCGCACATCTCACGGCGCGCGCCGTCCCGTCCCAGCTCCTGCACGGCGGCACGCCGGTCGACGAGCGCGAGCGCATGGTGGACCGGTTCCAGTCCGGCGAGGTGCCGGTCTTCGTCCTTTCGCTGAAGGCGGCGGGCACCGGTCTCAATCTGACCAGGGCCGGCCATGTCATCCACTTCGACCGCTGGTGGAACCCGGCCGTGGAGGAACAGGCCACGGACCGCGCGTACCGCATCGGCCAGACTCAGCCCGTGCAGGTCCACCGGCTGATCGCGGAGGGCACAGTCGAGGACAGGATCGCCGAGATGCTCTCGTCCAAGCGGGCGCTGGCCGACGCGGTCCTCGGCTCGGGCGAGGCGGCCCTGACCGAGCTGACCGACCGGGATCTCGCGGATCTGGTCTCCCTGCGGAGGCTGTCATGACCGCCCGCCGCGCCCCCGTCCCGCGGCACGACGACCGTCGGCGTACATTCCCCGCGCTGCCCCCGCGACCCGCCGCCAAGGGGGACTTCGCCACCACCTGGTGGGGCAACGCGTGGGTGGAATCCATGGAGGACACCGCTCTCGACACGGCCCGCCTCCAGCGCGGCCGTGCCTACGCGGGCCGCGGCCATGTCGACGCGATCACCGTCACGCCCGGCCGGGTCATGGCGTACGTCCACGGTTCGAGGCCCCGTCCGTACCGTACGGAGATCCGTCTCCGTACCCTCGACGACACCGGCTGGGAGGATTTTCTCGACGCCGCGGCGGCCCGCCCCGACCACATCGCCGCGCTGCTCGACAAGGACATGCCGCACACCCTCGCGGCCTCGGCGGATCTCCTCCCCACCGGCGGCGATCTGACCCCCGACTGCTCCTGCCCGGACGACGGTTACCCGTGCAAGCACGCCGCCGCCCTCTGCTACCAGACAGCGCGACTCCTCGACGAGGACCCGTTCGTCCTGTTCCTGATGCGCGGTCGCGGTGAACACGAAGTGCTGGCCGATCTCACCCGGCGCAACGCCACCCGCTCGGCGGCCGAACGGACCACCGCCGCGCCGCCGATGCCCACGGTCGAGGCACGCGTCGCCCTCGCGCCACGTACCCGCCCGGTGCTTCCGCCGCCGTTCCCCGTCCCGGCGCAGCCCGGCCGACCACCCGTCTATCCGCAGACCCCCGGCGCGCCCGACCCGCTCGCTCTCGACCTGCTCGCCACCGAAGCGGCGGCCCGCGCCCATACGTTCCTGACCACCGGCCTCGACCCCATCGGCGCTCTCACGCCCTGGCAGGACGCGGTCCGGCTGGCCGCCGCCCACCCCGGCTCCGGGCTGACCGCCTCCACTCGCGCCCTCTACCGGGACCTGGCCACCGCGCTCGACCGCACCCCCACCGACCTGGCCCGCGCCGTGGCGGCCTGGCGCCAGGGCGGCCTGGCGGGCCTCGCCGTCCTGGAAGAGCCCTGGGACCCGCCCGCAGGCCCCTTCGACCGCGCCCGCCCCGCCCTGGCAGCCGCCGACTTCCCCCACTTCCGCCCCTGGCGCAACCGCCTCTCCACCTCGTCGCTTCAGCTCCGCTTCGGCCGCGACGCCCTCTGGTACGGCTATGAGTCGGACCGGGACCGAGAGGACTGGTGGCCCAGAGGGACCCCCGACACCGACCCGGTGGGCGCCCTGACGGCCCTGCTCGGCCGGTGACGCAGAGGGGCAGCGCGGAGGGGTGATGCGAAGAAGTGGTGCGGAGGGGCAGTGCGGAGAGGTGGTGCCGAGGGGGCTTTCGGAACGACCGAAGCCGGGAGTACGGGACGACCGCGCCGTACCGCTGCGCGGTCCCTCTCCGTACCCCCGGCCTCGTCGCCCGCGACGTCCGCCCGCTCCGTAGGTCTGATCTCCCCACGGGGTCAGGCGGAGTCGGCGGTCAGGCCGTGTGGAGTGTCAGGCCGTAGCGGCCCAGGATTTCGTTGATCGGCTGGTACCAGGTCTCGCCGCCGCTGCTGCAGTTGCCCCAGCCGCCCGAGGTCACGCCCTGGGCCTGGTCGCCGCTGATGAAGGAGCCGCCCGAGTCGCCGCCCTCGGCGCAGACGCTGGTCTTGGTCATCTGGTGGACGGCGCCCTGGCTGTAGTTGACGGTCTCGTTCTTGGCCAGGAGGTTGCCGCAGCGCCAGTGGGTCGTGGAGCCGGAGCGGCAGATCGAGGCGCCGATCGGGGCCTCGTTGGAGCCGCGGACCAGCTGGTCGGAGACGGAGCCCCAGCCGAGGACCACCGGGACGGTCCACCAGCCGCTGCCGACGTTCACCCACGCGTAGTCGTTGTCGGGGAAGGAAGAGCCCTGGAAGTTGCCGATGTACGAGCCGTCCCAGCCGCTCACCGAGGCACCGGCCTGGCCGCAGTGGCCGGCCGTGACGAAGCCGCCGTGTACGGAGAAGCCGATGGAACAGCGGACGTTGCCGGTGTAGTACGGGTCGCCGCCGACGGTGCCCGCGGCGAAGGTCCGGGGAGCCTGGGCGGTCTCCTTGACCGTGACGGGGCCCGCCTGCCGGGCGCGGTCGAGGAAGTCACGGACATCGTTGTCGTTCTTCTGTGCCGAGACGACATTGACCACGACGCGGTTGGCCTTGGGGTCTACATGCCAGCTGCTGACACCGGCCGGCGCGGAGAGCGCGTCGATCCGCTCCTTGGCCGCGTCGAGCTGCCGCGCGCTGTGCTTGACGAGCTGTACGGTCGCGCCGGTCGCCCGTACGGCGTCGGCCTTCTGGGCGCTGGTGACCGTGACGGTCAGCGTGCCGCTGTCCGGGTTGAACCAGGAGCCGCCGTACGAGGCTCCCGCCGCGCGCTTCGCCTTGCCCTCGACAGCCGTCGCCGTCTTCTCCGCGGCCAGACGAGCCTTGGCCTGACTCTCCGTCAGGCCGAGATCCTTCTGCATGGCGGTGAGCAGACCGGCGGACGCCGGGGCTTCGGAGGTGGGGGAGGGGGCCGCGGCGGCCGGTGCGAGCCCGGCGGCGGCCCAGGTGCCGAGGAGGAGGAGTGCGGACAGACCGGTGCGTATCACTGTCGTACGTCTCAAGGGATGTGGCCCTTCTGTGTTCCAGCATGGTGGGGGTGGAACAGCAGGCGCCTGAGAGCGCTCTCAGGCGGTGCCAGCCGGAGCGTAGCCGAGGATCATGAGCAGGTCCATGCCAAGTGGAAGGATCGGGTGAACCGGCCGGTCGGTGCCCTTGGTCATCTCCACGCGGGGGCGTGCCCCGACCGGCACGCGGGGGTGTGCCCCGACCGCCGCCGTCAACAGCCGCCGCTCGTCGGGCGGTTCGGGCCGGGTTGTTCGCGGCGGGTTGTTCGGGCCGGGCGGTTTACGATGGGATCATGGCAATCACGGAATCCGGCACGTCACCGCAGTCGCTCTACGATCCGACGGGTGAGCTGCTGGCGGATCCGTACGAGGTGTACGCACGGCTCCGTGAGACCGCGCCCGTCCAGCGGATCGTCGGGCCCGACGGACGGCCCGCCTGGATCGTCACGCGCTACGAGGATGTACGGCAGTGGCTCGCCGATCCCCGGCTCTCCCTCGACAAGAGCCGTGCGCTGCCCGGCGGTTACCGGGGCTTCGGACTGCCGCCCGCCCTCGATGCCAACCTGCTCAACATGGATCCGCCGGACCACACCCGTATTCGGCGCTTCGTCGCGCGGGCGTTCACCACGCGGCGGATCGAGGAGCTGCGGGTGCCGGTCAGACGCACCGCCGACGAGCTGCTCGACGCCCTCGAATCCGGCGGTCGTGCCGATCTGATCGCCTCGTACGCCGCACCGCTGCCCATCGTCGTCATCTGCGAACTGCTGGGTGTGCCCCCGCGTGACCGCCGTGACTTCCGGGAGTGGACGGACGCACTGATCGCACCCGATCCCGCGCGGCCCGAGCGGATGAAGGAGGCGATCGTCGGCATGCTCGCCTTCTTCACCGAACTGCTCGCCCACAAGCGGGCCGAGCCCGGGGACGATCTGCTCTCCGCGCTGATCGCGGTGCGTGACGAGGGTGGAGAGACCGGCGACGAGACGCCAGGTGACGCGGGGGCGTCGAGTGGCGACGGCGGCGACCGGCTCAGTGAGGACGAGCTGATGTCGCTGGCCTTCCTCATCCTCTTCGCCGGGTACGAGAACACCGTCCAGCTCATCGGCAACTCCGTCCTCGCCCTGCTCCAGCACCCCGAGCAACTGGCGGCGCTGCGCGCCGAGCCGGGCAGGACGGCCGCGGCGGTCGGGGAGTTCGTACGGTACGAGGGGCCCGCGCTGCTGGCGATCCGACGGTTCGCGGTCGAGGATCTGACCATCGGCGGGGTGACGGTCCCGGCGGGCGAGACCGTCATGCTGT
Source organism: Streptomyces sp. NPDC102274 (assembly GCF_044766385.1). Lineage (NCBI taxonomy): Bacteria > Bacillati > Actinomycetota > Actinomycetes > Kitasatosporales > Streptomycetaceae > Streptomyces > Streptomyces sp. NPDC102274. Next base: position 178,980 of record NZ_JBIWLW010000001.1, on the reverse strand, counting down.
CCCTCGCCTCCGCCAACCGCGACCCGCACCGCTTCGCCGACCCCGACCGGCTCGACCTCGACCGTGATACGGCGGGACAGGTGGCCCTCGGGTACGGCATCCACTACTGCCTCGGCGCGCCGCTCGCCCGGCTGGAGACGGAGATCGCGCTCAACGCGCTGCTGGAGCGTTTCCCGCGGCTGGCGCTCGACGTTCCGTACGAGGAATTGCGGTGGCGCCCCTCGCCCCGTGCCCGGGGCCTGATCGCGCTGCCCGTACGGTTCTGAGTCGCCCGGTTCTGAGCCGCCCGGTACTGAGCCCTCAGGTTCTGAGCCGTCAGGTGCCAAGCCCTCCGGCGAACCGGTAAGAACCGGTAATTCGTTCGATGGCGGGTGTTGGCCTTGCTAACGTCCCCGTTGTGGCGAAACTCAATCAGATCATCGCAGTGGAGAAGGGCGTCAAGTCCAAGGCGCATCAGGACCTGACGGCGGCTCATCACGGCTTCCAGAAGCCGGCGTTGCTGGCGGGTATCTCGCGTACGTACCAGACGAAGGACGAGGAGGGCGAGCAGCTCCCGCCCGAGTCCACCCGGGTCCAGGTCAAGGCCGAGGACGTACTGCGCGAGACCGCGAAGACCCTGACACGGCTGTTCGATGTGACCGCCACCAAGGACTGGGCGAACTGCACGGCGCGCGCCGATGTCACCGTCGACGGACGGGTGCTGGTGAGCGACGTGCCCGTGGCCTATCTGCTCTTCCTCGAAAAGCAGCTGACGGACCTGAACACCTTTGTGCGCAAGCTGCCGGTGCTCGACGCGTCGGAGTCCTGGAGCCAGGATCCGTCGACCGACGCGTGGAAGACGGAGGCGGTCCGGACGCTCCGTACGAAGAAGGTCCCCCGTAACCATGTGAAGGCCGAGGCCACGGAGAAGCACCCGGCCCAGGTCGAGGTGTACTACGAGGACATACCGATCGGGTACTGGACCACGGTGAAATTCAGCGGCGCGCTGCCCGCACGGCGGGTGAACGAGCTGCTCGACCGGGTCGAGAAGCTTCAGCAGGCGGTCAAGTTCGCCCGCGAGGAGGCCAACGGCGCGGAGGTCACCGACCAGCGGGTGGGGGACGCTGTGTTCGGCTACCTGTTCGGGTAGCCTCAATGATTCCCCGGCCTGCCCTTGAGGGCGGCCGGGGTGCGCGAGGAGCGCAAGCTGAAACTGAGGCTTGTCGTGACGACGCGGTTCCAGTGGGGGTTCGAGTCCTCCCCGCGGCACATCCGCAAGGATGGACGGGCCGCGGTAGCCCAACGGGCAGAGGCAGACCGCGATCAATCTCAGACTATTGCTCCAGACTCAGCATTCGCCGCCGATCGCCGGATCGAACGGGCCCAGGCCCCGGACGTCGAAATGCCGGTTCAAGTCCGGCCTGCGCAGCTCGATGCGCGGTGGTCCAAAGGCAGGACGCGACGACTTCATGAATGACCTGGGTTCTTAAACGTGCCGGCGTGCCACATGGGCGGCATCTCAGGGCCCGGGGGCCGGCTACGCCCCCGGGTCCGCTCCTTTGTTGTCACGGGTACACAGGTGCGCCGGTCATTGTCGGTAGCCGCTCAGGAAGCGGCCGATCCGGCTGATGGCCGCGTCGAGATCGTCCGCGTAGGGAAGCGTCAGGATCCGGAAGTGGTCGGGGCGCGGCCAGTTGAACCCCGTGCCCTGTACGACCTGGATCTTCTCCCGCAGCAGCAGATCCAGCACGAACCGCTCGTCGTCGTGGATCTTGTGCACCTCGGGGTCCAGCCGGGGGAAGGCGTACAGCGCGCCCTTCGGCTTCACGCACGAGACCCCGGGGATCTCGTTGAGCTTCTCCCAGGCGCGGTCGCGCTGCTCGTACAGCCTGCCTCCCGGCGCGGTGAGCTCCTTGATGGACTGCCGGCCGCCGAGCGCGGCCTGAATGGCGTACTGCGCGGGCGCGTTGGGGCAGAGCCGCATCGAGGCGAGCATCGTCAGGCCCTCAAGGTAGCTGCGGGCGTGCTGCTTGGGGCCGGTGACCACGAGCCAGCCGGAGCGGAAGCCCGCCACGCGGTATGTCTTCGAGAGCCCGCTGAAGGTGAGGACCACCAGATCGGGGGCGAGGGCCGCGGCGGTGTGGTGGACCGCGTCGTCATAGACGATCTGGTCGTAGATCTCGTCCGCGAACACCATGAGCTGATGACGGCGGGCGAGATCGATGATGCCCTCGATGATCTCGCGCGGATAGACCGCGCCCGTGGGGTTGTTGGGGTTGATGATCACGACGGCTTTCGTACGGTCGGTGATCTTCGACGCCATGTCGTTCAGATCCGGGTACCACTCCGCGGACTCGTCGCAGAGATAGTGCACGGGACGGCCGCCCGCCAGCGTCGTGACAGCGGTCCAGAGCGGGAAGTCAGGGGCCGGGATCAGGACTTCGTCGCCGTCCTCCAGGAGCGCCTGGACGGCCATGGAGACCAGCTCGGAGACGCCGTTGCCGAGGAACACGTCATCGACCGTGACCTCGGGCAGCCCCAGGGTCTGGTAGCGCTGGGCGACGGCGCGGCGCGCGGAGAGGATGCCGCGCGAGTCCGTGTAGCCGTGCGCCCGCGGCAGCATCCGGATCATGTCCTGGAGGATCTCCTCCGGCGCCTCGAACCCGAAGAGCGCGGGGTTGCCGGTGTTGAGACGCAGCACGCTGTGGCCTGCCTCCTCCAGGGCGTCGGCGTGCTCGATCACCGGGCCGCGGATCTCGTAGCAGACCTCGCTGAGCTTGCTCGACTGCCGGAATTCCATGCGGTGGCCTCCCAGACCTTGGTGCGATACTTGGTTTTACCAAGTCCGAGCTTGGAAAGTCCAACAACATGTCTAGAATCCGTCACATGTCACGTCGCCGAAGCTACGACCAGTACTGCGCCACCGCCCGTGCCCTCGACTCCGTGGGCGACCGCTGGACCCTGCTGATCGTCCGGGAGCTGCTGGCGGGCCCCCGCCGGTACACCGATCTGCACGCCGATCTGCCGGGTGTCAGCACGGATGTGCTCGCCTCACGGCTCAAGGACATGGAGCGCGATGACCTGGCCCTGCGCCGCAAGCTGCCGCCCCCGGCCGCGGCGTATGTGTACGAGCTGACCGAGCGGGGGCGTGGGCTGCTGCCGGTTCTCACGGCTCTGGCGGAGTGGGGCGCGCCGGCGCTGGAGGAGCGCAGGCCCACCGATGCCGTACGGGCGCACTGGTTCGCCGTACCACTGCTTCCGGTGCTGGACGGGCTGTCGGGCCCCGCCGGCTCGGGCGTCGGCGGCGGGATGGGGGAGGGTGTGGTGGAAGTCCGGCTGGACGAAGGGGCGTTCCATGTACGGCTCGGCGCGGGCGATCCGGTGTACGGCGACGGGCCGGCGGAGAGCCCGGACGCCCGCCTCATGCTCGACGCCGACACCTGCCGCGCGCTGAGCGGGGGCGCGCTCACGGTGGGGGACGGGGTGCGGGACGGACGGATCGAGGTGTCGGGCGACGGGCCGCTGGCCAAGGTGCTGCGGGGGGAGTGAGCAGAGGGGCGTCCTCCGCTGCCAGCGTACCGGCCAACGTACCGCTGACGTACCGCCGACGTCCTGTCGGTATACCGCTACGTGCCGCGTATCGCCGACGTACTGCCGACATATTTTGGCGTACCGCTGACGGTGACAGAAATAGCCTAATTCGTCACGAATGCCATACTTGGAGGCGTCAGTAGCCACTGGAGGCCCGCCGGGGCCGGGATCTCGTTTCCCCGGCGGTTGGGTCCAGGCAGGGTGAGATGAGCGACGATGAGGCGACCGGACTCCGCGCGGGACGACCAGCCCGTCCGGTCGAACGATCCCCACGAAATCCGTCCACCCGATGAGCCGGCCGATCCGTTTGACGAGGCGGCCACGGCCAGGGCGGTCATCGACGCGCGAGGCACCGTAACGGGGTGGAGCGAGGGTGCGCGCAGGCTGCTCGGCCACTGGCCGTCGGAGATCATCGGACGGTCGGCCGCCCGGCTGCTCGCGGAGGGGGCGACCGCGCGGTCCCGTACCGGCACGCTCGATCCGGCGGCGCTGGACCCGGCCGCCCTGCCGGAGAGATGGAGCGGGACGGTGACGCTGCTGCACCGGAACGGCGAGCGTCTGGATGTACGGCTGCTGGCACACCGCCGTACGACGGACGACGGCGCCACCGAGTGGTTTCTCGTCTCCCCGCTGCCCCGGACGGCCCCGCGCCCGGAGGATCCGCATCTGGAGGACCCGTACCTGCTCGAACTGGTCTTCCTGCAGGCGCCCTGTCCGATGGCCGTTCATGACACAGGGCTGCGGCTGCGGCACGTGAGCGAGGACATGGAAGGCCTGCTGGGCCTCACCGAGGACGACGTACGCGGACTGCGGCTGCCCGAGGCCCTGCCCGCCCCGGAGATCGACAGCACCGAGCGGCACATGCTGCGGGCGCTGGAGACGGGCGAGCAACAGCACCTCGAATTCTCGCTGCGCCCGCTGGGCCGCGACCAGGAGTTCGCCTGGTCGGTCTCCATCGCCCCGCTACGGGACGGCGACGGCCGGACACGCGGGGTGGTCGTGGCGGTACACGACATGACCAGGGAGAACCGGGCCCAGCAGCGGCTGCTTCTGGTGAACGAGGCCAGTACCCGCATCGGCAGCGCCCTCGACGTCACGAGCACCGCGCAGGAAGTGGCCGATGTCGCGGTCCCCGTGCTCGCCGACTTCGTCACGGTCGATCTGCTCCCCGAGATCAGCACGGGCAGCCGCGAGACATCCCCGGGACCGCGGCCCGGTCAGGTCAGGCTGCGGCGCATTGCCTGCCGGTCCGTCCTTGACGGGGCCCCGGAATCCGTCGTCGAGCTCGGGGACACCTCCTTCTACCCCGACAGCTCGGTCGCCGCCGAGTCCCTGCTCACGCAGCGGGGCGTCATGAAGAGGGTGACGGACTCCTCCGTGGCCCGCTGGGAGATCACCGATCCGGGGCGCGCCGCCAAAATGCGCGAATTCAAGTTCCACTCGACGATGGCCGTCCCGCTGCGCGCTCGTGGCGTCATCCTCGGAGTGGCCACCTTCCACCGTCACCGGAGCCCCGCTCCCTTCGAGCTGGACGATCTGCTGCTCGCCGAGGAGATCACGGCGCGGGCGGCCGTCTGTATCGACAACGCCCGCCGCTACACACGCGAACGCGAGACGGCGCTCGCCCTTCAGCGCAGCCTGCTGCCGCGCGCGCTGCCCGAACACGCCGCGGTCGATTTCGCCTTCCGCTACCTCCCCGCGGACTCGGGAGCCGGAGTCGGCGGCGACTGGTTCGACGTGATCCCGCTGTCCAGCTCGCGGGTGGCCCTGGTCGTGGGCGATGTGGTCGGCCACGGCGTTCAGGCGTCGGCCACGATGGGCCGGCTGCGTACGGCCGTACGCACGCTCGCCGATGTCGATCTGCCACCCGACGAACTGCTCACCCACCTCGACGACCTCGTCAACCTGCTGGCCGCGGAGGCGTCGACCGGACAGAACCCGGGTGCCGCGGCCGAGGGCGCCGGCGACGTCGGCGCCACCTGCCTCTACGCGGTCTACGACCCGGTGTCCCGGCGCTGCTCCCTCGCGCGCGCCGGACACCCGCAGCCCGCGATGGTCACCCCGGACGGCACCGTCGCCTTCCTCGACCTGCCCGCGGGGCCTCCGCTCGGTCTCGGCAATCTGCCCTTCGAGTCCGTCGAGGTGGAGCTGCGGGAGGGCAGTGTGCTCGCCCTGTTCACCAACGGCCTCGTCGAATCGCGGGTGCGGGGCATCGACGAATCGTTCGCCGCGCTGCGCACCGCCCTCGCCCATCCCGCCGCGCCGCTGGAGGACACCTGCGACAACGTGCTGAAGACGCTGCTCCCCGGCCGCCCCGCCGATGACGTCGCCCTGCTTCTCGCCCGTACCCGCGCACTCGACGCGAGCCAGGTCGCGACGTGGCAGCTGGACTTCGATCCCGCCGGGGTGGCCCAGGCACGCAGGGACGTTGCCGAGCAACTGGCCACCTGGGGGCTGGAAGACGCCGTCTTCACCACGGAACTGGTGGTCAGCGAACTGGTCACCAACGCCATCCGCTACGCCCAGGCCCCCATTCAACTGCGCCTCATCCATGACCGCAGCCTCATCTGCGAGGTCTCGGACGGGAGCAACACCGCCCCGCATCTGCGCCGGGCCCGCGTGTTCGACGAAGGGGGCCGTGGCCTCCTGCTCGTCGCCCAGCTCACGCAGAGCTGGGGCACGCGCCAGGGCACGGGCGGCAAGACCATCTGGGCCGAGCAGACCCTTCCCGTGGCCGGAAGCTGAGAGCCGCCGACCGACGGGGGCCGGGGCGCCATGACCGAACGCCGCTGGACGATGATGGGCGGGTGCGACTCGAAGCGATCACGTGGGAGCGGCTGACCGAGGCCGTCGCCGACCGGGTGCTGGAGACCGGGGCGGCGGACGGCGGTCCCTGGCTCCGTGTCGCCATCGACGGAGCACCGGCCACCGGGACCGGAGAGCGGGCCGACGCGCTCGCGGAGGCGCTGCGGGTACGCGGGCGATCGGTACTGGTCGTCGGGACCGCCGGGTTCCTGCGGCCGGCGTCGCTGCGGTACGAGTACGGGCGCGAGGACCCGGAGTCGTACTACAGCGGCTGGTTCGACACCGGGGCGCTGTGGCGGGAGGTCTTCGGGCCGCTGGAGCCCGGCGGTACCGGGCGCGTGCTGCCCGACCTCTGGGACCCCGCCACCGACCGCGCGACCCGCAGCCCGCACAGCGAACTCGCGCCCGGCGGTGTGCTGGTGCTGCACGGCCCGCTGCTGCTGGGGCACTGGTTCCCGTTCGACCTCACGGTGCATCTGAGGCTGTCACCGGCCGCGCTCCGGCGCCGTACCGACGAGAGTGAACGCTGGACGCTTCCCGCCTTCGAGCGGTACGAGCGGGAGGCGGACCCCGCCGAGGCCGCCGATGTGGTCGTACGGACGGACGATCCGCGCCATCCGGCGTGGGGCGGTCTCGGATAGCGGCCTCGCGTGGGGCGCTCTCGGACAACGGTCTCGTGCAACGGGTCTCGGGCAACGGGTTTCGGACGGCGTGCGCTTCGGCGGACTCCTGAGCTCGTGGGCTTCAGCGGGCCCCTGAGCTCGTGGGCTCCAGAGGACCCCTGAGCCCTGAGTCAGGGCCGGCCACCCACCGTCGCGACCGCTCGCGCCCCCGCCCGGCAGCCCGCCGCCGCGGCGGCCACCGGGTCCGCCCCCGCGAGCCGGGCCGTGAGGAACGCGCCGGTGAAGGCGTCGCCCGCACCGGTCGAGTCCACGGCACGTGCCGGGGCCGCCGGAACCCGGGCCGTGACGGCCCCCGCCTCGGCCACCAGCGCGCCGTCCGCGCCCAGGGTCACCACCGCCACCCCCACCCGCCGGCTCAGCGCGGCGGCGGCGTCCGCCACGCCCGTCAGCCCGGTGAGGAGCCTGGCCTCGTCCGCGTTCGGGAGCAGCGTCTCCACGCCCCCGACCGACGCCAGAAAACGGTCCGTGCCCAGCTCCTTGATGAACCCCGCCGAGGCGGGGTCCACACTCACCGGGACGCCCCGCTCCCCGGCCGACTCCATCGCGGTGAAGGCCAGTCGGCGGCTCGTGTCGGCGAAGAAGAGATATCCGGAGAGATGCAGCCGGCCGACCCCGTCCAGCAGCGACGGCGACCAGTCGGCGGGAGACAGCCGCAGCGCCGCGCCGCTGTCGGTGAGCAGAGTACGTTCGGCGGACGCGTCGACCAGACAGATCACCGTCGCGGTCGGCAACCGGTCGTCGACGACGAGATGGGTACGTACCCCCGCCCGCCGCAGCCGCTCCTCGTGCCACTCCCGTGCCTCGGCCCCCACCCGCGCCAGGAGCCGTACGTCCGCGCACCCGGAGCGTGCCGCCCAGCAGGCGGCGTTGGCGCCGGCGCCGCCCGGCAGCGTACGGATCTCGGCGGCCGTGTCCGTACCGTGCGCGAGCGGGGTGCGGTACCGCGCCACCACATCGGTGACCACGTCCCCGATCACCAGCAGCCCACCATCCGGAGCGCCGGTGCTCATCCGCCCGCCGCGGAGGCGCGGTCAGCGTCCCGTGCCGCCGCGATGCGCGCCGCGAGCCACACATTGCCGCGCACCGCCGCGAGATTGGCCTCCAGCGAGGCGCCGCCCGTTCGCCGCATCAGCTGGTCCAGCAGGAACGGAGTGACCGCCTGGCCACTGATACCCCGCTCATGGCACTCCGTCAGCGCCTCCGCGAGCACCTGGTCGTGCAGCTTCGGATCCAGCTGTTCCGCTTCCGGTACGGGGTTGGCGACGATGAGCGCCGCCTCCGGTCCACCGAGCGCGTCCTGAGCGGCCATCACCGCCGCGACCTCCCCGGGCGTACGGACCGTCCAGTCCACAGGCTGACCGGACGAGGCCAGATAGAAGCCGGGGAACCGGTCGGTCCCGTAGCCGACGATGGCGACGCCCAGTGTCTCCAGCCGCTGGAGCGTCGCCGGTACGTCGAGGATGGACTTGACGCCCGCGCACACCACGGTGATCCGGGTCCTGGCCAGCAGCCGCAGATCGGCCGACTCGTCCTGGGTGTCGGTCCAGCCGCGGTGGACCCCGCCGAGGCCGCCCGTCGCGAAGACCCGGATCCCGGCCCGCGCGGCCAGGAACGCCGTGGCGGACACGGTCGTCGCGCCGCTCGCGCCCGCCGCGAGCGCGGGCGCCAGATCGCGATGGCCCAGCTTCCGTACGGACTTGTCCTGGGCGACCCGTTCCAGCTGGTCCTTGGACAGGCCCACTTGAGGCCGGCCGTCCAGCACGGCGACCGTGGCGGGTACGGCGCCGCTGGACCGTACGAGCGCCTCCAACTCCTCCGCGACCGCGAGATTGCGCGGGCGCGGCAGTCCGTGCGCGATGATCGTCGACTCCAGGGCGACCACGGGACGGTGCGCGGCGAGCGCCTCCCGTACCTCGGGGGAGAGCAGCGAAGTGATGTCTGGCATGTCCCCATCCATGGCACATCCCGCGCGGACGCAAACGTCGGCGCGCGGCCGATCGCGGTCCGGCGGGCGATCGCGGACCCGCGCCATCGCCGACGGAGGGCGCGGTGCCGACCGCGCCCTCCGCCGCCCGGGAATCACCCGGCGAATCACTCAGGCGGCCATCACCCCGTTCAGCGCACCGTGCGGATTGAGCACGTACTTCCGGCTCGCGCCGTGGTCGAACTCCTCGTAGCCGCGCGGGGCGTCGTCCACCGAGATCACCGTGGCGTTGACGGCCTTCGCGATGTGGACCCGGTCGTGCAGGATCGCCATCGCCAGGCCGCGGTGATACTTCATCACCGGGCACTGACCCGTGCTGAACGTGTGGCTCTTCGCCCAGCCCAGGCCCAGCCTGACCTTCAGCGTGCCGCTCTTGGCGTCCTCGTCGATGCCGCCCGGGTCGTCGGTGACGTACAGCCCCGGGATACCGAGCGCGCCGCCCGCCCTGACCACACCCATGAGGGAGTTGAGGACGGTCGCGGGAGCCTCCTTGGAGTCCTTGCCGTGCGCGCGCGCCTCGAAGCCGACCGCGTCGACCGCGGAGTCCACCTCGGGCTCGCCCAGGATCTGGGCTATCTGGTCCTCCACCGACCCCTTGGTGAGATCGACGGTCTCACAGCCGAAACTGCGGGCCTGCGCGAGCCGTTCGGCGTTGAGGTCGCCGACGATGACGACCGCGGCGCCGAGCAGCTGGGCCGAGGCCGCGGCGGCCAGACCGACAGGTCCCGCGCCCGCGACGTACACCGTGGAGCCGACGCCCGTGCCCGCCGTCACCGCGCCGTGGTAGCCGGTGGGGAAGATGTCCGACAGCATCGTCAGATCGAGCAGCTTCTCCAGCGCCGCGTCACGGTCGGGGAACCGCAGCAGGTTGAAGTCGGCGTACGGCACCATCACGTACTCCGCCTGTCCGCCGACCCAGCCGCCCATGTCGACGTAGCCGTACGCCGCGCCGGGACGGGCGGGATTGACGTTCAGACAGATACCGGTCTGGCGCTCCTTGCAGTTCCGGCAGCGGCCGCAGGCGATGTTGAAGGGCACGGACACGACATCGCCGACGTTGATGAACTCGACGTCGGGGCCGCGCTCGATGACCTCACCGGTGATCTCGTGGCCGAGGACCAAGCCTTCGGGTGCCGTGGTCCGGCCGCGCACCATGTGCTGATCGCTGCCGCATATGTTGGTCGCGAGTACCTTGAGGATGACCCCGTGGCGGCATTTGCGGCCTACGTTCGCGGGGGCCACACCCGGCCCGTCCTGAAGTTCGAGTGTCGGGTAGTCGATGGTCCTCACATCCACCTCACCCGGCTTGATGTATGCGACTGCCTTGTTTCCTCCGCTCATCCTGACTCGCCGTCCCTTCGGCTCTCCTCGTCCAGCGGATGACTCGGCCTGTGCGTGTGATGGAGTCGGCTACCGCTCGGGCGGTCCGGCCGAGGTGCCTGCCACTACCGACGTGCCGTCCAGACGCGCCGCTACGGAACGTGTCCGTCCCCGGGGCAGAACGCCCCGAGGAGACGACTACTGCCCGCCGGGCTGTACGCGCGGTGGTTCTCCACAAATAAGCCTAATCCCGGCATGGGCGGTGGACAAGTGCCGTTAAACGCACATGATCCAGACAGTCCCGAGCGGGGGACCGGCTCAGAAGAGCGGTTCCGGGAGCACGCCCTCCAGGGCCAGCAGCCGCCGCTTCGTTTCGAGGCCGCCCCCGAAGCCGCCGAGCCCGCCGTCGCTCTCCACCACGCGATGACACGGCACCACCACCGGCAGCGGGTTGGAACCCATCGCCGCGCCGACGGCCTGGGCGGCCGCCGGCCGGCCCACCCGCCTGGCCAGATCGCCGTAACCGACCACGGTGCCGTACGGGACGCCCGCCGCCAGCTCGCGCAGCACCTGCCGGTTGAAGCCCGTGGAGAGCGACCAGTCGAGCGGCAGCCCGAACTCCCGCAGCTCGCCCGCGAAGTACGCGGACAGCCTGCGTATCGGCTCGGCCAGCAGTCCCGACGCCGACTCGGCGGGCTCGGTGCCCAGCCGGTCCCTCAGCTGTCCGAGCGCCTTCTCCCGCACGGGTCCGTCGACATGGAAGACGACGCTCACCAGCCCCTGGCCGGTCGCGGCCAGCAGCAGCGGCCCGATGCCGGTGGGCACGACCGTCCACTCCACCGGCGACTGCCCGTAGTTGTTCATGCCGTCCACGGTACGGGCCACCACTGACAACGGTCCTGTGACCGGCCCCCGGCCTCAGCCCACCGCGTCCCGCACCACGTCCGGGTTGTTGGTGATGATCCCGTCCACGCCGAGATCCCGGACGCGCACCGCGCCCGCCGCGTCGTTGACCGTCCAGGTGCTCACCGTGAGCGGCTTGCCGTGCGCGCCCTTGAGCCGGTGCACCGCGGCCACGTAGTCGCCGGTGAGCGCGGCGTACGCCGGGTTGATCTGGTCCGTGAAGGCCGCGTACGCGGGCAGATCGGCCACTGCGGGCGCGCCGAGGAAACCGGTCGTGAGGTCCGGGCGCAGCTGGTGCACCGTACGGACGCTGTCCGCGCTGAAGCTCTGGATGACCAGCTTGTTCCGGACGTGCGCGCGGCTGAGCCAGCCCTCCTCGCGCAGCACCCGCAGGATCTCCTTCTCGACGCCGGGGTACAGCTCGGGCGCCTTGATCTCCAGGAGCAGCTTCTGCTCGTTGTCCTCGACGGCGTCCAGATACTGCGTGAGCGTCGGTACGCGCTCGCCCGCCCACCGCTCGCCGAACCAGCTGCCCGCGTCCAGCCGGGCGATCTCCGCCGCCGTGAAGTCCTTGACCTTCCAGGGGGCCCGGTCGGGGAAGACCTCTTCCACATCGGTGGTCCGCAGGAGGTTGTCGTCGTGGATCACCACCAGCCGGCCGTCCTTGGTGCGCTGGACGTCGTTCTCCACCCAGTCGATGCCCAGGTCACCGGCCGCTTCGACGGCCGCGAGCGTGTTCTCCGGGGCGTAGCCGGAGGCGCCTCGGTGCGCGATGACGACCGGGCTCCCGCTCTTGGGCCCGGCGGCCGGGTCCGCGCTCGCGGTGGCGGCGCCGGGCAGAACCAGTGCCGTGACTCCCAGCAGTGCGGCGGCCGTTGTCACTGAGGTGCGTGCGTACACGTGTACTCCTCGCGTCGTGCGATGACGGTCGGCCCGAGCCTGTCAGCCCCGGCCAACAGGGAACAGGCGAAGGTTTGCCACCACGTGAAGTCACGCCGTGGACCGTAAGGATGAACGGTAAGGATGGAGTGAGAGCATGACGCCACACCGGCGTTGGGCCGCCCGTACCGCGGGGCCGCGCCGTTTCGTGTCGACAAATCGTCGGTAGTCTGTTTGCGAACCGGGCCGGCCGTCCTACCCTCGCCCGAGCCGGCGCTTTCGTACAGGGAGCACGAGGGGCGAGGGGCATATCGCTATGCAGGGCACGATCGACGGATTCAGCTACGGTCTCGTCACACCCGTGGCGGCCTTTCTCATGGCCTGCCTCGGCGCGGCTCTGGGGCTGAGCTGCACCGCGAGATCCCTGCGTACCAGACACCCCTGGAAGCCCGGTGGGCTCGCGCTCGGCTCGGCCTCGATCGGCTCCGGCGTCTGGACGATGCACTTCATCGCGATGATGGGGTTCAGCGTCTCCGAGGTGCCGGTCGGCTACGACCGACTCACGACGTTCGGCAGCCTTGTCATGGGGATTGTCATGGTCGGGGTGGGGATCTTCATCGTGGGGTACCGCGGCACGACCCCGATGACCCTCGTCACCGGCGGCATCATCACCGGCCTCGGTTTCGCCACCATGCACTACCTCGGCATGGCCGGCATACGGCTCCAGGGCCGTATCGGATACGACACCGTCACCGTCGCGCTCTCCGTCATGATCGCCGTCATCGCGACGACGGCGGCGCTGTGGGTGGTCGTCTCGCGCCGCGGATTTCTGGCCGGGCTGGCCGCCAGCGCGGTGATGGGCGTCGCGTCGACCGGGATGCACTACACCGCGATGGCCGCGGTCCACGTCCATCTGGACGGGGCCGTCGACGACCCGGGCGGCGCCCCGCCCACCGAACTGCTGGCCCCGATGCTGGTCGGCCCGGCGTTCTTCCTCCTGCTCGCCGGTGTGGCGGTGCTGGTCGACCCCTTGTTGGTGACGGGCCGTCCCGAGCGGTCACACTCCGCGAGTGCCGTGAACGGGCCGTGCGGGCGCGGCGGAGTGCCCGCGCAGCGGATCCGGCCGCGGCCGGCCCTTCGCGAGCACGCCGACCGTACTGCCGCCCGATCCCCGCGCCGCGGCTCCCAGGACCTCCACGACTGGTGACACGGGTGAGTGGCCGGTCACCCCGGGTGATCCGGGGCCACTCACCACCCCACTGTCAGTGCGGGGTCGTACGGTGGATCCATGCGGCCCGTTTCCAAGATCGAACGTACGGTGGCGCCTTTCGAGGTCGTCAGCTCCTACCAGCCCAGTGGCGATCAGCCGACGGCCATCGCCGACCTTGAGCGGCGTGTCCGCGCGGGCGAGAAGGATGTCGTCCTGCTCGGCGCGACCGGCACGGGAAAGTCGGCGACGACCGCCTGGATGATCGAGAAGCTTCAGCGTCCCACGCTGGTGATGGCGCCGAACAAGACGCTCGCCGCCCAGCTGGCGAACGAATTCCGCGAGCTGCTGCCCAACAACGCCGTCGAGTACTTCGTCTCGTACTACGACTACTACCAGCCCGAGGCGTACGTCCCCCAGTCGGACACCTATATCGAGAAGGACTCCTCCATCAACGAGGAGGTGGAGCGGCTGCGCCACTCCGCGACGAACTCCCTTCTCACCCGGCGCGACGTGGTCGTCGTCGCCTCGGTCTCCTGCATCTACGGCCTCGGTACGCCCCAGGAGTACGTGGACCGGATGGTGCCGCTGAAGGTCGGCCTGGAGCTGGACAGGGACCAGCTGCTGCGCCGCTTCGTCGACATCCAGTACACGCGCAACGACCTCGCGTTCAGCAGGGGCACCTTCCGGGTCCGGGGCGACACCATCGAGATCTTCCCGGTCTACGAGGAGCTGGCCGTCCGGATCGAGATGTTCGGCGACGAGATCGAGGCGCTCTCCACGCTGCACCCGCTCACCGGCGAGGTCATCAGCGACGACGACGAGCTGTACATCTTCCCGGCGAGCCACTACGTGGCCGGTCCCGAGCGCATGGAGAAGGCGGTCAACGGCATCGAGCGGGAGCTGGAGACCCGGCTGGCCGAGCTGGACAAGCAGGGCAAGCTGCTGGAGTCCCAGCGACTGCGGATGCGTACGACGTACGACATCGAGATGATGCGCCAGATCGGTTCCTGCTCGGGGATCGAGAACTACTCGATGCACTTCGACGACCGCGCGCCCGGCTCCGCGCCCAACACCCTCCTCGACTACTTCCCCGAGGACTTCCTGCTGGTCATCGACGAGTCGCATGTCACCGTGCCGCAGATCGGCGCGATGTACGAGGGTGACGCGTCCCGCAAGCGGACGCTGGTCGACCACGGCTTCCGGCTGCCGTCCGCGCTCGACAACCGCCCGCTGAAGTGGGAGGAGTTCCAGCAGCGGATCGGCCAGAGCGTCTATCTCTCCGCCACTCCGGGCACGTACGAGATGTCCCGCTCCGACGGCTTCGTGGAGCAGATCATCCGTCCCACCGGCCTGATCGACCCCGAGGTCGTCGTCAAGCCCACGGAGGGCCAGATCGACGATCTGGTCCATGAGATCCGCGAGCGGACCGCGAAGGACGAGCGCGTCCTGGTGACCACGCTCACCAAGAAGATGGCCGAGGACCTCACCGACTACTTCCTGGAGCTGGGCATCCAGGTGCGGTATCTGCACAGCGATGTGGACACCCTGCGCCGGGTCGAGCTGCTGCGTGAGCTGCGCTCCGGTGAGTACGACGTCCTCGTCGGCATCAACCTGCTGCGTGAGGGCCTCGACCTCCCGGAGGTCTCCCTGGTGGCGATCCTCGACGCCGACAAGCAGGGCTTCCTGCGCTCGGGCACCTCACTGATCCAGACCATCGGCCGGGCCGCGCGCAATGTGTCCGGCCAGGTCCATATGTACGCGGACAAGATCACCCCGGCGATGGCGCAGGCGATCGACGAGACGAACCGGCGCCGCGAGAAGCAGATCGCGTACAACACCGAGCGCGGTATCGACCCCCAGCCGCTCCGCAAGAAGATCAACGACATCGTCGCGACCATCGCGCGCGAAGAGGTCGACACCGAGGCCCTCCTCGGCACGGGCTACCGGCAGTCGAAGGACGGCAAGTCGGCCAAGGCCTCGGTCCCCTCGCTCGGGGCGAAGCCCGCGAAGGGCGGCAAGGCGGGGGCCAAGGGCGCGGTGCTCACCGACCGGCCCGCCGCCGAACTGGCCGGGATCATCGAGGAGATGACCGACCGGATGCGGGCCGCCGCCGCCGAGTTGCAGTTCGAGGTCGCCGCGCGGCTGCGCGACGAAGTGGGCGAACTCAAGAAGGAATTGCGGCAGATGAGAGAGGCGGGGCTCGCCTGACACACCGGGACACCTGGTGTGTTGCAAGACCGACACAAAAACGGTCCAAGTCTCCTGCACTGTCCACGTGACTGCGTAGGGTGCTGCGCAACCGCATACGGACGGTTGCGGGGGAAACCATTCGAGAGGGGACAGCGCGTGGTGGACGTATCCAAGGGCGGCGCGCCCGGAGGCCCTGGCGTCAATCTGACCAAGGGTCAGGCCATCAGCCTGGAAAAGAAGGGCGGCGGCGCCCTGACGGCGGTGCGCATGGGGCTCGGCTGGCAGGCCGCCCCGCGCCGGGGCCTGTTCGGCTCCCGTACCCGCGAGATCGACCTGGACGCCTCGGCGGTGCTGTTCGCCGACAAGCAGCCGGTCGACGTGGTCTTCTTCCGCCATCTCGTCAGCGACGACGGTTCGGTGCGGCACACCGGCGACAATCTGGTCGGCGGCGCGGGCCAGGGCGGCGACGACGAGGCGATCCTCGTCGACCTCCAGCGGATCCCGGTCCATATCGACCAGATCGTCTTCACGGTGAACTCCTTCACCGGCCAGACGTTCCAGGAGGTTCAGAACGCCTTCTGCCGCATCGTCGACGAGACCAACGGCCAGGAGCTCGCCCGCTACACGCTCGACGGCGGGGGCCAGTACACCGCGCAGATCATGGCGAAGGTCCACCGCGTCGGCTCCGGCTGGCAGATGACGGCCCTCGGCAACCCGGCCAACGGCCGTACGTTCCAGGACCTGATGCCGTCGATCCTGCCGCATCTGTAGGACACGGCGACGGCGTCGTTCCGTACACGCAGCTCCCGGAGGCCGGCGTGGGCCACCGGGGGCTGCCGCGCCTCCGATGTGACACCGCACCCCCCCCGCACGCGAGCATCCGTACCAGAACACCGGTACACAGCGGTACACCCAGCACCGAACACTCACTACCCACACCTGAACACTGACGCGCAACCGATGAGGGGACAGAGGCGATGACGGCCGAGCTGGTCCGGGGGCAGAACCACCCCTTGCCCCACACCCGACTGGAGATCCGGGTGACGGCCGGCGCACCGCTCATGGCCTGCGCCACGCTCGCGGACGCCCAGGGCACCGTGGGCGGCACGGAGTGGATCGTCCACCCCGGTTCGCCCTCGCTCCCGGGCATCGAGGTGTCCCGCCAGGCCGCCGCGGGCCTGCGCTTCCATGTCGATCTGGACGCCCTGCCCCCGCGCGTGCATCTGGTGCGTGTGCTGCTCGCGCTCCCCGAGGGCGTCGGTGGTCCCGACCGCTTCGGCGCCACCGCCGCCCCCTTC
The DNA here is from genome assembly GCF_044766385.1 of Streptomyces sp. NPDC102274. Lineage (NCBI taxonomy): Bacteria > Bacillati > Actinomycetota > Actinomycetes > Kitasatosporales > Streptomycetaceae > Streptomyces > Streptomyces sp. NPDC102274. Next base: position 162,138 of record NZ_JBIWLW010000001.1, on the reverse strand, counting down.
GCGGCCGTCACCTCCACCGAGGGTGCCGAGGTCGCCAGTTTCACCCTCACCGGACTGGACTCCGAGACCGCCGTCGTGGCCCTGGACCTGTACCGCCGCCAGGGCGCCTGGAAGGTCCGGGCCGTCGGCCAGGGGTACGCGGGCGGCCTCGCCGAGCTCTTCGGCGACCAGGGCCTGGCGCAGGCCCGCGCCTTCGCCGCCGGTATCCAGGAGGCGGTGGCCCGCCATCTGGCCAGCGCCGTACAGACACCGCTGCCGGGTGCGACGGACGGCGGGCGGCGCAGGTCCGAGGGGCTGCCCGTGGCCCCGCAGCCCGCCCCCGCGCCGTCATCGTCCGGACCGCCGTCGTCCGGTGCTCCGCAGTCCGGCGCGGGCGGCGCGGTCAACTACACGCATCCGGGCCGCCGTACCTCCACGCCTCCGACTCCGCCCCCGGCCGCGGGCCCCGCGCAGCCGGGCCGGCCGCCCCGTCCGGTCGCGGGCGACGCCACGGGCTGGTCCATGGACGAGCGCCTCTACAACCAGGTCTGGAGCATGTTCGAAGACCTGGCCCGTACGACCGCCGCGTACCGCAGCGCCATGGACTTCGCCGAGTCGCGGCTCGACCAGGAGCTGGACCGCGTCCTCTCCGACCCCCGCCGGCGCATCGGCGGAGCGGGAGACGAAGCCCGCGAGGCCGCCCGCGCCAAGCACGACCAGCTCGCGGGCCAGGCGCGCGAGGTCCTCGACCGCGATCTCGCCCAGCTCGTCGCCGAGTCCGAGGTCGTCGAGCCCGCGCTGCCGCCCGCCTACGCCCGCTGGGACAACCCCGTCTGGCACGGCTACCGCGTTCCGATGGAGATGCCGATGGCGCTCCGCCTCGGCGATGTCCATCTGCCCGAGCGCCCCGATCTGCGGATACCGATGCTGGTGCGGCTGCCCCTGGAGCGCGGGCTCTGGGTCGACAGCGGTCGCTCCGGCTCCGAGGCCGCGCTGATGATGGACGACGCCCAGCTGCGCGGGCTGGCCATGGACACCGCGGTCGCCCATGCCGCGCGCCTCCTGGCGGTCCACCCGCCCGGCGAGTTCACCGTCCATGTGATCGATCCGGCCGGCTCGGGGGCGCGCTCGCTGGCCCCGCTGACCGCGTCCGGGGTGCTGGACCAGCCGCCCGCGACGGGCGCCGGGGGAGTCGCGACCGTCCTCGCGACGCTCACCCGGCGGGTGGATCTGGTGCAGATGGCGATCCGGGGCGGGGCGGCCGAGTCACTGCCGCCCGGCCTCGACACCGGCGAGCAGCTGCTGATCGTCAATGACTTCCCGCACGGCTTCGACGACCGCGCGGTCACCCAGCTGCGGTATCTCGCCGACGAGGGTCCGTCGGTCGGTGTGCATCTGCTGATGGTCGCGGACCGCGAGGACGCGAGCGCGTACGGACCGGTGCTCGATCCGCTCTGGCGCATGCTGCTCCGGGTCACCCCCGTCCCGGACGATCACCTCGCCGATCCGTGGGTGGGCCATGCCTGGACCTACGAACCACCGGCGGTGCCGCCGGGCAGCCGGGTGCTGTTCCAGGTCCTGGAACGGGTGGCGTCCGCTCGCCGTTCCTGGCGTCGCTGACCTCCTCTGACCTGCACACTTGGCGATCGTTTACCTATTTCTTTACCTTTCCTTGGCCTTTCCTGTACTCTTCTTCGCAGCGGAGGGGAGTACTCCCACATCGCGACGTGCCCGTCAATACGGATCGCCATCGATCCCGGGGCGTCGGCCCGGAGCGGCAGAGCCGTCCGGGTGGAAGAGACCTCCGGCAGCGACGACGCTGATCAGTAGCCGTACGAAGCCGGAGGCACAGTGGACGTTTCCCTGACCCTTTGGGTGCTGACCATTCTCGGTCTGTCCGCCCTTATCGCTGTCGACTTCTTCATCGGGCGCAAGCCCCATGATGTGTCGATGAAGGAAGCCGGTATCTGGACGATCGTCTGGATCGCCCTCGCCGCGCTGTTCGGCCTCGGTCTGATGGTGTTCGGGACGGGCCAGGCGTCCGGCGAGTTCTTCGCCGGCTTCATCACCGAGAAGTCGCTCAGTGTCGACAATCTCTTCGTCTTCGTCCTGATCATGGCGAAGTTCTCGGTGCCCTCGCATCTGCAGCAGCGCGTGCTGCTCATCGGTGTGCTGATCGCCCTGGTTCTGCGCGCCATATTCATCGCGGCCGGCGCCGCGATCATCGCCAGCTTCTCCTGGGTCTTCTTCATCTTCGGCGCGTTCCTGATCTACACCGCCTGGAAGCTCATCCAGGAGGCACGCTCGGACGACGAGGAAGAGGAGTTCGAGGAGAACCGTCTCCTGAAGTCCATCGAGAAGCGCTTCGGGGTCGCCGACAAGTACCACGGCACCAAGCTCTTCATCCGGAGCAACGGCAAGCGGATCCTGACCCCGCTGATGGTGGTCATGCTGGCCATCGGCACCACCGACGTGCTGTTCGCGCTGGACTCCATCCCCGCGATCTTCGGTCTGACCCAGGATCCGTACATCGTCTTCACCGCCAACGCCTTCGCCCTGATGGGTCTGCGGCAGCTCTACTTCCTCATCGGGGGGCTGCTCAAGAAGCTGGTGCACCTTAGCTACGGTCTGTCGGTCATCCTGGGCTTCATCGGTGTGAAGCTGGTGCTCCACGCGCTGCATGAGACCGGGGTGCAAGTCCCCGAGATCTCCATTCCGGTCTCGCTGGCGGTCATCTGCGGTGTTCTGATCGTCACCACGATCACCAGCCTGATCGCGTCGAAGAAGCAGGCAGAGCGCGACGCGGCCGCCGCCGAGACGGACAGCGGCAAGGACAGCAAGGACAGCAAGGACAGCATCCAAGCCTGATCCTCGCCGAACAGGCCGAACAGGCCGAACAGGCCGAACAGGCCGAACAGGCCGAACGGAACAGGCGGAACGGAGAGGGGGCGAGCGGCAGCACTGCCGCTCGCCCCCTCTCGCGTTCCCGTACGGCCCGGTACCCGACCTCAGTACGTGACGGTGATGCGCCGCGCGGGCCCGTCCACCCGCACCGTGCCGCCGTACGGGATGACCAGCTGAGGGTCGGTGTGCCCGAAGTCCACGTCGAAGACCGCCATGGTGTCCGGGGCGTACGCGGCCAGCGCGCGCAGGACCGCCGCCCGCTGCTCGCGCGCGTAGCGGGCCGCCTCCTCCGGGCCGTACGGCCGCGCGAACGACCATGTCTTGGGGCGAGCCATCAGCAGCGCGGGGAAGCGCCGCAGCAGATCTCGCTCGCCCATGCTGCGCAGGATCCAGAACACCTCCTCGGCGGAAGGCATGTCCTCCGAGGTGTCCAGCAGCAGCACACAGCCGTCGTAGGCGGAGAGATCGCCCTGAATCTCCCGGTCCGCCATCAGCAGCCAGGAGAGGATCTCCAGATTTCCGCCCCAGCTGCGGCCCTCCACCACGCGCTCCGGTCCGTACAGGCTCCAGCCGCCGCCCGGCCGGGTCACCGGCTCCACCGCGAGCGCTTCCGGGTCGGCCCAGTCGCCGTCCACATCGCGGAACCGCTCGGCGGGGCGCAGCTCGTATGTGCCGGAGGTGAACAGCGCGGCCCGCAGGGACTCCGCGGTGAGGGGATCCATCGCGCCCGGCCGGCCCAGCTCACACATCACACTCGCGCCGTGGTAACCGACGATCCCGGTGTTCCACAGATACGCCAGCAGATTGGTGTTGTCGCTGAAGCCGAAGAACGGCTTGGGGTGGGCCCGGATCAGTTCCCGGTCCAGCAGCGGCAGCACGGTGATCTGATCGTCCCCGCCGATGCTCGCCATCACCGCTTTCACCGTCGGATCCGCGAAGGCGGCGTGCAGGTCGTCGGCCCGTTCCCGGGGCGTCGATCCCATCGTGCGGGTCGCCGGATACTCGACGGGCACCAGCCCGAAGTCCTTCGCCAGCCTGTCGAGGCCCAGTTCGTACGGCAGCGGGAAACGACCCGGCAGCCCGGAGGACGGCGAGACCACTCCGATCCGGTCGCCGGGCCGGGGCTTGGGCGGATACGCGGGGGTCGGCATGCGGCGATCCTAGGGCGTGTCTTCAAAGTCCCGCCTGCCCGGCGGCGCCCGGCACGCACGCTCGCCGCGTTGTCGGGATCTCCCCAGTACGTCTAGGGACGCGGCCCGGCCGTCATCGAGTGATTATCGGCCGGGCCGCTTGATTATCGGCCGAGCCGCTCCCCGTCACTTGGACTCACTTGGACGCCGCCCCACCTGTGCGCGCGGCCTCTTACCAGCCGCGCGCCCGCCAGGTCGCGAGGTGCGGGCGCTCCGCGCCGAGGGTGGAGTCGTTGCCGTGGCCGGGGTAGATCCACGCCTCGTCCGGCAGAGACGCGAAGATCTTGGTCTCGATCCCATCCATCAGGCTCGTGAAGTCCGCCGGGGTCCCGGTCCTCCCGGGGCCGCCGGGGAACAGGCAGTCGCCGGTGAACAGATGCGCGTGGTCGTGCGGGTCGTCGTAGACCAGCACGATCGAGCCGGGGGTGTGACCCACCAGATGCAGGGCGGTGAGTTCGATCTCACCGACGCGGATCGTGTCCCCGTCCTCGACCGGGACATCGGTGGGGACGGGGATGGCCTCGGCGTCGTACCGCCCAGCGTACGTCCGCGCGCCCGTGGCCGACACGACCTCGGCCAGGGCCTGCCAGTGGTCTCCATGGCGATGCGTGGTGACGACGGACGCGATGCCGTCGTCACCGATCAGGGTCAGCAGCGTGGAGGCGTCATTGGCCGCGTCGATCAGCAGCTGCTCGCCGGTGGCCCGGCAGCGCAGCAGATACGCGTTGTTGTCCATCGGCCCGACGGCGACCTTGGAGATCATCAGGGCGGGCAGTTCATGCACATCCGCCGGTCCGCCGACCTTCACCGCTCCGCTGTACGTCATACGGGTCAGCCTATAGCGGGGGCAGTACGGGGAGGGGGGCGTCCGGAGACTTCAGGGCGGCTCCGTCCCTGCGGCCCGCGAGCCAGCCCATCAGGTCCGCGGCGGTTCCGCTCACGGCGAGCGGGGTGCCCTCCGTACGGCCCGTGCGCCAGCTCCGTCCGTCGGGCGCCGTCAGGGCCAGCGGCGGGACCTCGGCGTTCCCGGCGAAGCGCTCCACGAGGAAGCGGGTCTCGCGCTCGGTGAACTCCTCGGACAGATCTTCGAGCTCGCGGCCGATACCGAGATCGACATGGTGCAGCTCGATCTCGATCAGCCGGCGGAACGGGACGCGGGCCGCCAGATCCGTGACGCCGTTGCGCATCGTGATGACGCGCGTCCAGTCCGCGGGTGCGGCCGCGGAATGCTCGAAGCCGTCGGCGGTGTTACGTACATCGGTGAGCTGGACATCCAGCGCGCGGGGTGCGTCCCGCTCGATGTCCGCGTCACGCGTCGCGGCGTCGCGGTACATGGGACGGCCTTCGAGCACATTGACCAGTGCGTCCGCGTTCCTGGCGAGATGCGCCAGCACATGTCCTCGGCTCCAGCCCGGGAGCCGTGACGGCGCCGAAAGGGCCGCGTTGTCCAGTCGGGCGGCTGCGCTGAGGAGCCGCTCCGTCGCTTCGCGTACAGCCGCCAGGTCACGCTCGTGGTCGATCATGGCGCCGACGATAGCGCCGCCACTCGATCGGGTGAAGACGGTGAAGGGCAGCCATAAATCGAATGCACGTGCTATAAGCTCAGAAGAGGCATCCTGGCATGTAGGCAATCTCCGCCCGGCGCTCCGAAGCCCGGCAATCGACCACTTGGCAATCCATCGTTCTGGCGACCCCCATTAGTGTGGGAAGGGGGCTCCGCCCCTTGGTTCTCTTCAGAAAGGTGCGGACCGGCGTGGCCGACCGTCTCATCGTCCGTGGCGCGCGCGAGCACAATCTCAAGAACGTGTCGCTCGACCTCCCCCGTGACTCCCTCATCGTCTTCACCGGGCTTTCCGGGTCGGGCAAGTCCTCTCTCGCGTTCGACACGATCTTCGCCGAGGGACAGCGCCGGTACGTGGAGTCCCTCTCCTCGTACGCCCGGCAGTTCCTCGGCCAGATGGACAAGCCGGACGTCGACTTCATCGAAGGGCTCTCCCCGGCAGTCTCCATCGACCAGAAGTCGACCTCGCGCAACCCGCGCTCGACGGTCGGCACGATCACCGAGGTCTACGACTACCTCCGGCTGCTCTTCGCCAGGATCGGCAAGCCGCACTGCCCCGAGTGCGGCCGGCCGATCTCCCGGCAGTCGCCGCAGGCCATCGTGGACCGGGTGCTCGAACTGCCCGAGGGCAGCCGGTTCCAGGTCCTCTCGCCGCTCATCCGTGAGCGCAAGGGCGAGTTCGTCGATCTCTTCTCCGATCTGCAGACCAAGGGCTACAGCCGGGCCAGGGTCGACGGGCAGACGATCCAGCTCAGCGAGCCGCCCAAGCTCAAGAAGCAGGAGAAGCACGCCATCGAGGTGGTGGTCGACCGCCTCACGGTGAAGGACAGCGCCAAGCGCAGGCTGACCGACTCGGTGGAGACCGCGCTCGGTCTCTCGGGCGGCATGGTCGTGCTCGACTTCGTCGACCTCCCCGAGGACGACCCCGAGCGCGAGCGGATGTACTCCGAGCATCTGTACTGCCCGTACGACGATCTCTCCTTCGAGGAGCTGGAGCCCCGCTCCTTCTCCTTCAACTCGCCCTTCGGCGCCTGCCCCGACTGCACCGGTATCGGTACGCGCATGGAGGTCGACCCGGAGCTGATCGTCCCCGACGAGGACAAGTCCCTCGACGAGGGCGCGATCCACCCCTGGTCCCACGGCCACACGAGGGAGTACTTCGGCCGGCAGATCGGCGGCCTCGCCAAGGCCCTCGGGTTCCGTACGGACATCCCCTGGGCCGGACTGCCGCAGCGCGCCAGGAAGGCCCTGCTGTACGGCCACAAGACTCAGGTCGAGGTCCGGTACCGGAACCGGTACGGCCGCGAGCGCGCCTACACCAGCCCCGCCTTCGAGGGGGCGGTCTCCTTCGTCAAGCGGCGGCACACCGAAGCAGAGAGCGACACCAGCAGGGAGCGCTTCGAGGGCTATATGCGCGAGGTCCCCTGCCCGACCTGTGAGGGCACGCGCCTCAAGCCGATCGTCCTCGCGGTCACGGTCATGGAGAAGTCCATCGCCGAGGTCGCCGCGCTGTCGATCAGCGACTGCGCCGACTTCCTTGGCGAGCTCAAGCTGAACGACCGGGACAAGAAGATCGCCGAACGGGTGCTCAAGGAGGTCAACGAACGGCTCAAGTTCCTGGTCGACGTCGGCCTCGACTACCTCTCGCTGAACCGTGCGGCCGGGACGCTCTCCGGCGGCGAGGCCCAGCGGATCCGGCTCGCGACGCAGATCGGCTCGGGGCTGGTCGGGGTGTTGTACGTGCTGGACGAGCCGTCCATCGGTCTGCACCAGCGGGACAACCACCGGCTGATCGAGACCCTGGTCCGGCTGCGTGACATGGGCAACACCCTGATCGTCGTGGAGCACGACGAGGACACCATCAAGGTGGCCGACTGGGTGGTCGACATCGGCCCCGGCGCCGGTGAGCACGGCGGCAAGGTCGTGCACTCGGGACCGTTGAAGGGACTGCTGGCCAACAAGGAGTCGATGACCGGCCAGTACCTCTCCGGAAAGAAGGCCATCCCGACCCCGGGCATCCGCCGGCCCATCGACCCGGGCCGGCAGCTCACCGTGCACGGCGCCCGGGAGAACAATCTGCGGGACATCGATGTGTCCTTCCCGCTGGGTGTGTTCACGGCCATCACCGGAGTCTCGGGCTCCGGCAAGTCGACGCTGGTCAACGACATCCTGTACACGCATCTGGCGCGCGAGCTGAACGGCGCGAAGTCGGTGCCCGGCCGGCACACCCGGGTCGACGGCGACGATCTGGTCGACAAGGTCGTTCATGTCGACCAGTCGCCCATCGGCCGTACGCCCCGGTCCAACCCGGCCACGTACACCGGCGTCTTCGACCATGTCCGCAAGCTCTTCGCCGAGACGATGGAGGCCAAGGTCCGCGGCTACCTCCCCGGGCGCTTCTCCTTCAACGTCAAGGGCGGCCGCTGCGAGAACTGCTCGGGCGACGGCACGATCAAGATCGAGATGAACTTCCTGCCGGACGTCTATGTCCCGTGCGAGGTCTGCCACGGAGCCCGCTACAACCGGGAGACCCTGGAGGTCCACTACAAGGGCAAGTCCATCGCCGAGGTGCTGGACATGCCGATCGAGGAGGCCCTGGACTTCTTCGAGGCCGTCCCCACGATCTCGCGGCACCTCAGGACGCTCAACGAGGTCGGTCTCGGGTATGTGCGGCTGGGTCAGTCCGCGCCGACCCTCTCGGGCGGCGAGGCGCAGCGGGTGAAGCTGTCGAGCGAGCTGCAGAAGCGGTCCACCGGCCGCACGGTCTACGTCCTGGACGAGCCGACGACCGGTCTGCACTTCGAGGACATCAGCAAGCTGATCACGGTGCTCTCCGGACTGGTCGAGAAGGGCAACACGGTGATCGTGATCGAGCACAACCTGGACGTCATCAAGACGGCGGACTGGGTGATCGACATGGGACCGGAGGGCGGCAACGGCGGCGGTCTGGTGATCGCGGAGGGCACCCCGGAGCAGGTGGCCGGAGTCCCGGCCAGCCACACCGGGAAGTTCCTGCGGGACATCCTGGACGCCGAGAGCATCAGCGACGCGGCGCCGATGAAGAAGGCCACGGCCCGGAAGACGGCGGCCAAGAAGGCACCGGCGAAGACGGCGGCGAAGGCACCGGCCAAGACGGCGGCGAAGAAGACCGCCGCGCGACGGGCCTGACACGCCGTGCGCCGGACCTGACCCGGGGCGCCGACGGCCCGCGCCTCGCGTCGCCTCGTAAAGCGGCTGTCCCGTCCTTCCCGGACTCGGCACAATCCCGGGATGGACGAGACGGCCGCGACAGGCGGCAGGGACGAGACGGTTCTGACGGACGACGGAGTACGGCTCTGGGCCACGCGCACGGACGGCGGCGCCGGCGAGCCCGTGATCCTCTGCCATGGCGGGCCGGGCCTCTGGGACACCCTGGAGGAGCCGGCCGCCCTGCTCCCCGGCACCCCGGCGTACCGCTGGGACCAGCGGGGCAGCGGCCGTTCCCAGCGCTCGGGCCCGTACAGCACCGGCCGTTCGATCGCCGACCTCGATGCCGTACGGCGCCACTTCGCGCTGGACCGGGTCACGCTGCTCGGCCACTCCTGGGGCGCGCGGCTGGCCCTCGAATACGCGCTGGCCCATTCCTCCCGGGTCGGCGGGCTGATCTACGTCTCGGGCACCGGCATCGACGACGACTCCACCTGGCATCCGGCGTTCAGGGAGGCGTTCCACCGCAGGCTCGGCGAGCGCGGGAGCGACCGGGAGCGCTGGGAGGAACTGCGCGAGCGCGGCGACGGCCGTACGGAGGCGGAGGACCGGGAGTACGCGATCCTCCAGTGGTCAGTGGACTTCACCGACCGCGACCGCGACCGCGCGCGGGCGCACGCCGAGGCCATGGCGACCCCGTGGTTCGGCGTCAACTACGTGTGCAACGCCACCATCGGCGCGGAGCTGAGGCGGCCCTCGGCCACGCACGGGCTGCGGGAGCGGTGCGCCGCGCTGCGTGTCCCCGTACTGATCGTGGACGGGGAGGACGACATCCGGCCCCGCTGGTCCGTGGACTCGCTGGAGCGCGCGCTCCCCGACGTGACCAGGACGACGCTGGCGGGCGCCGGACACATGCCCTGGACCGAGGACCCGGAAGGCTTCCGGGCGGCGGTCGGGACGTTCCTCGGGGGCGCGCGCCACCGGCGGGGCAGCCGCTGAAGGGCCGCCGGAACGGCCCCGGTATCGTCGCGTATGTCACCGACCCCCGACCCAGTGGAGACACCATGGCCGGCCCGTCCGCCGCTCGCCGCACCGTGCTGAAGGGCGCCGCGCTCGCCGGGGTGGCCGGGCTGGGGGTGGCGGCCTGCTCCACCGAGTCGAAGCTGGGCCACGCCGAGACCCCCACCCCCACCGCACCGGTCGACCTCGGCGCGGCGGCGGAGGTGCCGGTCGGCGGCGCGAAGCTCTACCGGGAGCAGCGACTGGTGGTGAGCTGCCCCGCGAAGGGGGAGTACAAGGCGTTCAGCGCGCAGTGCACCCACGCCGGCTGCCTCCTGGAGAAGCTGGAGGGCACGGTGGGTGACTGCCCGTGCCACGGCAGCAGGTTCGACGTCACCACCGGCGCGGCGATCCAGGGCCCGGCGACCGCGTCGCTGCCCGAGGTCCCGGTTACGGCGGAGGGCGGCAAGCTCATCGCGGGCCCCCGGGCCTGAGAGCCGTCGCGGACCCCCGGCGCGGTTCCGCTGTCGGTCCCCGACAGTAGGGTGGACGGCATGGCCGACCCCTCCAGCTACCGCCCCAAGCCGGGACAGATCCCCGACTCGCCGGGGGTCTACAGGTTCCGCGACGACCACCGGCGGGTGATCTATGTCGGGAAGGCGAAAAGCCTGCGTCAGCGGCTCGCCAACTACTTCCAGGACCTCGCGGGTCTGCACCCGCGTACCCGCTCCATGGTCACCACCGCGGCGTCCGTCGAGTGGACCGTCGTCTCCACCGAGGTCGAGGCGCTCCAGTTGGAGTACTCCTGGATCAAGGAGTACGACCCCCGCTTCAACGTCAAGTACCGCGACGACAAGAGCTATCCGTTCCTCGCCGTCACGCTGAACGAGGAGTTCCCCCGGGTCCAGGTGATGCGCGGCGCCAAGAAGAAGGGCGTGCGCTACTTCGGCCCCTATGGCCACGCCTGGGCCATCCGCGAGACCGTCGACCTGATGCTCCGTGTCTTTCCCGTACGGACGTGCTCCGCCGGGGTGTTCAAGAACGCCGCGCGGACCGGCCGCCCCTGTCTCCTGGGCTACATCGGCAAGTGCTCGGCGCCCTGCGTCGGCCGGGTCACCCCCGAGGAACACCGCGAACTGGCCGAGGAATTCTGCGACTTCATGGCCGGCCGCACCGGCACGTACATCCGCCGTCTTGAGCAGCGGATGACGGACGCCGCCGAGGAGATGGAGTACGAGAAGGCGGCCCGGCTGCGCGACGACATAGGCGCGCTGCGCCGCGCGATGGAGAAGAACGCCGTCGTGCTCGCCGATGCCACGGACGCCGACCTCATCGCGGTGGCCGAGGACGAACTGGAGGCCGCCGTACAGATCTTCCATGTCCGCGGCGGCCGGGTCCGCGGTCAGCGTGGCTGGGTCACGGACAAGGTCGAGGCCGTGGAGACGGCGGGGCTCGTCGAGCACGCGCTCCAGCAGCTGTACGGGGAGGAGAGCGGAGACGCCGTCCCCAAGGAGGTGCTCGTCCCCGCCCTGCCGGAGGACGCGGAGGCCGTCGCCCAGTGGCTCGGCGAGCGCCGCGGGGCCCATGTCTCGCTGCGGATTCCGCAGCGCGGCGACAAGAAGGACCTGATGGCGACGGTCGGGCGCAATGCCCAGCAGTCACTGGTCCTGCACAAGACCAAGCGCGCCAGCGACCTCACCACCCGCTCCCGGGCCCTGGAGGAGATCGCGGAGGCCCTCGGTCTGGACAGCGCGCCGCTGCGAATCGAGTGCTTCGACATCTCGCATCTCCAGGGTGACGACGTCGTGGCGTCCATGGTGGTCTTCGAGGACGGCCTCGCCCGAAAGGGTGAATACCGCCGGTTCCAGATCAAGACCTTCGAGGGACAGGACGACGTCCGGTCGATGCACGAGGTCATCGGGCGGCGCTTCCGGCGCTACCTCCAGGAGAAGGAACGGACCGGGGAGTGGCCGGAGCAGCCCGAGCAGCCGGATCAGTCCGAGGCGTCCTCAGCCGAGTCCGAGGCGTCCTCAGCCGAACCCGAGGAGTCCGCAGCGGGGGCCGGCCCGCTGGAGCAGCTGGAGCGGCTGGAACAGCCCGGACGTGAGGACGACGGCCGCCCCAAGCGCTTCGCCTATCCGCCCCAGCTGGTGGTCGTCGACGGCGGACAGCCGCAGGTCGCGGCGGCCAAGCGGGCCCTGGACGAGCTGGGCATCGACGATGTCGCCGTCTGCGGTCTCGCCAAGCGCCTCGAAGAGGTCTGGCTGCCCGACGAGAGCGACCCGGTGGTCCTGCCCCGGTCGAGCGAGGGGCTCTATCTGCTCCAGCGCGTACGGGACGAGGCGCACCGCTTCGCCATCACGTACCAGCGGGCCAAGCGGGCCAAACGCGTCAGGTCCAGCCCGCTGGACGATGTGCCGGGCCTCGGTGAGTCCCGGAAACAGTCGCTGATCAAGCATTTCGGCTCGGTGAAGAAGCTGCGGCAGGCGACAATCGACCAGATCTGTGAGGTTCCGGGCGTGGGTCGCAAAACGGCCGAGTCCGTCGTCGTGGCCTTTGCCAAGGCGGCCCCGGTGGCGCCCGCCGTGAACACGGCAACAGGAGAGATCATGGAAGACGACGGGGGCAGTACGCATGACTGAGCACGACCGGGACGGAGCAGGGCACGTGAGTACGGGCACCACAAACGAGACGGGTGAGGCCGTCGACGCGGCCATCCCCGAACTGGTGATCATCTCCGGTATGTCGGGCGCGGGCCGCAGCACTGCGGCCAAGTGTCTGGAGGACCTCGGCTGGTTCGTCGTGGACAACCTGCCGCCCGCGCTGATCCCCACCATGGTGGAGCTCGGCGCCCGTTCGCAGGGCAATGTGGCGCGGATCGCGGTCGTGGTCGACGTACGGGGGCGGCGGTTCTTCGACAACCTCCGCGAGTCCCTCGCCGACCTCGACGCCAAGGAGGTGACCCGGCGGGTCGTCTTCCTGGAGTCCTCCGACGAGGCGCTGGTGCGCCGCTTCGAGTCCGTACGCCGCCCGCACCCGCTCCAGGGCGACGGCCGGATCGTGGACGGCATCGAGGCGGAGCGGGAGCTGCTGCGGGAGCTGCGCGGCGACGCGGATCTGGTGATCGACACCTCCAGCCTCAACGTCCACGAACTGCGCGCCAAGATGGACGCCCAGTTCGCCGGGGACGAGAAGCCGGAGCTGCGGGCCACCGTCATGTCGTTCGGCTACAAGTACGGCCTGCCGGTCGACGCCGACCTGGTGGTGGACTGCCGCTTCCTGCCCAATCCGCACTGGGTCCCCGAGCTGCGGCCCTTCACCGGGCTCAATGAGGAGGTGTCCGCGTATGTCTTCAACCAGCCGGGCGCCAAGGAGTTCCTCGACCGCTATACCGAGCTGCTCCAGCTCATCGCCGCGGGCTACCGCCGCGAGGGCAAGCGCTATGTGACCGTCGCCGTCGGCTGCACCGGCGGCAAGCACCGTTCCGTCGCCATGTCCGAGAAGCTCGGCGCGCGCCTCGCCTCCGAAGGCATCGAGACCGTCGTCGTCCACCGGGACATGGGGCGCGAGTGACCGGACGCACCTTCCGCATGCGCCGGTTGCGCAGGGGAGTCCCCGCGCTGTCGGCGCGGGGGCGCGGCGCCCAGCCCAAGGTCGTCGCACTCGGCGGTGGAATGGGCCTGTCCGCCTCCCTCGCGGCGCTCCGCCGGATCACCGGCGATCTCACCGCCGTCGTCACCGTCGCCGACGACGGCGGCTCCAGCGGTCGCCTCCGGGCGGAGCTGGGCGTCCTGCCGCCCGGCGATCTGCGCAAGGCCCTGGCGGCGCTCTGCGGCGACGACGACTGGGGCCAGACCTGGGCGCGGGTGATCCAGCACCGCTTCCAGTCGCAGGGCGACCTCCACGAGCACGCGGTGGGCAATCTGCTGATCGTCGCCCTCTGGGAGCAGCTGGGCGACCATGTGCAGGCCCTCGACCTGGTCGGCAAGCTCCTCGGGGCGCACGGCCGGGTGCTGCCCATGTCCGCCGTACCGCTGGAGCTCCAGGCGCTCGTACGGGGCCATGACCCGGCGCGCCCCGACCAGGTCGACACGGTGCGCGGCCAGGCCACCGTCGCGCTCACCCGCGGTGAGGTGCAGTCCGTCCATCTGGTGCCGCACGACCCGCCGGCCGTCCCCGAGGCGGTCGCCGCGGTGCTGGACGCCGACTGGGTGGTGCTCGGCCCCGGCTCCTGGTTCTCCTCGGTGATCCCGCATCTCCTGGTGCCCGAGCTGCACGACGCACTCGTCGAGACGAAGGCGCGCCGGGTCCTCTCGCTGAACCTCGCGCCGCAACCCGGCGAAACCGAAGGCTTCTCACCGCAGCGTCATTTGGAGGTTTTGGGGCGACACGCCCCTAAACTCGCCCTGGACGTGGTGCTGGCCGACCAGGCCGCCGTGCCCGACCGCGAGTCACTCTCCGATGCCGCCAAGCGGTTCGGTGCCGCGGTCGAGCTGGCGCCGGTGGCAGCGCCCGACAGTTCCCCGGTCCATGATCCGGAGCTGTTGGCAGCCGCGTACGACCGTATTTTTCGGATGCATGGAAGGATCGGCCCATGGCGATGACGCCAGCGGTGAAGGACGAGATCGCCCGCCTCCCCGTCACCCGGACGTGCTGCAGGAAGGCTGAGGTCTCGGCGATCCTCCGGTTCGCGGGCGGGCTGCACCTGGTGAGCGGCCGCATTGTGATCGAGGCGGAGCTGGACACCAGCATCGCCGCGCGCCGGCTCCGGAAGGACATCCTGGAGATCTTCGGGCACAACTCCGAGCTCGTCGTGATGGCCCCGGGCGGACTGCGCCGCGGCAGCCGTTACGTCGTACGGGTGATTACGGGCGGTGATCAGCTGGCCCGGCAGACCGGACTGGTCGACGGCCGGGGCCGCCCGATCCGCGGACTGCCCCCGCAGGTCGTCTCCGGTGCCACCTGTGACGCGGAGGCGGCGTGGCGCGGCGCGTTCCTGGCACACGGCTCGCTCACCGAGCCGGGCCGCTCCTCCTCGCTGGAGGTGACGTGCCCCGGCCCCGAGGCGGCCCTCGCGCTGGTCGGTGCCGCCCGCAGGCTCCAGATCGCCGCCAAGGCGCGTGAGGTGCGCGGGGTGGACCGGGTGGTCGTACGGGACGGCGACGCGATCGGCGCGCTGCTGACCCGGCTCGGCGCCCATGAGTCGGTGCTGGCCTGGGAGGAGCGGCGGATGCGCCGCGAGGTCCGCGCCACGGCCAACCGCCTCGCCAACTTCGACGACGCGAATCTGCGCCGCTCGGCGCGGGCCGCGGTCGCGGCGGGCGCCCGGGTGCAGCGCGCGCTGGAGATCCTCGGCGAGGAGGTGCCCGAGCATCTCGCCGCCGCGGGCCGGCTGCGGATGGAGCACAAGCAGGCGTCCCTGGAGGAGCTGGGCGCGCTCGCCGACCCGCCCCTCACCAAGGACGCGGTCGCGGGCCGGATCAGGCGGCTGCTGGCCATGGCCGACAAGCGGGCACAGGACCTCGGGATTCCGGGTACGGAGTCCAATCTGAGCGAGGATCTGGCCGACGGTCTCGTCGGCTGAGAGCCTGTCGGGAGGCCCTCGATCGGAGAGCGGACGCGGTCCGGAAGCGCACGTGCCAGACCGCGTGGCCGCCCGATCAGAGGTCACCCGACAGACTCTGAGTCCGCCCGCCGTCCCCAACTGCCCGCTGCCGGCGCCGAATAGGTGTCGGCAGCAGGCATTTTGCCGCCCCTTGGTGCACCCTTGACATGATCATGAAGCGTGGTGAGCCTGGCGTCTGTCCACGGACGTGACAGACAACAGCAAGGGGGGCACATGAGACGAAGAGCGGGATCGATCCTCGCGGCGGGCGCACTGCTGCTGGCGGGTATCACGGCGGCGCCGATCGCCCAGGCGCAGCCGGGATCCGCGCCGGGAGCCGAGGCGGCACCGGGCGCGGACGCCGTGAAGGTCTTCGACGCCGAGGTCACCAAGGAGCAGATACCGCTGCTTCTCGCGGCCGGCCAGGACGCCCATGAACTGACCGAGCGGGCTCCCGAGAAGGGGACGGCGAACGTCGAGCTGTTCCTCACCGACGCACAGGCGCGCGCCCTCGCGAAACAGGGGGTCGAGGCCACCGAACGGAAGGTCCCCGCGACGGCTGACGCCCGGCTGCGGGCGGCGGGGGACGGGGTGTTCCGCCCGTACAGCGGCGCGGGCAACCTCCAGGAGGAGATCGTCGAGACGGGACAGGCCAACCCCGGGATCGCCAAGGTCGTCTCCATCGGCAAGTCCCTCAACGGCCAGGACATCCTGGCCCTCAAGCTCAGCAAGGGGGCCCGGAAGACCAAGGACGGGGCCAAGCCCTCCGTGCTGTACATGTCCAACCAGCACGCCAGGGAGTGGATCACTCCCGAGATGACACGCCGGTTGATGCACCACTACATCGACAATTACGGCAAGGACCAGCGGATCACCAAGATCGTCGACTCCACCGAACTGTGGTTCGTCCTCTCCGCCAACCCCGACGGCTACGACTACACCCACAGCTCCGACAGCTCCCGACTGTGGCGCAAGAACCTCCGGGACGTGGACGGCGACGGAAAGATCGCCCCCGGCGACGGGGTCGACCTCAACCGCAACTTCTCCTACAAGTGGGGCTACGACGACGAGGGCTCGTCGCCCCTGCCCGCCAACGAGACCTACCGCGGCGCGGGTCCCGGCTCCGAGCCCGAGACCCAGGCGATCGACCGCTTCCAGAAGCGCATCGGCTTCGACTACGGCATCAACTACCACTCCGCCGCCGAACTGCTCCTCTACGGCGTGGGCTGGCAGGTCGCCACCCCGACGCCCGACGACGTGCTCTACAAGGCGCTCGCCGGCACCCCCGAGAACCCCGCGGTCCCCGGCTACTACCCGCAGGTCTCCTCCGAGCTGTACACCACCAACGGCGAGGCCGACGGGCACGCGGCGAACGTCAACGGAACGATGATGTTCACCCCGGAGATGACCACCTGCCAGACCGCGTCCGCCCTCGACCCGGACGACGCCTGGGAGGCCAGGGACTGCCGGTCCGGCTTCAACTTCCCCGACGACGAGAAGCTGATCCAGGACGAGTTCGCCAAGAACGTCCCGTTCGCGCTCTCCGTCGCCGAGACCGCCGCCCACCCCGACCAGCCCTCCTCCTCGGTCGGCCTGACCGCCCCCGACTTCACCCCCGACCCGTTCACCACCTCGTACGCGCGCGGCGCCGACCAGGAGGTCTCCGTCACCGCCCGCAGATCGGTCCGTGACAAGGAGCTCAACTACCGCGTCAACGGCGGCCGTACGCACGACGAGGACCTCAAGACCTGGAAGGGCGGCGAGACCTACGGGGGCGAGGACAACCTCCACTTCGACGAGTACCGCGCCGAGATCGAGGACGCTCGTCCGGGTGACACCGTCGAGGTCTGGTTCACCGGACGGACCAGGAGCGGAAAGTCCACCTCCAGCGAGCACTTCAGCTACACCGTGGCCGAACGCCCCCGCGCCGACACGCTCGTTGTCGCCGAGGAGGGGGCGCCCGCGCAGCAGCTCCGCGCCTACACCGACGCCCTGCGCGCCAACGGCCGTACCCCTGCCGTCTGGGATGTCGCCACCCAGGGCGCACCGCACCCGCTGGGCGTCCTCAGCCACTTCTCCACCGCGGTCCACTACACCGGCGCGGCCGCGCCGGGCGGCGACGCGCAACTGGCCCTGCGCGCCTTCCTCAACGAGGGCGGCAAGCTGATCGAGGCAGGACGGCTCGCGGGCGGCAACGCCCAGGTCGGACGGACCGTGACCAACGACTTCAGCCAGTACTACCTGGGCGCGTACGGACGGACGTCCACGCCCGGCGCCACCGGCTTCGCCGGTACGGGAGCGCTCGCGGGCGCTGCCGGTCCGCTCGCCGGGCTGCCCGGCAACCCGCTGAACCCCGCGGGCTCCTACACCGTCACCTCCGACGTCCTCGACCCGAAGGAGTTCCCGCAGTTCAAGAGCGCCGCGTCGGGCTCGTACACGGGGGTCGCGAACCCGTACGCCCCGTACGCCGGCCAGTGGATGGCGGCCGCCCTCCACCAGGACAGCGAGTGGAGCCGGCTCACGCGCACCGTCGACCTCACCGGTGTCACCGCCGCCGACAAGCCGGCCCTCCGCTTCGCGCTCAACTGGAACACGGAGCAGGGGTACGACCACGCCGCCCTGGAGGCCCGCACCGCCGGGGCCGAGGACTGGACCACCCTTCCCGAGGCCGGCGGCGCGACCAGGGCGGCCGTCCCCACCGAGTGCGAGGCGGGGTTCTACCTCGAAGGCCATCCCTTCCTCGGTCACTATCTGACCCTCGGCGCGGACGGCTGCGCCGCGACCGGAACCAGCGGCTCCTGGAACAGCTTCACCGGCAACTCGAACGGCTGGCGGCAGGTCTCCTTCGACCTGAGCGCCTACGCGGGCAAGAAGGCCGAGATCTCGCTCAGCTACATCACCGACCCCGGCAGCGGCGGACTCGGGCTCTTCGCGGACGACGCGAGGCTCGTCGTGGGCGGGGCGGACCGCGAGTCCGAGGGCTTCGAGACCTCCCTCGGCGGCTGGACCACGCCCGGGGCGCCGGCCGGGAGCCCCGTCGTGGAGGGGGACTGGACGCGCTCCCAGGAACTGTTCGCCTCCTACGCGTCGGTCACTACGCGTAACACCGTGCTGTTCGGATTCGGCCTGGAGCATGTGCCGGACGCCGGGGACCGCGCGGCGCTGCTCGGCAAGGCGCTGCGCGCGCTGCGGCGCTGACCCACTGGGCACCGGGTCCGCGGCGGCTCGTTCACCCGAACCGACGGGTACGGGCCGCCGCGGGACCGCGGGGCCACTCGATGTCACCACGCGGCCCGTGGAGAGGTAGGGTCATGAGCGGTCGGGGACATCCCATACAACTCGCCGGCGTCGAAACCCGGCGTACCAACGAGGAGATCGGTTCGTGACGATCCGCGTAGGCATCAACGGCTTTGGCCGCATCGGTCGTAACTACTTCCGCGCGCTGCTGGAGCAGGGTGCAGACATCGAGATCGTGGCTGTCAACGACCTGGGTGACACTGCGACCACGGCGCATCTGCTGAAGTACGACACCATCCTGGGCCGCCTCAAGGCCGAGGTGACCCACACCGCCGACACGATCACGGTCGACGGCCACACCATCAAGGTGCTCTCGGAGCGCAACCCGGCCGACATCCCCTGGGGTGAGCTGGGCGTCGACATCGTCATCGAGTCGACCGGCATCTTCACGAAGAAGGCCGACGCCGCGAAGCACATCGCGGGTGGTGCCAAGAAGGTCCTCATCTCGGCTCCGGCCAAGGACGAGGACATCACCATCGTGATGGGCGTCAACCAGGACAAGTACGACGCGGCCAACCATCACGTCATCTCGAACGCCTCCTGCACCACCAACTGTGTGGCGCCGATGGCCAAGGTTCTCCTGGAGAACTTCGGCATCGTCAAGGGCATGATGACGACGGTCCACGCGTACACCAACGACCAGCGCATCCTGGACTTCCCGCACAAGGACCTGCGCCGTGCGCGAGCCGCCGCGGAGAACATCATTCCGACCACCACCGGTGCCGCCAAGGCCACCGCGCTGGTGATCCCGGAGCTGGCGGGCAAGCTCGACGGCATCGCGATGCGCGTCCCGGTCCCGACGGGCTCCGTCACCGACCTGGTCATCGAGCTGGAGCGAGAGGTGACCAAGGACGAGGTCAACACCGCGTTCCAGAAGGCCGCCGAGGGCCAGCTCAAGGGCATCCTGGACTACACCGAGGACCAGATCGTCTCCTCGGACATCGTCAACTGGCCGGCCTCCTGCACGTTCGACTCCTCCCTGACCATGGTCCAGGGCAAGAACGTGAAGGTCATCGGCTGGTACGACAACGAGTGGGGCTACTCCAACCGTCTGGTCGACCTGACCGTCTTCGTCGGCGACCAGCTCTGATTCAGGGCCGCCGAGTTCAGGGCCGGTAGGCATCTCGGTATGAGCGACAGGGTTCGGCCGGCGCACTAGTGCCGCGACCGGCAAGGTTTGCCCGTCGAGGAGCGGTGGCCGGTGCGTGTGATCGCAAGGCGGCCGGAAGTCCTGGTAGCGGAGCTACCTGGGCTTTTGGCCAACGTCGCGAGCGCGCGTGCCGGCCGCCGCGACGGGGCAAACGTTGCCGGGAGGGGCACAAGCGGCGCTGTTCGAGCCCTGTTTGCCTGTCCAGACATCTCAAGGAGTCCCGCAGCAGATGAAGACGATCGACGAACTTCTCGCCGAAGGGGTCGCCGGAAAGCGGGTATTCGTCCGCGCCGACCTCAATGTGCCGCTCGCCGGCACCACCATTACCGACGACGGCCGTATCCGGGCCGTACAGCCGACGGTCGCCAGGCTTGCCGAGGCGGGCGCCCGGGTGATCGTCGCCTCCCATCTGGGCCGTCCCAAGGGCGCCCCGGACCCCGCCTTCTCGCTCGCCCCCGCCGCCGCGCGCCTCGGTGAACTCCTGGGCGCCGACGTGGCGTTCGCGACCGACACGGTCGGCGAGTCCGCCCAGGCCGTGGTCGCGGCCCTCGCCGACGGCCAGGTCGCCGTCCTGGAGAACCTCCGCTTCAACCCGGGCGAGACCTCCAAGGACGACGCCGAGCGCGGCGCCTTCGCCGACCAGCTCGCCGAGCTGGCCGATCTCTATGTGGGCGACGGCTTCGGGGCCGTGCACCGCAAGCACGCCTCCGTCTACGACCTGCCGGCCCGCCTGCCGCACGCCGCGGGCTATCTGATCGCCACCGAGGTCGGTGTCCTCAAGAAGCTCACCGACGACGTCAAGCGGCCCTACGCCGTGGTCCTCGGCGGCGCCAAGGTCTCCGACAAGCTCGGGGTCATCGACCATCTCCTGGAGAAGGCCGACCGCATCCTGATCGGCGGCGGCATGCTCTTCACCTTCTTGAAGGCGCAGGGCCACGAGACCGGCTCCTCGCTGCTCCAGGAGGACCAGATCCCGGCGGTCCAGGACTATCTGAGGCGGGCCGACGAGCGCGGGGTGGAGTTCGTGCTCCCCGTGGACGTCCTGGTCGCGCCGGAGTTCCCGGACCTCGGGACCAAGGCTCCGGCGCACCCCACGACAGTGGCCGCGGACGCCATTCCGGCCGGACAGATGGGCCTGGACATCGGCCCCGAGACCGGCCGTCTGTACGCCTCGAAGCTCGCCGACGCGGAGACCGTGTTCTGGAACGGTCCCATGGGCGTCTTCGAGCACCCTGACTACGCCGAGGGCACCAAGGCCGTCGCCCAGGCGCTCGTCGACTCCCCGGGCTTCTCCGTCGTCGGCGGTGGCGACTCCGCCGCCGCCGTCCGGATCCTGGGATTCGACGAGAAGGCATTCGGCCATATCTCGACCGGTGGCGGCGCGAGCCTCGAATATCTTGAGGGCAAGACGCTCCCCGGCCTTGCGGCACTGGAGGACTGACCCCCGTATGACTGCTTCATCCGAAAAGGACGGCCGTACCCCGCTGATGGCGGGCAACTGGAAGATGAACCTCAACCACCTTGAGGCCATCGCCCACGTCCAGAAGCTCGCCTTCGCGCTGGCCGACAAGGACTACGACGCCGTCGAGGTCGCCGTCCTGGCGCCCTTCACCGACCTGCGGTCCGTGCAGACCCTGGTGGACGGCGACAAGCTCAAGATCAAGTACGGCGCCCAGGACATCTCGACGCACGACTCCGGTGCGTACACCGGCGAGATCTCGGGCCCGATGCTGTCGAAGCTGAAGTGCACCTACGTCGCCGTGGGCCACTCCGAGCGACGGCAGTACCACGCCGAGACGGACGAGATCTGCAACGCCAAGGTGAAGGCCGCGTTCAAGCACGGTCTGACCCCGATCCTCTGTATCGGCGAGGGCCTGGACATCCGCAAGGCGGGTCAGCAGGTCGAGTACACCCTGAACCAGCTCGACGGCGGGCTCAAGGACGTACCGGCCGACCAGGCCGAGTCCGTCGTGATCGCGTACGAGCCGGTGTGGGCCATCGGCACCGGCGAGGTCGCCACCCCGCAGGACGCCCAGGAGGTCTGCGGGGCGATCCGCGGCCGGCTGGCCGAGCTGTACTCGCAGGAGCTGGCCGACAAGGTCCGGATCCAGTACGGCGGCTCGGTGAAGTCCGGGAATGTGGCCGCGATCATGGCGCAGCCCGATGTGGACGGCGCCCTGGTGGGCGGCGCGGCGCTGGACGCCGACGAGTTCGTCAAGATCGTACGCTTCCGCGACCAGTGAGTATGCGGTAGCACGGATCCGTCGTACCCTGGCGGGGGCCGAGAGGACGCCGTCCGTGTGCGTGTGGCGCGACCACGCGTATCGGAGGCGGCCGGTCGGTCCCCGTCGTTCGTTTCGTGCTGTTCGTTCTGTGTCGTTCGTTCTCAGTCGTTCGTTTTCAGTCCTGTCGGTCCTGTCAGTCCGAGGAAGTTGGTCCAGCCGTGGTTATGGGGTTCTCGATCGCCCTCATCGTCTTCAGTCTGCTGATGATGCTGCTGGTGCTGATGCACAAGGGGAAGGGCGGCGGCCTCTCCGACATGTTCGGTGGCGGAATGCAGTCGTCCGTCGGTGGTTCCTCCGTCGCGGAGCGTAACCTCGACCGCATCACCGTGGTTGTCGGTCTGCTGTGGTTCGCGTGCATTGTCGTTCTCGGTCTGGTGCTGAAGCTGGACAGCTGACCGTACGCACGGTACGGCGGCGCGGGCGCGGCTTATCATGGGTTCCGCGCCCGGCGGCAGGGGGTAACTCCCTTCACTGGACGCGCGTTGGGCCTTACGTAGACTGGGGCGCCCGGCAGCGGAGCTGCCTCTCGATGCTTTGCGGCACCATCACGCAGGGAGTTACGACCGTGGCAAGTGGCAACGCGATCCGGGGAAGCCGGGTCGGAGCGGGGCCGATGGGTGAGGCCGAGCGTGGCGAGTCCGCGCCCCGCCTGCGCATCTCCTTCTGGTGCTCGAACGGGCACGAGACGGTGCCGAGCTTCGCCAGTGACGCGCAGGTTCCGGAGACGTGGGACTGCCCGCGCTGCGGATTCCCGGCCGGTCAGGACCGGGACAATCCGCCGGACCCGCCGCGCACCGAGCCGTACAAGACACACCTCGCCTATGTACGGGAACGGCGCAGCGACGCGGACGGCGAAGCGATCCTCGCCGAAGCGCTCGCCAAACTGCGCGGCGAGATCTAGTGCCCCTCCCGGTAACGTCTGCCCCGTCACGGGTCCAGCACGCGCGCTCGCGGCGTTGGCCATAAGCCCAGGTAGCTCCGCTACCAGGACTTCCGGCCGCCTTGCGATCACAGGCACCGGCCGCCGCTCCTTGACGGGCAGACATTGCCGGTCGCGGCACTGGACAGCTTTTCCGGCCGGACACCAGACAGGTGTCCGGCCGAACCGTTTTTGCCCCCCTTTCCCCCCCTTTGCCTGCCTTTCGGGGCGCTGGGCGTCGCGGCCGCGTTGTCAGTGGCACCGCCTACGGTCTGAATCAGTGGACCGGAAGGGGAAGTTGTGACGGCGATCGAGGCTGTGGACGTACGGACGCCCGCATGGCGTGGGGGGGTCGGCCGACTCTGGTCGGCCGCGGTCGTCTCCCGGTTCGGCGCGGCGGCGGCCGGCCGGGGGCTCAACACACCCGCCCTGCCGGCGGCCGGGCTGTTCGTGCTCGGCGCCGCGTCGCTGGGCCCGCTGATCAATTAGGTTGGACGGGCAACAGGGCATGCACGCAGGCACGAGAAGAAGTGGGCTGATGTCCGAGATGAACGCGGAAAGCCGTACCAGGCTGCCCCGGACGCCCGAGTGGGACGCACTGGGCAAGCACCGGGAGCAGCTGGGGCAGACGCATCTGCGGGGGCTGTTCGCCGCCGACCCGGCGCGCGGCGCCGGCTACACCCTCCAGGTGGGCGATCTCTACCTGGACTACTCCAAGCACCTGGTGACCGACGAGACGCTGGCGCTGCTGCGCGAGCTGGCCGCGGCCACCGGGGTCGCCGAGCTGCGGGACGCGATGTTCCGTGGCGAGAAGATCAACACCACCGAGGACCGCGCCGTGCTGCACACGGCGCTGCGCGCCCCGCGTGACGCCGTCATCGAGGTCGACGGCGAGAATGTCGTACCGGCGGTGCACGCCGTGCTCGACAGGATGGGCGCCTTCTCCGACAGGATCAGGTCCGGCGAGTGGACGGGCCACACCGGCCGGCCCATCAAGAACGTCGTCAACATCGGTATCGGCGGCTCCGACCTCGGGCCCGCGATGGCGTACGAGGTCCTCCGGTCCTTCACCGACCGCGCGCTGACGGTGCGGTTCGTCTCCAATGTCGACGGCGCCGATCTGCACGAGGCCGTACGGGACCTCGACCCGGCCGAGACGCTGTTCATCATCGCGTCGAAGACCTTCACCACCATCGAGACCATCACCAACGCCACCTCCGCGCGCGACTGGCTGCTCAGTGGGCTCGGGGCCGGACAGGAAGCCGTCGCCAAGCACTTCGTGGCGCTCTCCACGAACAGCGCGAAGGTCTCCGAGTTCGGTATCGACACGGCCAACATGTTCGAGTTCTGGGACTGGGTGGGCGGGCGCTACTCGTACGACTCGGCCATCGGGCTCTCGCTGATGATCGCGATCGGCCCCGACCGGTTCCGCGAGATGCTCGACGGCTTCCACCTCGTCGACGAGCACTTCCGCACCGCCGCCCCGGAGGCCAACGCGCCGTTGCTGCTCGGGTTGCTGGGCGTCTGGTACGGGGCGTTCTTCGACGCCCAGTCGCACGCGGTCCTGCCGTACAGCCACTATCTGTCGAAGTTCACCGCCTACCTCCAGCAGCTGGACATGGAGTCCAACGGCAAGTCGGTGGACCGGGACGGCAATCCGGTCGACTGGCAGACCGGGCCCGTCGTCTGGGGCACGCCGGGCACC
The DNA here is from genome assembly GCF_044766385.1 of Streptomyces sp. NPDC102274. Classification (NCBI taxonomy): domain Bacteria; kingdom Bacillati; phylum Actinomycetota; class Actinomycetes; order Kitasatosporales; family Streptomycetaceae; genus Streptomyces; species Streptomyces sp. NPDC102274. The sequence goes on along the minus strand of NZ_JBIWLW010000001.1, from coordinate 137,358 downwards.
AACGGGCAGCACGCGTACTACCAGTTGATCCACCAGGGCACCAAGGTCATTCCGGCCGACTTCATCGGTTTCGCCCGGCCGGTCGCGGATCTGGCACCCGGGCTGGTCGCGCAGCATGATCTGCTCATGGCCAACTTCTTCGCCCAGACCCAGGCGCTCGCCTTCGGCAAGACGCCCGAGGAGGTACGGGCCGAGGGGGTGCCCGAGAAGCTGGTGCCGCACAAGACGTTCCGCGGCAACCACCCGACGACCACCATCCTCGCCGAGGCGCTCACCCCGTCCGTCCTGGGTCAGCTGGTCGCGCTCTACGAGCACAAGGTGTTCGTCCAGGGAGCCATCTGGAACATTGACTCCTTCGACCAGTGGGGCGTCGAGCTGGGCAAGGTCCTCGCCAAGAAGATCGAGCCCGTCCTCACCGGTGACGAGCCGGGCGAGGGGCTGGACTCCTCGACCTCCACGCTGGTCGAGGCGTACCGCTCGCTGCGGGGACGCTGAGCCGATGACGGGGGAGGGGGCCCGGCGGCTGCGGCCGCCGAACAACACACTGGACAGGCGCGCCATCGGCTGGTGGCGTACGCGGTGGCTGCTGCTGACCGCGGTCCCGGTGGGGGTACTGGCCCTGCTGGGGGCGCTCATCACCCCGGCACGGGTATGGCTGCTGGTCCCCGCCGTCGTGCTGGCGGTGCTCGGGCTGGCCTGTACGGCCCTGATACCCGTGTGGTGGTTCAGGGTGCACCGCTGGGAGGTGACGGACGAGGCGGTCTATGTCCGCACCGGCTTCTTCTGGCAGGAGTGGCGGATCGCGCCGATGTCCCGGATCCAGACCGTGGACACCGTGCGCGGTCCGCTGGAGCAGCTGTTCAAGCTCTCCACAGTGATCGTCACGACCGCGTCCTCCAAGGGCGCGGTGCGGATCGCGGGGCTCGACCACGAGCTGGCCGCCGCGCTGGCCGAGCAGCTGACACAGATCACCCAGGCCACCCCGGGGGACGCGACATGAGCGAGCCCGCGGGGTTCGGGGGGCCCGCGGAGGGGGAGTGGCGGCGGCTGGACCGGCGTACGCTCCTGGTCACCGTAGTGATCATGGTCGGGGTCGTCATAGGCGCCGGTGTGCCGGCCGCCGTCGGCATGGCCGGCGGCCTGGGGCCGCTGAAGGCGATCGGCTGGGTGTCGGCCGGCGCCGTGCTGCTGATCGTCTGCGGTACGGGCGGGGACTACATACGGTGGCGCCGCACCCGCTACCGGATAGGGCCCGAGCGCGCCGAGCTCCATACCGGACTGTTCCTGCTGAAACGCCGGTCGCTGGCCCGTGAGCGGATCCGCAGCGTCGACCTGACGGCCCATCCCCTGCTCCGGGTCCTCGGGCTGGTGAAGGTCCGGATCGGCACCGGCGAGCAGACCGGCGCCGGGGAATCCACACTGGAACTCGACCCCGTCACCCGCGCCGAGGGCGAGCGGCTCAGACGAGAGCTGCTCGACCGGGCACCCGCGAAGTCCGGGGCGCACGGCGACGGCACGCTGGCCTCCTTCGACCGGCGGTGGATCCGGTACGCGCCGCTCTCCTTCGCGGCCCCGCTGCTCGGCGCCTCGGCGGCCGGGGGGCTGGTGCAGCTCAGCGACTGGTTCGGCCTGCAGCTACGGCTGTTCTCATGGCTGGGCGACTACTTCCGGGCCGTCTCGATCCTCTGGGGGAGCCTGGTCCTGCTCGCCGTGCTGGCCCTCGTGGGCACCATAGGGGCGCTGGGCCTGTGGATCGAGATGTGGTGGAACTACCGTCTCGAACGGGAGCGCGGCCGTACGCTCCGGGTCCGCCGCGGACTGCTCACCTCCCGCTCCGTCTCCATCGAGGAGCGCCGGCTGCGCGGTGTGGAGCTGGTCGAGCCGCTCGGGGTCCGGATGGCGGGCGCGGCAAGGGTGGACGCGGTCGCCACCGGTTTCGCCCAGGAGGAAGAGGACATGCGCAGCGACAAGAAGACGCTGCTGCCGGCCGCGCCCCGGGCGCTGGCGGACGCGGTGGCGGCACAGGTCCTGCGCGAGCCCGTGTCCCCGACGAGCAGCGTGACCCTGATCCCGCACCCGCGTGCCGCGCGGGGGCGCCGGCTGCGCTGGTCCGTGGCGTACGCACTGCTGCCGGTCGTGATCCTCGCCGTGCTCGGCCTGCTGCTGACCGATGTCCTGCTCTCCATCGCGGCGGTCTGCGCGGTGATCCTGCTGCCGGTGGCCGTCCTGTTCGCCCTCGACGCCTACCGCAACCTGGGCCATGGCCTCAGCGGCCGCTATCTCGTGGCCCGCTCCGGCACGGTGCGCCGCGCGACGGTCGCCCTCCAGCGCGGCGGAGTGATCGGCTGGACGGTCAGGCAGTCGTACTTCCAGCGCCGTGCGGGCCTGCTGACGCTGACGGCGACCACGGCCGCGGGCGAGGGCGCGTACCACGTGTACGACGCGGCGCGGGGCGAGGGCCTGGCCTTCGCGGACGAGGCGGTCCCGGGTCTGCTGGCGCCCTTCCTGGAGCCGGACCCGGACGAGACGCCATGGGAAACGGGAACGTAGGACACGGCACGCCCACGCGTCGCGGCCCGGACCGCCGTGAAGGCGAGCCGGGCCGCGACGCGTAGACGCGCTCCCCGCTGACGGCGCTATGTGACAGACACGTCCTACGCCGAAGCCGGCGGGTAGAGCGCGCGGGGCAGGGCCGATGCCGCCGCCGCGTCGAGCAGCCACAGCGTGCGGCTGCGGCCGTACGCCCCCGCCGCCGGTGCCTGGATCTCGCCCGCGCCCGACAGCGCGATCTCCGCGGCCCTCGCCTTGTCCTCGCCCGCCGCCAGCAGCCACACCTCGTGGGCCGCGCGGATCGCGGGCAGCGTGAGAGAGATACGGGTCGGCGGAGGCTTGGGAGCGCCGTGCACGGCGACGACCGTGCGCTCGGTCTCCCGTACGCCCGGCAGCTCGGGGAAGAGCGAGGCCACATGCGTGTCGGGCCCGACCCCCAGCATCAGGACGTCGAAGGTCGGCACCGGTCCGTGGTCCTCCGGGCGGGCCGCCGCGGCGAGTTCGGTGGCGTACGCGGCCGCCGCCGCCTCCACATCACTGCCGTACGGACCGTCCGAGGCCGGCATCACATGCACCCGAGAGGGGTCCAGTGGCACCGAGTCGAGCAGCGCCTCCCGCGCCTGGGTGATGTTGCGCTCCGGGTCGCCCTCCGGCAGGAACCGTTCGTCGCCCCACCACAGATCGAGCCGCGACCAGTCCACCGCGTCCCGGGCGGGCGCCGCGGCCAGCGCGGCCAGCAGACCGTTGCCGTTGCGCCCGCCCGTCAGGACGATGGAGGCGGAGCCGCGTGCGGCCTGGGCGTCCACGATCTTCGTGATCAGCCGGGCCGCCGCGGCCTGCGCCATCAGCTCCTTGTCGCGGTGGACGACCAGCTGCGGAGCGCTCACTTCGACTCCGCCCTCTTGGGCATGGCGGCGGGCGTCACCGTGGTGGCGGGCTTGGAGCGCGTCGCGCCGCCGTCGGCCGTACCAACGTCACCGGCCGTCTTCGACGCGGAGCCCTCCCCGTCACTGAGCCGGTCCACGCCGAACCGCAGCGCGGACGCGTACGTGTCGTCCGGGTCCAGCCTGCGCAGCTCCTCGGCGATCAGCTCCGAGGTCTCCCGACGCTTCAGCGCCACCGCCCGGTCCGGCTGCCCCTGGATGGAGAGCGTCGCCAGCGAGCCGTCCGCCCGGTCCAGCTTGATCGGCCCGCAGGACGTCTCCATCCGTACGGCCGTGAGACCGGGACCCTTCGAGACGCTGCGCTTGACCGGTACGTGCAGCCGGTCCGCGAGCCACATGGCGAGCAGCTCGCAGCTCGGGTTGTGCTCCTCGCCCTCCACCTCCACGGCGGTGACATCGCAGGCGACCTGGTCCAGAGCGGCCGCGACCATCGAGCGCCACGGCGTGATGCGGGTCCAGGACAGATCCGTGTCGCCCGGGGTGTACGCGTCGGCGCGTGTCGTCAGTTCCGCCACGGGGTCCTCGGCCGCGTGCGTGTCGGTCACCCGGCGCTGCGCCAGCTTGCCCAGCGCGTCCTTGGCCGGGTTGGCCGGCGCGTTGACCGGCCACCACACGACGACGGGGGCGTCCGGCAGCAGCAGCGGCAGGACCACCGACTGCGCGTGGTCCATCACCTCGCCGTACAGCCGCAGGACGACGGTCTCGCCGGTGCCCGCGTCCGCGCCCACCCGTACCTCGGCGTCGAGCCGGGCCTTGGCCCGGTCGCGCGCCGAGCGCGAGACGCGCTTGACGACGACCAGCTTCCGCGACGGGTGCTCGCGGGACGCCTCGTTGGCGGCCTTGAGCGCGTCGTACTGGTTCTCCTCGTCGGTGACGAGGACCAGCGTGAGGACCATGCCGACGGCGGGGGTGCCGATCGCCCTGCGCCCCTGCACCAGTGCCTTGTTGATCTTGCTCGACGTGGTATCCGTAAGGTCGATCTTCATGGCCGGCGCCAGCTCCGTCCGTCTCGTGCGAGCATGTCGTCCGCCTCGACCGGACCCCAGGTCCCGGACTCGTACTGCGCGGGCTTGCCGTGCGTGTCCCAGAACTCCTCGACCGGGTCGAGGATCTTCCAGGACAGCTCGACCTCCTCCACCCGCGGGAAGAGGTTCGAGTCGCCGAGCAGCACATCGAGGATGAGCCGCTCGTACGCCTCGGGGCTGGACTCCGTGAAGGACTCGCCGTACGCGAAGTCCATCGAGACGTCCCTGACCTCCATCGAGGTGCCGGGTACCTTCGAGCCGAACCTCATGGTCACGCCCTCGTCCGGCTGGACGCGGATGACCAGGGCGTTCTGCCCCAGCTCCTCCGTGGCCGTGTGGTCGAAGGGGGAGTGCGGCGCGCGCTGGAAGACCACCGCGATCTCGGTGACCCGGCGGCCGAGCCGCTTACCGGTACGGAGATAGAACGGGACGCCCGCCCAGCGGCGGTTGTCGATCCCCAGCTTCACCGCGGCATAGGTGTCGGTCGTCGACTTGGGGTCGATGCCGTCCTCCTGCAGATAGCCGACGGCCCTCTCGCCGCCCTGCCAGCCCGCGGCGTACTGCCCGCGCACCGTGCCCTCGGCGAGATCCTTCGGCAGCCGCACGGCGCCCAGCACCTTGGTCTTCTCCGCGGCCAGCGCGTCCGCGTCGAAGGAGGCGGGCTCCTCCATCGCGGTCAGCGCGAGCAGCTGGAGCAGATGGTTCTGGATCACGTCACGGGCGGCGCCGATACCGTCGTAGTAACCGGCCCGGCCGCCGATGCCGATGTCCTCGGCCATGGTGATCTGGACATGGTCGACATACGACCGGTTCCAGATCGGCTCGAAGAGGGTGTTGGCGAACCGCAGCGCCAGGATGTTCTGGACGGTCTCCTTGCCCAGATAGTGGTCGATCCGGAAGACCTCGTTGGACGGGAAGACCTCGTGGACGACCTTGTTCAGGTCCTGCGCGGACGCCAGGTCGTGACCGAACGGCTTCTCGATGACCGCGCGCCGCCAGGAGCCCTCGGTCTGGTCGGCCAGCCCGTGCTTCTTGAGCTGCTGGACGACCTGCGGGAAGAACTTCGGCGGTACGGAGAGATAGAACGCGAAATTGCCGCCGGTGCCCTGCGACTTGTCGAGATCGGCGAGCGTCGCCTTCAGGTTCTCGAACGCGTTGTCGTCGTCGAAGTCGCCCTGGACGAAGCGCATCCCCTGGATGAGCTGTTGCCAGACCTCCTCGCGGAACGGCGTGCGCGCGTGCTCCTTTACGGCGTCGTGCACCTCCTTCGCGAAATCCTCGTCCTCCCACTCACGGCGTGCGTAGCCGACGAGCGAGAAGCCCGGCGGCAGCAGACCGCGGTTGGCCAGGTCATAGATGGCGGGCATCAGCTTTTTGCGGGACAAATCGCCCGTGACGCCAAAGATGACCAGGCCCGACGGCCCCGCGATACGCGGGAGCCGTCGGTCCGCGGCGTCACGGAGCGGGTTCGCTCCGTGGGTTGCGGTCAAGGGATCAGCCCTCCGAGGGGGCGAGGCGCTTGAGCTCCGCCTCGGTCGACTTGAGCAGGTCGTTCCAGGAGGTCGCGAACTTCTCGACGCCCTCGTCCTCCAGCAGCTGGACGACGTCGTCGTACGAGATGCCCAGCTTCGCGACGGCTTCGAGGTCCGCGCGCGCCTGGTCGTACGTACCGCGCACGGTGTCACCGGTGATCCGGCCATGGTCCGCGACGGCGTCGAGCGTGGCCTCCGGCATGGTGTTCACCGTGTGGGGGGCCACCAGCTCGTCGACGTACAGCGTGTCCTTGTACGCCGGGTCCTTGACACCGGTCGAGGCCCACAGCGGACGCTGCTTGTTGGCCTGCGCCCGGTCCAGGGCCGCCCAGCGCTCGGTGGCGAAGACCTCTTCGTACGCCTCGTACGCGAGCCGCGCGTTGGCCAGGGCCGCCTTGCCGCGGGCCTCCTTGGCCTCGGGCGTGCCCAGCGCGTTGAGCCGCTTGTCGATCTCGGTGTCCACGCGGGACACGAAGAAGGACGCCACCGAGTAGATCTTGGACAGGTCCAGGCCGGCGGCCTGCGCCTTCTCCAGACCCGCGATGTAGGCGTCCATGACCTCGCGGTAGCGCTCCAGCGAGAAGATCAGCGTGACATTGACACTGATGCCCCGGCCGATCGTCTCGGTGATCGCCGGCAGGCCGGCCTTGGTCGCCGGGATCTTGATCAGGGTGTTCGGGCGGTCCACCAGCCAGGCCAGCTGCCTGGCCTCGGCGATGGTCGCCTTCGTGTTGTGCGCCAGACGCGGGTCCACCTCGATGGAGACCCGGCCGTCCTGGCCCTGCGTCGCGTCGAAGACCGGACGCAGGATGTCGGCGGCGTCGCGGACGTCCGCCGTGGTGATCATGCGGATGGCTTCTTCGACGGTGACCTCGCGGGCGGCGAGGTCGGCCAGCTGGGCGTCGTATCCGTCGCCCCCCGAGATCGCCTTCTGGAAGATCGACGGGTTGGTGGTGACGCCCACCACGTGCTGCTGATCGAGGAGTTCGGCGAGGTTGCCGGACGTGATCCGCTTGCGCGAGAGGTCGTCGAGCCAGATCGCGACGCCTTCGTCGGAGAGGCGCTTGAGTGCGTCTGTCATGAGAGTTGCATCTCCTACTGTTCGTATAAAGGCGTCAGCGCGCCGAAGCCGTCAGAGATTCCCGTGCCGCCGCGGCGACCGCGTCCGCGGTGAAGCCGAACTCGCGGAAAAGGACCTTGCCATCGGCCGAAGCGCCGAAGTGCTCCAGCGAGACGATGCGTCCGGCCTCGCCCACGAAGCGATGCCAGGTGAGCCCGATACCGGCCTCGACCGCCACCCGCGCCTTCACGGCGGGCGGCAGAACGCTGTCCTTGTACTCCTGATCCTGCTCCTCGAACCATTCGACCGACGGCATCGAGACCACCCGGGTCGGGATACCCGCGGACTGGAGCCGCTCACGCGCCTCGACGGCCAGCTGCACCTCGGAGCCGGTGCCGATCAGCACGACCCGCGGAGCGCCGCCCTCGGCCTCGAACAGGACGTAACCGCCCCTGGCCGCATCGTCGTTGGCCTCGTACGTCGGCACACCCTGGCGGGTCAGCGCCAGACCGTGCGGAGCGCCCTTGTCGTGCCGCTTGAGGATCTCGCGCCAGGCGATCGCCGTCTCGTTGGCGTCGGCGGGACGGACGATGTTCAGACCCGGGATGGCCCGCAGCGCGGAGAGGTGCTCGACCGGCTGATGGGTCGGACCGTCCTCGCCGAGACCGATCGAGTCATGCGTCCAGACGTACGTGACCGGCACCCGCATCAGCGCGGCGAGCCGGACGGCCGGGCGCATGTAGTCCGAGAACACCAGGAAAGTGCCGCCGTAGATACGGGTGTTGCCGTGCAGCGCGATGCCGTTCATGGTCGAACCCATGGCGTGCTCGCGGATGCCGTAGTGCACCGTGCGGCCGTACGGGTCGGCCTCCGGCAGCGGGTTGCCCGCCGGGAGGAACGACGACGTCTTGTCGATGGTGGTGTTGTTCGAACCCGCGAGGTCGGCGGAGCCGCCCCACAGTTCGGGGATGACCTCACCGAGCGCCTGGAGCACCTTGCCGGACGCGGCGCGCGTCGCGACGGACTTGCCGGTCTCGAAGGCGGGGAGCTTCTCCTCCCAGCCCGCGGGCAGTTCGCCGGCCCTGACCCGGTCGAACGTCGCCGCGCGCTCCGGGTTGGCGGTACGCCAGGCGGCGAAGGTCTTCTCCCACTCGCTGCGCGCCTCACGGCCGCGGTCGAGCGCCTCACGGGTGTGCGTGAGCACCTCGGCGGAGACGTCGAAGGACTTCTCCGGGTCGAAACCGAGCACCTTCTTGGTGGCGGCGACCTCGTCCGCGCCGAGCGCGGAGCCGTGCGCCGCCTCGGTGTTCTGCGCGTGCGGGGCGGGCCACGCGATGATCGAGCGGGCCGCGATGAACGAGGGACGCCCGGTCTCCGCCCGCGCCGCCTGCAGGGCCTCGTACAGACCCGCCGGGTCGAGGTCGCCGTTGGGCAGCTGCTCGACGCGCTGCACATGCCAGCCGTACGCCTCGTACCGCTTGAGGGTGTCCTCGGAGACCGCGGTCTCGGTGTCACCCTCGATGGAGATGTGGTTGTCGTCCCAGAGCAGGACCAGATTGCCCAGCTTCTGGTGGCCGGCCAGCGAGGACGCCTCGGCCGAGATGCCCTCCTGGAGGCAGCCGTCACCGGCGATCGCCCAGATGGTGTGGTCGAACGGGGAGGTGCCGGGCGCGGCCTCCGGGTCGTACAGACCGCGCTCGTAGCGGGCGGCCATCGCCATGCCCACCGCGTTCGCGACACCCTGCCCGAGCGGTCCGGTGGTGGTCTCCACACCGACGGTATGTCCGTACTCCGGGTGGCCCGGGGTCTTCGAACCCCAGGTACGGAAGGACTCCAGGTCGTCGAGTTCCAGACCGTATCCGGCCAGGTAGAGCTGGATGTACAGGGTCAGGGACGAGTGCCCCGCCGAGAGGACGAACCTGTCTCGGCCGGTCCACTGCGCGTCGGCCGGATCGTGCCGCATCACCTTCTGGAAGAGCAGATAGGCGGCGGGTGCCAGGCTCATGGCCGTACCCGGATGGCCGTTGCCGACCTTCTGTACGGAATCCATGGCCAGGACGCGGGCGGTGTCGACTGCCCGGCGGTCCGAATCGGTCCACTCGAGGTCTGTGGTGGTCGGCTTGGTGCTCACCCTGAGTCAGGGCTCCTCTCCACATGATCGAATTCCGGTGTCTGAGGGCGCACCGGTTCGTTGTCGAGCCTACCCGCAGCAACAGTCATCTTTCCGAGCGTGTTTCCAGGGTGCGGTGCGCCTGGAGAGTTCGCCTCCCGGCGTCCCGGAGTTCACTTTCCGGCAGGTCGTACGGACCGTTCAGGGAGGGCGTTCCACACTGTTTCGCACGACCGACCCCCACGGAGATCGGCGTTGGGGCAACGTCTAGAGTGGCGTGGTACGCGCAAGTCGTTACCGGGCCTTCACGCCCGGCGCTTGCTGGGATTTCTCTGTCAGGGGTGTGCGTGACGGCCGTCGAGTCCCGACCCGCAGGGGTCGCCTTGACTCCGAGCTCGGGCGGCCACCGGCCGTTCGGCGCCCGCGTCAAGGCATTCGTGGTGCTGACCAAGCCGCGGATCATCGAACTGCTGCTCATCACCACCATTCCGGTGATGTTCCTGGCCGCGCGAGGCGTACCCGATCTGTGGCTGGTGGTCACTACCTGTATCGGTGGTTTTCTCTCCGCCGGTGGCGCCAACGCGCTGAACATGTACATCGACCGTGATATCGACGCCGTGATGGACCGTACGTCGCGGCGTCCTCTCGTCACCGGCATGGTCTCGCCGCGTGAGGGGCTGGTGTTCGGCCTGACGCTGGCCGTGGTCTCGACCCTCTGGCTCGGACTTCTGGTCAACTGGCTGTCCGCGGGCCTCGCCCTGGGCGCGCTGCTCTTCTACGTCATCGTCTACACGATGATTCTCAAGCGCCGTACCTCGCAGAACATCGTCTGGGGCGGTATCGCGGGCTGTATGCCGGTGCTGATCGGCTGGTCGTCGGTCACCAATTCGGTGTCCTGGGCCGCGGTCATCCTCTTCCTCGTCATGTTCTTCTGGACGCCGCCGCACTACTGGCCGCTCTCCATGAAGGTGAAGGACGACTACGCGCGCGCGGGCGTCCCGATGCTTCCGGTCGTCGCCACCAACCATGTCGTGGCCCGCCAGATCGTCCTCTACAGCTGGGTGATGGTCGCGGTCTCGCTGCTGCTGACCCCCCTGGGGTACACCGGCTGGTTCTATACGACGGTCGCGCTGGTGTCCGGCGGCTACTGGCTGTGGGAGGCGCACGGACTCCAGTCGCGCGCCAAGGCCGGCGAGACGGGCGCCAAGCTCAAGGAGATGCGGCTGTTCCACTGGTCCATCACCTATGTGTCGCTGCTCTTCGTGGCGGTGGCCGTGGATCCCTTCCTGCGCTGAGGCGCTTTTTGCTCCACCGACCGGTGGGGTGCTTGCTCCACCGACGGGTGGGGCGCGTGGTCAACGCCACGCGCCCCACCCGTCGTCGGTTGATCTACCCGTGGGTAGCATCCCGTTCATGGCAGAGATCCAGCAGACAGAGCAGAGCGACGAGGCCGACGAGCGCCGGGCCCTGGCCCGGCGGGAGGCGCGCGACGAGCGCCGGGCCGCCCGGCTGGCGAAGCGGATCGGCGTCTTCGCCAGGCGGCACGGCGGTGCGGAGGGACAACTCGCGTATCTCGGACAGTCCGGCACGCGCATCGTGCTCGTCGGTGAGGACGGCGGCTGGGGCGATCTTGTCGCTCCCTCGCACGCCATCGCGAGCAACGCCGCCGAGAAGGCCGGGCTGACGCTGCACGAGTCCTTCGACGGCGAGTTCGCCGCCAAGGTGCGCACGGGACCGTACGAATGGAAGCGGATGGCCGGACTCCAGCTCGGCGGCCGCGAAGCCTGAGGCCCGCGAAGCCCGAAGTGTCGCGAGGCCGGGAGCCCCGCGGGGCCGGGCGACGCCGGAGGGGCGCCGCGACGTCCGAAAGGCGCCACCCGAGCGCGAGTTACCCGTTAGGACAGGAGGAGTACGGTCCACGACGGGAAACCCGATGATCGAAACAGCGTCCCTGGTGGACCAGTACTGCCACGGGGTACTCCGCACGGAACTGGGCCTCGCCACCTTCGAGGCCCAGCTCGGCGGAACGGCGCGCGCCCCCGCGCCGGGCACCACCTTCTTCGACACCCAGACCGGGTTCGCCGTCCGGCGCTGGTGCCCACCGCTGCTCGGTCGGAGGCGCACTGCCCGCCCGCCCGCTATCTCGCCCGCCGCCGGGAGCTCGGCGTACTCGAAACCGGACGCCGGCTGCTGCGCTCCACAGGGATCTCCCACTATCTGGTGGACACCGGACTGCCCGGCGATCTGACCGGGCCCGCCGAGATCGCCGCGACGGGCGCGGCCGAGGCACGGGAGATCGTCCGGCTGGAACCGCTGGCCGAACGGGTCGCCGACCTCGCGGGAGGAACGGGCACCTTCCTGGCCGGTCTCGCCGAATCCGTGCACGCGGCGGCGGACTCGGCCGTCGCCTTCAGCTCCGTCGCCGGGGCCAGGACAGGCCTCGCCGTGTCGCCCGAGCCGCCGGGCCCGGGGGAGGTACGGGGCGCGGCGGGGCGCTGGCTGGCCGCGCGCCGGGCCGGTGGCCCGCTCACCGATCCCGTACTGCTGCGGCATCTGCTCTGGATCGCGGTCGGCTCGGGACTGCCCCTGCAACTGCACGCGGGCGGCGCCACCGACACATATCCGCAGGACCGCCATGCCGACCCCGGGGCGCTCACCGGCTTCGCGGCGGCCACGGCCGGGCTCGGCACCGATCTCGTCCTGCTGAACGGCTATCCGCACCACCGGCACGCGGCTCATCTGACGAGCGTCTTCCCGCATGTGTACGCGGACCTGGGGCCCGTACTCGCGCGGACCGGGGCCGGGGCCGCGTCCGTGCTCGCGGAGATCCTGGAGCTCGCGCCGTTCGGGAAACTGCTGTTCTCCAGCGGCGCGCGCGGGCTGCCCGAGCTGCATGTGGTGGGCGCCCAGGTGTTCCGGGAGGCGCTGGAGCGGGTCCTCGGCGGCTGGGTGGGCGACGGCGCGTGGGCGTTGCGGGACGCCCAGCGCGTCGCCGGAATGATCGCGGCCGGCAACGCCCACCGGCTCTACGGACTGCCGGACGCTTCCTGACCGCCCTTCTTGGACGGACGCTTTTTCGTCGCGCTTCTCAGACCGCTGAGAGCGTCGGGTCCGGCTGCACGGGGATCTCCGTCGCCACCCGCGGCCGCTCGCGCAGGCTCATCGCCAGCCGCAGTACGGCGATCCACACCAGGCAGGAGCCCAACATATGGGCGCCGACCAGGACTTCGGGGAGGTCGGTGAAGAACTGCACATAGCCGATGACGCCTTGCGCGAGCAGCACGATCAGCAGTTCACGGGCGCGCGCCCGGGTGTCGGCGGGGGCGTCCACCACCCGCAGCACCAGCCATATCGCCACCGCCAGCGCGCAGACGATCCAGGCGGTCACCGCGTGCACATGGGCGGTGGTGGCCCAGTCGAACGGCATCCGGGGCACATCGCTACTGTCGCCGGCGTGCGGACCCGAGCCCGTCACCGCCGTACCCGCCGCGATCAGCACCACCGCGGCGCCCACCAGCGCCCAGCACAGCTTGCGCACCGGGCGCGGGACGCGCGGCCGGGGGGTGGCGTCGCCCTCGCGGGTGCGCAGCCAGGTCAGGGTGGTGACGGTGAGCAGCGCGCCGGCGAGGAAGAAGTGCCCGGCGACGGTCCACGGGTTGAGGCCCATCCATACCGTGATCCCGCCGATCACGGCGTTGCCCATCACGATCCAGAACTGCGACCAGGCGAGCCGGGTCAGCCCGCGCCGCCGCGGCTTGGTGGAGCGCGCCGCGATGATCGCCCAGCCGACCGCCGCGCACAGCACGTAGGTCAGCATGCGGTTGCCGAACTCGATCGCGCCGTGCAGCCCTTGCTCGGGTGTGGCGAAGAGGCTGTCGTCCGTGCACTTCGGCCAGGTGTCGCAGCCGAGGCCCGAACCGGTCAGCCGGACAGCGCCGCCGGTGACGACGATGACGACGCTCATCACGACGGCGGTGAGCGCCGCGCGCTGGAGCGTACGAGGTGAAGGCGTCCAGCGCTGGGCGATATACGCGAGGGGGGTCAACACGGCCACTATCGTAGGCCGGAGCTTGTGCAGCTTTTCACGAGGGGTACGTATGCCGCGTCCCGGCCGTCCCGGCCACCCGCTGCCGCCCTGCTCCGGTGGCTACTCCCAGCGGAAGAACGCGCCCGCCGCGCCGAGGCCGAGCGCGGCCCAGACAGCGAGGATCCCGAGATCGCCCCACGGCAGCGCGGCGCCGTGCTGGAGCACGTCGCGCAGCCCGTCGGAGAGCGCCGATATCGGCAGGAGCCCGAGCACCGAGCGCGCCGCGTCCGGGAATTCATCCAGCGGCACGATCACCCCGCCGCCCACCAGGAGCAGCAGAAAGACCAGGTTCGCGGCGGCCAGCGTCGCCTCGGCCCGGAGCGTGCCGGCCATCAGCAGCCCGAGCCCGGAGAAGGCGGCCGTGCCCAGTACGAGCAGCGGCAGAACGGCGAGCGGGCCGCCCTCCGGGGACCAGCCGAGCGCGAACGCGATCACCGTCAGCAGTACGATCTGGAGCACTTCGGTGACCAGCACGGAGAGCGTCTTGGCGGTCATCAGGGCCCAGCGCGGCAGCGGCGACACCGCCAGCCGCTTGAGCACCCCGTACCGCCGCTCGAAACCGGTGGCGATGGCCTGGCCGGTGAACGCCGTGGACATCACGGCCAGCGCGAGGACGCCCGGGGCCAGGAAGTCCACTGCCTTGTCCGCGCCCGTATCGATGATGTCGACCGTCGAGAAGAGCACCAGCAGCAGCGACGGGATGATCACGGTCAGCAGGAGCTGCTCGCCGTTGCGCAGCAGCAGCTTCGTCTCGAACGCCGTCTGCGCCGCGATCATGCGCGCGAGCGGGGCCGCGCCGGGCGCCGGGGCGTAGGTGCCGGTGCCGCGCGTACCGGTGCCGCTCGTGCTGGTACTCATGAACGCAGCTCCTTGCCGGTCAGTTCGAGGAAGACGTCCTCCAGCGTGTGCCGCTCCACGGAGATCCCGTCCGCCATCACGCCGTGCTGCGCGCACCAGGAGGCCACCGTCGCGAGCAGCTGCGGATCGACCTCGCCGGTGATCCGGTACACCCCCGAGGTCAGCTCGTCGGCGATGGTCCCGTCCGGCAGCGCCTTCAGCAGGGAGCCGAGGTCGAGCCCGGGGCGCCCGGTGAAACGCAGGGTGTTCTCCGCGCCGCCCCGGCACAGCTCCTCGGGGCTGCCCTGGGCGATGACCCGGCCCGCGTCGATGATCACCACATCGTCGGCCAGCTGCTCGGCCTCGTCCATGAAGTGCGTGGTCAGCACCACGCCCACGCCGTCGGAGCGCACCTCGCGTACGAGATCCCAGGTGGAGCGGCGGGCCTGCGGGTCGAGGCCGGCGGTCGGCTCGTCCAGGAAGACCAGCTCGGGGCGGCCGACGACGGCCAGGGCCAGCGCGAGCCGCTGCTGCTGGCCGCCGGAGAGCCGCCGGTAGGTGGTACGCCCGCAACCGCCGAGGCCGAGCCGCTCGATCAGCGCGTCCACATCGAGCGGGCGGGCGTGCAGCCGGGCCATGTGGCGGAGCATCTCGTCGGCGCGCGCGCCGGAGTACACGCCACCGGACTGGAGCATCACACCGATACGCGGGCGCAGCCGGGCCGCGTCGGCGACGGGGTCCAGACCCAGGACGCGTACGGTCCCGGCGTCCGGCGAGCGGTACCCCTCGCAGATCTCGACCGTGGTGGTCTTGCCGGCTCCGTTGGGGCCGAGGACGGCGGTGACCGTACCGGCACCGACCGTGAGATCGAGGCCGTCCACCGCGGTCTTGGCCCCGTACCGCTTGACCAGGCCCCGTACCTCGACGACCGGCTCTCCGGAGGTCGGGCCCGCGGCGGAGCCGCTCTCGGGCAGCCGGTCACCCGGGAAGTCGCTGTACATGCCGGGAAGTCTAGGCAGGCGGGGAGGGCCTCGATCCCGCGGGGGCGAAACGGCGGTCGCACGCCGTCCGGAGGCCCGGCTTCCGGGCGCGTTCCCTCCGGTGGCGTAAAGCCCCCGGCCGGTGGCGTGAAGCGCCCGGAGGCGAACCGAGCCGTCACCATCACGGCCAGAAACATTCCTTAGGTGACCCTTAGTGATGCAGGGCACCGGAAGTCGTCTTCCACCTCGGTTGTCAGGGTCGGAGGAATTACGCAACAATGGCGTTGTGAAATACGTCGGCGAGGCTTCCCAGGAGGAACTCGCGACCGGTGAGCACTCCACTCGCAACCGGGTCGCGCGGTCCATCCTGGACCACGGCCCGTCCACCGTCTCCGATCTGGCGGGACGCCTCGGGCTCACGCAGGCGGCTGTCCGCCGCCATCTTGACGCACTGGCCGCCGACTCCGTGGTCGAGCCCCGTGACCAGCGGGTCTACGGCTCACGCGGGCGCGGCAGGCCCGCCAAGGTGTTCGCACTGACCGACTGCGGCCGGGACGCCTTCGACCAGTCCTACGACGAGCTCGCCGCCGACGCACTGCGCTGGATCGCGGCCGCCGCCGGCGGTGGTGAGCGGGGCGAAGCGGCCGTCGCCGCCTTCGCCCGCGCCCGTATCGCCGGCCAGTCCGAGGGCTACCGGCAGGCGGTCGAGGCCGCCGAGCCCGAGAAGCGCACGGAGGCACTCGCCAAGGCGCTGAGCACCGACGGGTACGCTGCTACGGCGCGTAGCGCGCCGAACCGACAGGGCGAGCAGCTCTGCCAGCATCACTGCCCGGTCGCGCATGTCGCCGAGCAGTTCCCCCAGCTGTGCGAGACGGAGACGGAATTCTTCTCCCAGCTGCTCGGGACCCATGTGCAGCGGCTGGCCACCATCGCCCATGGCGACGGGGTCTGCACGACCTTCATTCCCCGCGCCACCACCCCACAGACCACCCATCACGCTTCTGAAAGCACAGCCGGGAGGAACCCCGCATGACGCTCCCCACGGAGACTGCCCACCCTGAGCTTGAGGGTCTGGGCACGTACGAATTCGGCTGGGCCGACTCCGACGCGGCCGGCGCCGCTGCCAAGCGCGGTCTCTCGGAGGCTGTCGTCCGCGACATCTCGGAGAAGAAGAACGAGCCGGAGTGGATGCTCAAGCTGCGGCTCAAGGGTCTGCGCCTGTTCGACAAGAAGCCCATGCCCAACTGGGGCTCAGACCTGTCGGGCATCGACTTCGACAACATCAAGTACTTCGTGCGGTCCACCGAGAAGCAGGCGGCTTCCTGGGAGGAACTGCCGGAGGACATCAAGAACACGTACGACAAGCTCGGCATCCCGGAGGCGGAGAAGCAGCGTCTCGTCGCCGGTGTCGCCGCCCAGTACGAGTCCGAGGTCGTCTACCACCAGATCCGTGAGGACCTGGAGGAGCAGGGCGTCATCTTCCTGGACACGGACACCGCGCTGAAGGAGCACCCGGAGCTCTTCCAGGAGTACTTCGGCACGGTCATCCCGGTCGGCGACAACAAGTTCGCCTCGCTGAACTCGGCCGTGTGGTCCGGCGGATCGTTCATCTACGTGCCGAAGGGCGTGCGTGTCGACATTCCGCTCCAGGCCTACTTCCGTATCAACACGGAGAACATGGGCCAGTTCGAGCGGACGCTGATCATCGTCGACGAGGACGCCTACGTCCACTACGTCGAGGGCTGCACCGCCCCGATCTACTCCTCGGACTCGCTGCACAGCGCCGTGGTCGAGATCATCGTCAAGAAGGGCGGCCGCTGCCGCTACACGACGATCCAGAACTGGTCGAACAACGTCTACAACCTGGTCACCAAGCGCGCCGTGGCCTACGAGGGCGCGACCATGGAGTGGGTCGACGGCAACATCGGCTCCAAGGTCACCATGAAGTACCCGGCCGTGTACCTGATGGGCGAGCACGCCAAGGGCGAGACCCTGTCCATCGCCTTCGCCGGCGAGGGCCAGCACCAGGACGCCGGCGCCAAGATGGTCCACATGGCCCCGCACACCTCGTCGAACATCGTCTCCAAGTCGGTGGCGCGCGGTGGCGGCCGTACCTCGTACCGCGGTCTGATCGAGATCGGCGAGGGCGCCGAGGGCTCCAAGTCCAACGTGCTCTGTGACGCGCTGCTGGTGGACACCATCTCGCGCTCCGACACCTACCCGTACGTGGACGTCCGCGAGGACGACGTGTCCATGGGCCACGAGGCGACCGTCTCCAAGGTCTCCGAGGACCAGCTCTTCTATCTGATGAGCCGCGGTCTCTCCGAGTTCGAGGCCATGGCCATGATCGTCCGCGGCTTCGTGGAGCCGATCGCCAAGGAGCTGCCCATGGAGTACGCGCTGGAGCTCAACCGGCTGATCGAGCTGCAGATGGAGGGATCCGTCGGCTGACCGCCGCCCGGACCACGCCCGACCAGCAGCGCCCGTAATCCCTACGCAGAGGCAGAGAGAGAGCACGACGACAGCCATGGCTGAGGCTCAGAACATTCCGGCGGGTTCCACGACCGCCGGTTCGATCGCGGTGGCCGCCGAGTCGACCGTCGCCACGCGCATGAGCGCGCACCCCTCCTACGACGTGGCGGACTTCCCCGTCCCGCACGGCCGCGAGGAGGAGTGGCGGTTCACGCCGCTGGAACGGCTGCGCGGTCTGCACGACGGCACCGCCGTCGCGCAGGACGGCGGTGTCACGATCGAGGTGACCGCTCCCGAGGGCGTCATCGTCGAGACCGTCGGCCGTGACGACGCGCGGGTCGGCAAGGCCGGTGTCCCGGTGGACCGGGTCGCCGCCCAGGCGTACTGCTCGTTCGAGAAGGCCTCGGTCGTCTCGGTGCCCAGGGAGACCGTGGTGAGCGAGCCGATCCGGATCGCCGTCCACGGCGAGGGCGGGGTCTCGTACGGTCACCAGATCGTCGAGTTGGGAGCCTTCGCCGAGGCGGTCGTGGTCCTCGACCACACCGGCGACGGCGTGTTCGCCGCCAATGTCGACTACCTCATCGGGGACGGCGCCAAGCTGACCGTCGTCTCCGTACAGGACTGGGACGACAAGGCCGTCCATGTCGCCCAGCACAACGCTCTGGTCGGCCGCGACGCCTCGTTCACGTCGATCGTGGTCACCTTCGGCGGCGATCTCGTACGGCTCCAGCCGCTCGTGCGGTACGCGGGCACCGGCGGCGAGGCCGAGCTGTTCGGCCTCTACTTCACGGACCGTGGCCAGCACCAGGAACACCGTCTCTTCGTCGACCACAACGCCCCGCACTGCAAGTCCAACGCGGCCTACAAGGGCGCGCTCCAGGGCACGGACGCGCACGCCGTGTGGATCGGCGACGTACTCATCCGCGCCTCGGCCGAGGGCACCGACACCTATGAGATGAACCGGAACCTGGTCCTCACGGACGGTGCCCGGGTCGACTCGGTGCCGAACCTGGAGATCGAGACCGGTGAGATCGCCGGCGCCGGGCATGCCTCCGCCACCGGGCGGTTCGATGACGAGCAGCTCTTCTACCTGATGGCCCGCGGTATCCCGGAGACCGAGGCCCGCCGACTGGTGGTCCGCGGCTTCTTCGCCGAGCTGGTCCAGAAGATCGGCCTGCCGGATGTCGAGGAACGTCTGATGGCCTCGATCGAGGCGGAGCTGGAGGCGTCAGTCTGATGGCCTTCGTCCGAGTCTGTGGGCTGGGCGAGCTGGAGGAGGGCACCCCGAAGAGGGTGGAACTCGACGGCACGCCGGTCTCCCTCGTCCGTACCGAGGGCGAGGTGTTCGCGATCAACGACATCTGCTCGCACGCGAACGTGTCGCTCTCGGAGGGCGAGGTCGAGGACTGCATGATCGAATGCTGGCTGCACGGCTCCAGCTTCGACCTCCGTACCGGAAAGCCGTCCGGCCTGCCCGCGACGCGCCCCGTCCCCGTATATCCCGTAAAGATCGAAGGGGACGATGTGCTCGTCTCCGTCACCCAGGAGTCCTGAGTCACCCATGGCAACGCTTGAAATCCACGACCTGCACGTCTCCGTCGAGGCCGAAGGCGGCCCCCGCGAGATCCTCAAGGGCGTCGACCTGACCGTCAAGCAGGGCGAGACGCACGCCATCATGGGCCCCAACGGCTCCGGCAAGTCGACCCTCGCGTACTCCCTCGCGGGCCACCCCAAGTACACGATCACCGGTGGCACCGTGACCCTGGACGGCGAGGACGTCCTGGGGATGACCGTCGACGAGCGCGCTCGTGCCGGTCTCTTCCTCGCCATGCAGTACCCCGTCGAGGTCCCCGGCGTCTCGGTCTCCAACTTCCTGCGCACCTCCGCCACCGCCGTACGCGGCGAGGCCCCCAAGCTGCGTACTTGGGTGAAGGAGGTCCGGGAGACCATGGAGCGTCTCCAGATGGACTCCTCCTTCGCCGAGCGCAACCTGAACGAGGGCTTCTCCGGCGGCGAGAAGAAGCGGCACGAGATCCTCCAGCTCGAACTGCTCAAGCCCAAGGTCGCGATCCTCGACGAGACCGACTCCGGCCTCGACGTCGACGCGCTGCGCGTGGTCTCCGAGGGCGTCAACCGCGTCCGCGAGAGCGGCGAGGTCGGCACCCTGCTGATCACGCACTACACGCGGATTCTCCGCTACATCAAGCCCGACTTCGTGCATGTCTTCGCGCAGGGCCGGATCGCCGAGTCCGGCGGTGCGGAGCTGGCCGACAAGCTGGAGAACGAGGGCTACGAGGCGTACGTGAAGGGTGGCGTTACCGCGTGACACAGCTGCCGGGCCTTCGCACAGCATCGGATCGGCTGCTCGACGAGGCGATCCGTAAGGATTTCCCGATCCTCGACCGGGCGATCCACGACGGCAAGAAGCTCGTGTACCTGGACTCCGCGGCGACCTCGCAGAAACCGCGCCAGGTACTCGACGCGCTCAACGAGTACTACGAGCGGCACAACGCGAACGTCCACCGCGGCGTGTACACCATCGCCGAGGAGGCCACGGCGCTGTACGAGGGCGCCCGTGACAAGGTCGCCGCTTTCATCAACGCGCCGAGCCGCGACGAGGTGATCTTCACCAAGAACGCCTCCGAGTCGCTCAACCTCGTGGCGAACATGCTCGGCTGGGCGGACGAGCCCTACCGGGTGGACCACGAGACCGAGATCGTCATCACGGAGATGGAGCACCACTCCAACATCGTGCCGTGGCAGCTGCTCTCGCAGCGCACGGGCGCGAAGCTGAAGTGGTTCGGCATCACCGACGAGGGCCGGCTCGATCTGTCCAACATCGACGAGATCATCACGGAGAAGACGAAGATCGTCTCCTTCGTGCTGGTCTCCAACATCCTGGGCACCCAGAACCCGGTCGAGAAGATCATCCGGCGCGCGCAGGAGGTCGGTGCGCTGGTCTGCATCGACGCCTCCCAGGCCGCCCCGCACCAGGTGCTCGACGTACAGGCGCTCCAGGCCGACTTCGTCGCCTTCACCGGCCACAAGATGGTCGGCCCGACCGGGATCGGTGTTCTCTGGGGCCGCCAGGAGCTGCTGGAGGACCTGCCGCCGTTCCTGGGCGGCGGCGAGATGATCGAGACCGTGTCGATGCACTCGTCGACCTACGCCCCGGCGCCGCACAAGTTCGAGGCGGGTACGCCCCCGATCGCCCAGGCCGTCGGTCTCGGCGCGGCCGTGGACTATCTCACCGCGATCGGCATGGACAGGATCGCCGCGCATGAGCACGTCATCACCGAGTACGCGGTGAAGCGGCTGCTGGAGGTCCCCGGCCTGCGGATCATCGGACCGGAGACGGCCGAGGACCGCGGCGCCACGATCTCCTTCACACTCGGCGACATCCACCCCCACGATGTGGGCCAGGTCCTCGACGAGCAGGGCATCGCGGTCCGGGTCGGCCACCACTGCGCACGGCCGGTCTGCCTGCGGTACGGAATTCCCGCGACCACACGAGCGTCTTTCTATCTGTACTCCACTCCGGCCGAGGTCGACGCTCTGGCCGAAGGGCTTGAGCACGTCCGTAACTTCTTCGGATGAGGATCTGAGAGGGCAGGGCAGTTCGTGAAGCTGGATTCGATGTACCAGGACGTCATCCTGGACCATTACAAGCACCCGCATGGGCGCGGTCTCCGGGACGGCGACGCCGAGGTGCACCATGTCAATCCGACGTGTGGCGACGAGATCACGCTGCGTGTGCGGTACGAGGGTTCGCGGATCGCGGATGTGTCGTACGAGGGCCAGGGCTGCTCGATCAGCCAGGCCAGCGCATCCGTACTGAACGACCTCCTGGTCGGCAAGGAGCTGGCCGAGGCGCAGAAGATCCAGGGCACCTTCCTGGAGCTGATGCAGTCGAAGGGCCAGCTCGAACCCGACGACGCGATGGAAGAGGTGCTGGAGGACGCGGTCGCGTTCGCCGGCGTCTCGAAGTACCCCGCCCGCGTGAAGTGCGCGCTGCTGAGCTGGATGGCGTGGAAGGACGCGACGGCCCAGGCTCTGGGCGACAGCGCGACGAAGGAGACGGCATGAGCGAGAACGAGACCCTGACGATCAAGCCGGCCTCGGAGGACGAGGTCCGCGAGGCGCTGTACGACGTCGTCGACCCCGAACTGGGCATCGATGTCGTCAATCTCGGTCTGATCTACGGCATCCACATCGACGATTCCAATATCGCTACCCTGGACATGACCCTGACGTCGGCGGCGTGTCCGCTGACCGATGTGATCGAGGACCAGGCGAAGGCGGCGACGGACGGCATCGTCAACGAACTCAAGATCAACTGGGTATGGATGCCGCCGTGGGGCCCGGACAAGATCACTGACGACGGCCGCGAGCAGCTGCGCGCGCTGGGCTTCAACGTCTGAGTGTCGGAGCGCGCGAGAGGGCCCCATGATCCCGGCCGGATCATGGGGCCCTCTCGCATGTCCTAGGGGCGGGGCGGGGTTCCGGCGGCCTGGGCCAGGATGGGGGCCAGGTTCTCGGTGCGGACGCGCTGGTCGACATAGAGCAGACTCAGCACCAGCTGGGGGAAGGTCGTCGTGATGAACTGCGTGATCAGCTGCGCGACCATGAACAGCACCAGAAAGCCGCTCACGGCCACGAGGATCTGTCCGACGGTCGGATCGCCGCTGAGGACGGACGGGGTCAGCAGGTTGCCGAAGGTGGTCAGCACGTTGATCAGCTGCTGGATGACGACGCCGGCGATCGACGCCATGGCGAAGGCCAGCAGTGAGATGCCGCAGATCCGCCACCAGGCGCCGCGCACCAGGGCGGCCGAGCGGCGCAGGGACGCGAGCGGGCCGCGGGATTCGATGACGGCGACGGCCGGGGCCAGGCAGAGGCGGACCCAGAGCCAGATCGCCGGCGGTGTGACCGCCAGGGCGCCGAGGAAGCCGAGCGGGATCAGCCAGAACAGATGGGCGGGTGAGCCGTCCATCGTGAGGTAGGTGATCAGTGTGACGGTGAAGCCCAGGACGAGCAGGGCCACCGGCAGGACGGCGATCAGCCCGCTGAGGACGACGGCACCGAGGACCGCGGGGAACCGGGCGAGTGCCCGGCGCCAGAGCGCGCCGAAGGTGGTGGGGCGGCCGAGGACGGCGCTCTGGACGACCGAGGGGCAGGCGGCCTGGACGACCGCGTTGGCGGCCAGCAGCACCACCATGCCGAAGAGCCAGACACAGCCGAACGCGATCAGCAGCGGCCGGACCCCGGCCCAGGACGGATCCACGCCGTGGGGTGTGTCGAGGACCTCGCGCAGCCGGTCGCCGACAGCCGCGTAGGCGACGGCCAGCGCGATCGCCACGGCCGCCATGGCCGCGCCGTAGGCCGTGGCGGCCACCCCGAACAGTTGCTTCCCGTACCTGCCCATGGTGGCGAACGTGCCGCCGAGTATGTCGCCGAGGCCGAGCGGGGCCAGGGGTATCACCCCGGGCTTGGGGGGTGGCGGCGGAGGCGTCCAGCCGCCCCAGCCGTAGGGCCCGTTTCCATACGGGCCGCTTCCGTACGGCCCGCCCGGACCCTGTCCGCCCGGCCCGCCGGGCCCGTTTCCGCGCCCGCCACCGCCGCCCCACCCCGTCGTGCCCTGCGCCACCGGTCTGCTCCGCTCCCCGCCGCTCCGATCCGGACGGCACACCGTAACCGGTGGGGTGGGAGGAGGGTGTGTACGGCCGTACGCATCGATGTGTACTCTCGTACGCATGGGATACGGACTGCTGGCCGCGGCGATCGCGGCGGAGGTGGCCGCGACGTCGGCCATGAAGTACAGCGAGGGCTTCACCCGGCTGTGGCCCTCGCTGGTGACTGTGGTGGGCTATGTCGTCGCCTTCGCCCTGCTCGCGCAGACCCTCAAGACCATCTCCATAGGCACCGCCTACGCGATCTGGGCCGGTGTCGGCACGGCGGCCATCGCCGCCATCGGCATGGTCTTCATGAACGAGGCGATGGCGCCGACGAAACTGCTGGGCATCGCCCTCGTGATCGCGGGCGTTGTCGTGCTCAACCTCGGAGGAGCCCACTGATGACCCGCCGTTACGACCCCGACCGCCGCCAGCGGATCATCGACGCCGCGATCCGGGTGGTCGGGCGAGGCGGTATCGCCGGACTGAGCCACCGCACCGTCGCCGCCGAGGCGGACGTGCCGCTCGGCTCCACCACGTACCACTTCGCCTCGCTCGACGAACTGCTGATCGCCGCGTTGCGGCAGACGAACGACAGCTTCGCCGCCGCCGTGCGGGAGAGCGGCACCCTCGCGGATCCGGAGTGCGACATCGCCGCCGAGCTGGCCCGGATCACCGGGGAGTGGCTCGCCGGGGACCGTACCGGCGTGGAGCTGGAGTACGAGCTGTATCTCGCGGCGCTGCGGCGGCCCGCGCTGCGTCCGGTCGCGGGGGAGTGGTGCGCCGCGCTCGGGGACGAGGTGGCCAGGCGCATCGATTCCGTCACCGCGCGGGCGATGGTCGCGTTGCTGGACGGGATCTGCCTCCAGGTGCTGCTCACGGACGCGGTGTACGACGCCGAGCACACCCGCGAGATGCTGACGCGGCTGATCCCGGCGGCAGGGCCCGATCCCGGCGGCAGGTCCCGATAGCGGCGGCAGGTCCTGATCCCGGCGGCAGGTCGACCGCGTGAGCGCCGTCCCGCCGGAGTCTGTCCAGGTGGCGATGCGCCCGTCACCTGAGACCGGTTCGCCCGCGCCCCGCCGGGACCGTTAAGTTCGGAGCATGACCGACACGTCTTCCTCCAGTTCCCCGCGCACCACCGGCGCCGTCGCCGCCGGCCTCGCCACCCTCACCGAGGACGGCACCGTCCTCGACACCTGGTTCCCCGCCCCCGCGCTCTCCGCCGAGCCCGGCCCGGCCGGCACCGAGCGGCTGACCGCCGAGCGCGCCGTGGAGCTGCTCGGAGAAGGCGCGGCCGAAGCCATCGGTCCCGACGCCCGTCGCGGGGTCGAGATCGTCGCCGTCCGTACGGTCATCACCTCGCTCGACGACAAGCCGCTGGACACGCACGACGTGTATCTGCGGCTGCATCTGCTCAGCCACCGGCTGGTCCGGCCGCACGGCCAGAGCCTGGACGGCGTCTTCGGTCTGCTCGCCAATGTCGCCTGGACCTCGCTCGGCCCGGTCGCCGTCGACACGCTGGAGACGGTACGGCTCAACGCCCGCGCCGAGGGGCTGCACCTCCAGGTGACCTCGGTCGACAAGTTCCCGCGGATGACCGACTACGTCGCTCCCAAGGGGGTCAGGATCGCCGACGCGGACCGCGTACGGCTCGGCGCGCATCTCGCCGAGGGCACCACCGTGATGCACGAGGGCTTCGTGAACTTCAACGCGGGCACCCTCGGCACCTCCATGGTCGAGGGCCGGATCTCGGCGGGCGTCGTCATCGGCGACGGCTCGGACATCGGCGGCGGCGCCTCCACCATGGGCATGCTCTCCGGCGGCGGCAAGGAGCGCATCGTCATCGGCGAGCGCTGTCTGATCGGTGCCGAGGCGGGCATCGGGATCGCGCTGGGCGACGAGTGCGTCGTCGAGGCCGGGCTCTATGTCACAGCCGGTACGCGCGTCACACTGCCCGACGGCCAGATCGTCAAGGCCCGTGAGCTGTCCGGCGCGAGCAACATCCTCTTCCGTCGCAACTCGGTGACCGGCGCGGTCGAGGCCCGTCCCAACAACGCGGTCTGGGACGGTCTCAACGAGGTGCTCCACAGCCACAACTGATCCCGGCCGATCACGGCTGGTACCAGCTGATCACAGCGGGGCGGCGGCGGATCCGACGAGCTCTCCGTACGCCTTCAGCAGCCCGTCGGCCGTCTCCCGGCCGGCGGGCCGCAGCGGTTCACGCACCGGACCCGCCGGCCGGCCGAGCGCGCCCAGCAGCGCCTTCGCGGTGACCGTCCCGGGCAGCCCCGAGGCCATCATCAACTCGGCCAGGGGAAGGGTGAGTTGGTTGAGCCGTACGGATTCGGTGACCGCGCCCGCGTCATACGCGTCGAGCGCGGCACGCAGCGGGCGGAGCGCGACGTTGGCGACCGTACTGACGAATCCGGCGCCGCCGACCGCGTACAGCGGCAGATTCAGCTCCTCGCAGCCGGAGTAGTACGCGAGCGAGGTGCGGGCGATCACCTTGGAGCTGCCGAGCAGGTCGTACGCGCAGTCCTTCACGGCGACGACGCGCGGATGCGTGGCGAGGCGCAGCATCGTCGCGGGCTCGATGCGGGTGCCGGTGCGGCCCGGGATGTCGTACAGCATCAGCGGGATGCCCGACGCGTCGGCGATCCGCAGGAAGTGCGCCTCCACGGCCTCCTGCGGCGGGCGGCTGTAGTACGGGGAGACCACCAACAGGCCGTCGGCCCCGGCCTGTTCGGCCGCCCGCGCGAGGGCGAGAGTGTGCCGGGTGTCCGCGCTGCCGACGCCCGCGACGACGGCGGCACGGCCGCCCACCTCGTCGCGGACCGCGCGCACGAGAGCGGTCTTCTCGGCGTCCGTGGTCGTGGGCGACTCCCCGGTGGTGCCGTTCAGGACCAGCCCGTCGCACCCCTCGTCCACCAGCCGGCCGGCGAGTTCGCGGGCGCCGGGCAGATCCAGCTCTCCGGTGGCGGTGAAGGGCGTGACCATCGCGCAGAGGGCGCGGCCGAAGGGGCGAGGAGTGCTCATACCGGCAGTGTCCGCCGAGCGACTGTGAAGGTCCACTTAGATCTGCTTCGAGTGAGCGTGAAGCAGCGCTAAAAGGCAGCGTTCCCGGGCCGTCTGGCATGATCGGCGAGTGCCGGGCAGGGGGCCGGGCGGGGGAGAGGAACGCATGGCACGGATACGCCGAACGGCCTCGATGGCGGCGGGCTCGTTGGTCCTGATGGCGGGGGCGACCGGATGCTCCGACATCAGGAACGAGATCGACGCCGCGCGGGGCGAGGGCGCGCGTGGCGACGCCGCGCCGGGCGAGGGCGCGAGGACCCCGGCCGCGGCGCCTTCGGAGCCCTCGGCGGGGCTGTCGGCCGAGCCGCTCCCCGACCGGCCCGCGGGCCCCGAGCCCTGGGCGGCCACCGGTCCCGGCCGCTGTCTCGCCTCGGGTGTGGCCGTCAGCCATGGTGAGGTGAACGCCGCCATGGGGATCCGGGCCGTGTCGATCGGGCTGCGGAACTGCGGGACGAAGCCCTACCGGGTCAACGGCTACCCGGGGATCGGTGTCCTGGACGAGGACCGCGAGCCGGTCGCCCTGAAGCTGATCCAGGGGAACGAGAGCACCGGCGCGGCCGATGACCAGGGCCCGAGGGAACTGACCCTGGCGCCGGGGGAGTCCGTGGAGTCGGTGTTGCAGTGGAACAACCGGATCACCGAGTCCGGGGCCCACTCGACCGGCGCCCACGTGGTCGTCGCGGCGGCGCCGGGCGAGGAACGCGACACGCTCCCGCTGCCCGTGGACATCGGTACGGACGGCGAACTGCATGTCACCGCGTGGGCGGTCGGGCGGGCTCCGGACGCGTCGTGAACGGCCGTGGGAGAGCCCGTATACCGGCTGTGAAGAGTGATCGATGGACCGTTCGGAATGGGGGCAGGATGCGAACCATGACGACGTACGCTCCGCTCCTCACCGGCCCCGATGCCATCGCCCCTCGCACTCGCGACGGTCGCGCGACGACGGGCCCCCGACAACAGCGTCCCGGAGGGCGCTTCGGGGTAGCGGAGGCCGGACTGTCAGTGGGTACTGGTGCAATGGAGGACATGGAGGACATGGAGGACATGGAGAGCATGGACACCGAAAACGCCGATCCGGGCGACGCCGACCAGGGCGGGACAGGCCGAAGCGACAGCCAAGAAGGCGCGGCCGACGGGGGCGAACTCGCCGCGTTGCGCGCGGCCTTCCCGTCGGAGGGCTGCCTGCCGCCGCTGGGCTGGGACGGAGTGCGCGCCTTCGAGCGCGCGCACGGAATCGTCCTGCCCGAGCCGTACCGCACGCTGGTCGCCGAGATCTGCGACGGATGCAGCGACGGGCCCGCCGATATCGACGGGCTGATACCCCTGGCGGCGCTGCCCGCCGACTGGGGATGCGACCAGACGCAGCGGGATCTCGCGAAGCCGTTCCCGCTCACCGAGGCATGGGTGTGGGAGGACGACCCCCGGCCGTACGAGGAGATAGAACCGCTCATCGACGAGGTCTACAACTACGGGAGCGTGGTGCTGGGCACGGACGGCTGCGGCATGTACTGGCATCTGGTCGTCAGCGGTGCGCACCGGGGGCAGATCTGGAACATCAGCGATGTGGGCGCGGCGCCGTTCGGCGCGGCCTTCGGGCACACCACCGCGGAAGACGGCTTCGCGGGCTGGGTGGCGCACTGGGCCACCACACGCCGGCCGTGGTTCGACGTCGTGGTGTGACGGGGCGCGGTGGCCGCGGTCTGTTGACCTCAACCTCACTTCATATTTGAGCATGGTGGTCGAGGCGCACCGCGGGGGTGCGCCACAAGGAGGTTCCACCATGTCCGTGCACCTCGGCACCGTTCCCGAGATCACCCGCCCCGGCGCGGGTCTCGTCCTGGTCAGCACCTGGCGCGTCGGCACGCCCGAGCGGCAGCGCGTCACGGTCGGCGCCATCACCCGGGCCTGGCGGAGCAGGGATTGGCCGGACGCCGGGCTGCTCTCGTACAGCGTCTACACCGGAAACGACGGGGACACCCTGCGGCACTACTCCCAGTGGCGCGACCAGGAGGCGTACGACGCGTTCGTCCACACCTTCCGGGACGAGCTCAACGCCGAGATCGACGCCGCCGTGCCCGGGATCGAGCGCGTGGGGCCGCACTCGTACGAGCTGTACCGCAGCGGGGCCCTGGAGAAGGGGGAGACCCGGGTGCCCGGCTGCGTCGTGCTCGTGGAGGTGGAGTTCGAGGGGTCCGACGCCGAGCGTCAGAAGGGCTGGGTCGACGCGGTCTTCGAGGCCCTCGGCACCGATCCGGACACGCCCTCCGGCGGGATCTCCGCGCACTTCCATCTCAGCACCGACGGTACGCGCGTACTCAACTACGCGGAGTGGGAGAGCGAGCAGGCGCATATCGACGCGCTCGACGCACCGGGGAACGGGGTCGGTTCGGCCACCGAGCAGTGGAAGCGGGTGCGGTCCTATCCCGGGCTGAAGGACAGCACGGTGACGCGGTACACCCCCGCGCTCAGCCTCAGCGCAGGCTGAGCGCAGGCCGAGGGCGCCGCACGCCGCGTGCTCAGCCGCGGCGTGCGGCGCCGCCGGGAGCGGTGGCCCGGCCGCGTGTGGGGTCGGGCCGGACCACCGCGGCTTCTCAGGGGCGGAAACGCAGGACCTGGGGATCGTGGTCGCTGTTCTGCTGGGCGAACTCCGCGTTGATGTGCACGCTGTCGTAGTCGAACGCACCGGAGGTGATCGAAGGGCTGGTCAGGATCTGGTCCAGGACCTGCGAGTTGCCCTGGTAGACATACGAGTAACGCTCCGCGGCCGGCAGGGAGTTGATCGCCGGGTAGAGCGCGCCGCGGTCGGCCAGCGCCTTGGCCGTCGCCGAGAACTCGAAGTCGTTGATGTCGCCGACGACGAGTACGTCCGCGTCGCGCTGCGCCGCGAGGATGTCCTTGACGAACGTGTTCACCGACCGGGCCTGCTGGAGCCGCTGGACCTCGGAGGAGCGGTTCACCGGCTGGTGGTGCGAGGTCAGGCTCTCGTCCCCGCCCTTCGAGGCGAAGTGGTTCGCGATGACGAACACCGTCCGGCCGCGGAAGGTGAACTCCCCGGCGAGCGGCTTGCGGCTGTTGTTCCAGGCGGCATTGGCGGGGTCCACCCGGCCCGGGGAGAGCGTCAGGGCCGCGCGGGCGTCCGTACGGACGACATCCGTCGCCGTCGTCGCGTTCCCGCCGGGGCGGTCGGTGAACGAGACCCGCGCCGGGTTGTAGAGGAAGACCTGACGGATATTGCCGCCGGGCTCACCGCCGTCCTTCTTGTCCTCCGGGTCGATGGTGCGCCAGGCGTAGGAGGGGCCGCCGGCCGCGGTGATCGCGGCCGTGAACTTCGCGATGGTCTCCTCGGCGGAAACCGTGCCGTCGTCCTCGGCGCCCGTACTGTCCTGGATCTCCTCCAGCGCCAGGATGTCCGGCGAGGCGAGGTTCCGTACGACCGCGCCCGCGAGCGCGTCGAACTTCTCCTGCGGGTCGGAGGGGTCGAGGTTCTCGACGTTGTACGTGGCGACGGCCAGCTCGCTCTCGCGCTGCGGGCGAGTGGTCTCGGGCTTCAGCTTCCTGTCCGTGACCGTCCCCAGCGTGCGGGCGACGAGTGTGTAGCCGCCGAACTGGTTGTAGTCCAGGGGGCCTTCGGTGATACCGGTCAGCGTGTCGCCGACGTTCGCCGTCGGGAACGGGTTCCGGGCGGGGGGCGCGAGCTGCTGGATCTGGAGCCTGCCGGTGTTCTGCGAGGTGTACGAACCGTAGACCGTGCCACCGCGGCGGTTGTCGTTCTCCTGCGGCTTCACCGTCACCCACAGCTCCGCGTACGGATCGGTCGCGCCGACCACGCGTGAACTGCCGATACGGACGTTCATCCCCTCCAGCGACTCGTAGAGGTCCAACGCGTAGCCGCGCGGCCTCAGTCGCAGGCCGTTGACGCTGTCGCCCGCCGCCGGGTCGCCCTTCGGGGCGTACGCCGAGGGCACCGACTTCTCCGAGATCACGACCGGCGCGGGCAGCGGGTTGCCGGAGGAGACGACCGTCACAGTCGGCGAGGCGATCTGGGTGACCGACTGATTGCCCGAGGCGGCGCCGCCCGGAATGTACTCGCCGACCGTGCCGGAGACCTTCACCGAGTCGCCCACGGCGACGGGCGGCACGGAATTGGTGAAGACGAAGATGCCCTCGCTCGTGGCGGCGTCGTGGTCGGGCTCCGGGTCCTGGATCCAGAACCCCCGGGAACCGGTGGTCCGTACGCCGGTGACGATGCCGGGCACCTCCGCCACCGGGGTTCCCACCAGCGGGGATATCCGGCCGGTTCCCTGGATGCCGTGGATCCGGATCCCGGAGGCGGCGGAGGCGGGTGCGCCGGCGCCCGCCAGCAGCCCGGAGGCCACGGCGAGGGCGACCAGGGCCGGGACAGCGGCCGTTCTCGGTACGGAAGAAGGCATGAAGGCACTCCGGTGATGAGGGAGGGGTGTTCTACGCGCGTCAATCTCTTGGCTGCGGTGGTCAGTTGTCAAGGGCGCCTGGGCGTCCGGCCGTTGTCGAGTACATGAACCGGGTGGGATGGGGCCAAATGCGTCTACGCTGGGGGCCGCATCGCCCGCGTACGCCACAAGGAGAACCACCAGATGCCCGGAGACCGCCCTACCCTGCCGCCGGTGCGACTGCCCTCGGAAGCGGAGCTGGCGCGGGACGCGCTCGCCGCGCCACTGCTCGCCCGCGCGGTACGGCTCGCCCGCTGGGCCGGTCCGGCGACGCGGGTGGGAACCGGCGGCGAGCTGGTCGACGAGCAGCTGCCCGCCGCGGCGGAAGTGCTCGGCCTCGGTGACGAGCTCTCCGAGGGCGACGGCGAGGCCTACGCCAGCGAGGCATGGCGGGTGGCGGTCGATACGGGCCTCGTGGAGGTCGACGACCCGGACGAGAACGGCGAGCCGGACGGCGCCGCCCCCGACGCCGAGGGCCACGTCACCACGGGCGAACAGCTCGGAGTGCTCACCTCCGGCAGCCCGCAGGACATCCTGTCGCTCTGGCTGGACGCCCTGGACGTCGTCTTCGCCGACGCGACCGCGCCCGTGCTGGACGATCTGGCGGCGGCCATCGGCGACGACGGCGAGATCGATCTCGACTCGCTGGACTGGGACCCGGAGCTGGAGGCGGAGTTCCTGGAGGGCGTCCTCGGCAACCTCTATCTGCTCACCCTCGCGGAGGGCGGCGGCGAGGGGCCGGTGCCCCTGCCCGTCCTCGCCGCGTCGATGATCGTGCCCGACGACATGGGCGAGCCCACCGACGACGTCCTGGAGCAGGTGTCCGAGGCGATGATGCGGCTGGACGACCAGTTCCGGCTGCTGGAGCCCATCGGGCTCGTCTCGTACGTACCGGTCGACGAGGCGCTGATGGTGGAGGACGCGGAGGACGCGCCCGACGCGTCGCTGCCCGTCGACGAGGAGGACGTCGCCCGGTACGGGATGGTCCGGCTGACGCCGCTCGGGCTCTACGGGATCAGGTCCCGGATGCTGGAGGCGGGGGTCGACGCGCCCGCGGTGGGCGACCTCGCGGACAAGGACGCGCACGCGCTGCTGGACGGCGTGGCGCACTTCCCCGAGCTGTCCGCGCGCGCGGAGACGGAACAGTGGCTGACCCGGCGCGCGCCGGCCGACGCGGCGCGCGAACTCCTGGCCGCCGCGCGCGGCACGGACCCGGGCGCCCCACTGCGCCGCCTGCACTGCCAGCAGGCGCTGTCCCTGGTCGGCGCGGAGGCGGAGTCCGCGGTACGGGAGGTCCTGGACGACGCCGAACTGGGCGGCCTGGCGCGCGTCTGGCTGGCCGAACTGGGCGCGGGCGATGTGCCGCCGCCGCCCGAGTCGATGATCTTCTGGCTGGCCATCGACACGATCGCCGCGCAGCTGGACGCGGAGGGGGAGCCGGACGAGCTCCAGGAGCTGGTCGAGGGCCTGGTGGGGCAGCACGGCGGGTTCTTCGAGGCGGCGTGGCGGGTGGAGCATCCGGCGACGGCGGAGGTGCTGGAGGCGATGGGGAGGCTGCATCGGGACAGGACGGCGTCGAAGGACGCGCGCAAGGCGGCGTTCAAGGCGCGGTCGCGGGGGTGACGCCGTCCGGCGGGGGGTGTGGTGCGCCTCCGGCGGGGGTGCGGTGCGCCGTCCGGCGGGGGTGCGGTGCGCCGTCCGGCGGGGGTGCGGGTGCGTGGTCGTGTGCCGGGGGCCGGGGCCTCCGGAGGTCCGTGTCCGGACTGCGCTGCGATCGATATGCGACTCCGTCGCGTGGTCACCGCGCTTCGCGCGAGCTGCGACGCTTTACGTCCTGACACGCACCTCCTGCGACCCCGACCCCCTCCCCCCGGCGGACACCTGCCCCCACCGCCCGGCTGGGGGATTGGGGGTAGGTGCGGCCCGGTGGCCCCGGCCACTCGCCATCTCGGCGGGGGTCAGTGGGCCGGTGCGCCAGAGCCTGGCTACTTCGCCTGTCCTGGCGGAGCGATCGGGCTCGGTGCGGGAGGATGCCGCCGCTTCCCTACTCGCCCTCGCGCACGAACGCGTCGCTTGTGCGGGCGGTGAAGGGGGGCGCGCAGAGGTCGTGTCCGGGACACTAAAGCGTGATGTGTGGCGCACGAACGCCCGTGCTCCGACTGTGGCCGGAGTCGCGCTGTAAATCATGCCGTCCAGGGCGCGAGCCCCGGAGCGCCACCCGGCGACAACCCGCACACGACCACCGGCCTCAGCCAAAGACGTACGCACCCCGAGCCACGCCCCCCTGCCGGAAGGCGCACCGCGTCACCCGGCGACAACTCGCACCCGGAAACCGGCCCGAACCGAAGACGTACGCACCCCGAGCCACGCCCGCGCCGGAGGCGCACCGCACCCGGAACCGGCCCGAACCGAAGACGAACGCACTCCGAGCCACGCCCGCGCCAGGAAGCGCACCGCACCCGGAAACCGGGCCCGGCCGACGACGAGCGGACCCCGAACACGCCTGCTCACCGCAGGTGCGACGCTCCGTTGAGGTCCAGGATCGTTCCCGACGACCACTCCGCCCCCGGCGACGCCAGCCACACCACCGCCCCCGCGATCTCCTCCGCCGTGCCCACCCGCCCGAACGGGCTCTGCGCGCGGATCGACTCGCCCTCCGCGCCGGTGAGGCGGGACGCCACGCGTTCCGTGGCGAAGAAGCCCGGGGCCACGGACGCCACGGCGATGCCGTAAGGGGCCAGGGAGACCGCCAGGGACTGGCCCAGGGCGTGGACCGCCGCCTTCGTCGCGCCGTAGGCCGGGTAGTCCGGTTCGCCGCGGAACGCGCCGCGGGAGCCGATGTTGATGATCCGGCCGGGCGTCGAGCGGTCGATCATGGAGCGGGCGGCGCGATGGCTGAGCAGGGCCGTGCCCAGGAGGTTGACGGACACGTGGTGCTGCCAGGCCGCCGCCCAGTCGTCGTAGGACGTGGTGGGCAGGGGGTGGGGCTCGTTGACGGCCGCGTTGTTGACGAGGATGTCGATCCCGCCGAGCGCCTCGGCCGCGTCGTCCGCGACCCGCGCCGCGCCCGCCGGGTCGGAGATGTCGCCGCCCACCAGCGCGTGGCCGGTGCCGGTCAGCGACTCCAGGGTGTGGCGGGCGTCGGCGGAGCGGGTTCCGTAGTGGACGGCGACGCGGTCGCCCTGCGCGGCGAAGGCGCGGGAGACGGCGCGGCCGAGGCCGCGGGACGCGCCGGTGACGAGGACGCGGCGGCCGGTGGACGACAGATTCATGGGAAAGCGGGCCTCTCGATGTCGGGCGGTGTTCAAGCGCTGTTTATCCGTGGGAGGGAGCGTCGGGAGCGTACCCCCGACCCACGTGCCCCTTCAGGAGACCGCGATGCCGCTGAGCCGCAGGGAATTCACCGGAAGATCCGCACTGACAGGGGCGGGACTCGTCCTCACGGGCGCCGCCGGAGCGCTCGCCACCGCGCCCGGCGCGCTGGCGGCGGAGGACGCTCCCGAGGTGGCCTCCGGGCCCGTACCCTCGCCCGGTTACGGGCCGCTCGTCCCCGATCCTCGCGGCATGCTCGCGCTGCCGGCCGGATTCTCGTACAAGGTCATCACGCACAGCGGTGTGACCAAGCTGGAGTCCGGCGAGGACACCCCGTCCAACCACGACGGCACCGCCACGTTCGAGGGGCCGCGCGGGGTGACGCTGCTGGTCAACAACCATGAGCTGGATGGTCCCAGGGGCGACTACGAGTTCCCGGTGCCGCTCACCGAGGGCCTGGTCTACGATCCCGCCGCGGCCGGCGGCTGCACGGTCGTCGAGACGCACCGCGACGGCCGTACCGCGGAGTGGGTCGGCATCGCCGGTACCTCCACCAACTGCGCGGGCGGGCGCACCCCGTGGGGCACCTGGCTCACCTGTGAGGAGAACTCCGACCGGGCCGGGCAGAACGGGATGACCAAGGACCACGGGTATGTCTTCGAGGTCGACCCGTACGACCGCCGTGCCAACCGGAATCCCAAGCCCATCAAGGCGTTCGGCCGCTACGACCACGAGGCCGTGGTCATCGATCCCCGTACCGGCTACGCCTATCTGACGGAGGACGCCTCCGAGCCCAACGGGCTTTTCTACCGCTGGGTGCCGCCGCACGGCTTCAAGCATGGGCGGGGGCAGCTGCGCCGGCTCGCCGATGACGCGGGGGTGCTCCAGGCACCCCGTTGCTTCGACGCGGGCGGCCGTTTCGTGGACGACCTCTCGCGCGCCGCGAAGATCGGCACTGTCTACGGCGTGGACTGGGTGGACGTACCGGACCGGGACGCGAAGACCGTGGACGTACGGGAGCAGTTCGACGGCGAGGACGTCACCCGCGCCAGGAAGCTGGAGGGCATGTGGTGGGCGGACGGCGGCGCGTACATCGTCTCCTCGTACGCCCGTGACGAGAGCCCCGGCGTGCCGCACGACGGTCAGGTGTGGTTCTACCACCCGCGCCGCCGCACGCTGACGCTCAAGGTGCTGCTGGGCGTCAACGCCGATCCGGACAAGGACGGCGCCTTCGACGGGCCGGACAACATCACCGTCTCGCCGTACGGAGGTCTGGTCATCGCGGAGGACGGTGAGGGCCTCCAGCATCTCTTCGGGGCGACGGAGCGCGGACGCACGTACCCCATCGCGCGCAACGACCTCAACGACAGCGAGTTCACGGGTGTTGTGTTCTCGCCGGACGGCCGAACGCTGTTCGCCAATATCCAGGAGCCGGGCATCATGCTGGCCATCACCGGCCCGTGGCGGCGCGCTCCCCGGGACTGACCGCGAAAACCCTTGGCGGACGGGCCCGTTGCCTCTCCGGGGTCCTGCTTGTCCAGCCGCGACAGGCAGGACCTGCTCGGGGAGGCCGCGGGTATGGGTCCCGTCATCGGCACTCGTGGCCGGGCACGGCCCGTCCGGCCGACACACGTTCGGCGGGCTGACCGACGCTGCCTTCGGGATGGTCGGACCGCTGGATGCGGGACGGGACGCCCGCGGGCCCTGGAAGGGGTGATCCGGGCGCCCGTCGGTTGCCGGGCATGGCGCGGCGGGGCTCATTGGGCGCATACTCAAAGTAATGACAAAGTCAGCCGGATCCCGGCGCCACCTGCCGTCCAGTCCCTTCAACCGCCAGGCCCCGGCCTCACCCCCGCCCGAGCAGTTCGATGTGGGAGACCGTGTCTCGCACGATCAGTTCGGGTTGGGAAGAGTCATCGGAGTCGAGGGCGAACATGCCGTGCTCATCGATTTCTCGGGGCGACAGGGGAGGATCCTGAGCCCCTTCGCCAAGCTGACCAAGCTCTGAAGCCCCGAATCCGGAGCTTGGAGGCCGTGCCCCTGGGCCGCCGCGGACCCTCAGGACCCGCGACGGCGCGGGGGCATCGTGCCGCCCGCCCACGTGCCGCCCTCCGGGGGCGGCCCGGAGCGCCGGTCAGAGGATCTTCGCGGCGGGCTTGACCATGCCGCGGACCGTACGGGACTTGACGAACTCCCCCAGACCGGTCATTTCCCACTCGCCGGAGAACTGCCGGATCAGCTTCGCCATCATCACGCCGGTCTGCGCCTCGGCGCTGGTCAGGTCGAAGCGCACCAGCTCCTCGTTCGTGGCCGCGTCGATCAGCCGGCAGTACGCCTTGGCGACCTCGGTGAACTTCTGGCCGGTGAAGGAGTTCACCGTGAAGACCAGACCGGTCGCCTCGGCGGGGATCCGGCCGAGGTCGACGGTGATCACCTCGTCGTCGCCCGCGCCCTCGCCCGTGAGGTTGTCGCCGGAGTGCTTGATCGCTCCGCCGAGGATGGAGAGCTTGCCGAAGTAGCAGCTGTCCAGATGGTTGCGGTTCGGGCCGTAGGCGATCACGGACGCGTCGAGGTCGATGTCCTTGCCGCGGTACGCCGGCTCCCAGCCGAGGCCCATCTTGACCTGCGTGAGCAGCGGACGGCCGCCCTTGACCAGCGACACCGTCTGGTTCTTCTGGAGGCTGACCTTGCCCTTGTCCAGATTGATCTTGCCGCTGCCGGGCGCGGCCGCGGGGGCCGGGGGAGCGGCGGGCGGGGTGGCGGGGACCGGCGGAGCGGCGATACGCGGATCGGCTCCCGCGCGGGCACGGGCGGGAGCCGGGGGCGCCGGGGGCGCGACAGGGGCCGCGGCGGGGGCGGGCTCCTCCACGGAGACGCCGAAGTCGGTGGCGATCCCGGCCAGCCCGTTGGCGTACCCCTGGCCGACCGCGCGGGCCTTCCACGCCCCGTTGCGCAGATAGATCTCCACGATCACCAGGGCGGTCTCGGCGCCGAGCCGCGGCGGCGTGAACGTCGCGAGCGCGCTGCCGCTGCCCGCGTCGCGGATCGTGGCCGTGGGCTCGACGCCCTGGAAGCTCTGTCCCGCCGCGTCCGGGCTCGCCGTCACGACGATCTTCTCGATGCCGGCGGGCACGGCGCCGGTGTCGACGACGATCGCGTCGGGCGCCGTACCCCCGCCGGAGCGGTAGCTCACGCCGGGACCCGTCGGCTGGTTGTAGAAGATGAAGTCGTCGTCTGAGCGCACCTTGCCGTCGGCGGTGAGCAGCAGGCCCGATACGTCGAGCCGCACGGGAGCGGCGACGTCCACCGCCACATGGGCGGTGGGAAGAGGGATGTTCGAGCCGGGGGTCATAGCTGTCATGCCAGACGTAACGAACGACCCGGCTTTGCCGTTCCCTTACCTTCCGCCGAACGGGTCCGGCGGGATCTCAGTGGGGCCACCGCGGCGGGTTGGTGACGAACGCGCCGCCCAGGAAGGCGTGGTCACGGTTGTCCGGGTCGAGTTCGCCCTGTTCCGCGATGAGCTTCTCGGCGTACCGCTCCGAGTCGTCCCGCGGCTCGTACCCCAGCGCCCGCGCGCTCGTGAGATCCCACCACAGCCTGGTGTTGGCGGAGGAGCCGTAGACGACGCTGTGGCCGACGTCCTCGGCGGTGAGGGCGGCGTGGAAGAGCCGCGCGCAGTCGCCGGGGCTCAGCCAGACGGAGAGCATGCGGACCGAGTTGGGCTCCAGGAAGCAGGAGCCGATCCGTACGGAGACGGTCTCCAGGCCGTGCAGGTCCCAGTAGAGCTGCGCCAGGTCCTCGCCGAAGCACTTGGAGAGGCCGTAGAGCGTGTCGGGGCGGCGCGGGGTGTCGATCGGGATCAGGCGGTCGTCCCCCCGCGGGCGCGGCGTGAAGCCGACCGCGTGGTTGCTGGAGGCGAAGACCGTGCGTCCGATGCCCTCGGCGCGGGCCGCCTCGTACAGGTTGTACGTCCCCTCGATGTTCGCGCGCAGGATCTTGTCGAAGGTGGATTCCAGCGAGATGCCCGCGAGATGGATGATCGCGTCGACGCCCCGGACGGCCTCGCGCAGCGCCTCCGTGTCCGCGAGATCGGCGGTGATGGCGTCGGGCTCGCCCTCGATGGGGGTGGCGTCGAAGAGCCGCAGTTCGTAGCCGTACGCGGGCAACAGGCCCCGCATCAGGGTGCCGAGGCCGCCGGCGGCACCGGTGAGCAGGACGGTACGGGGTGCGGGCATGGGGGAGATCTCCTCGCGGCTCGGGCCGGGCGCACGGATTTTCGGGCTCAGATCCGTAGATGAAATTCACATGCGTGGACAAACTAAGGAGTGGGGCGGAGCAGCGTCAAGTCTCGCCCGGAGTGCGGGAATCCGTCTCTGGGTTGCGGTTTTCCGTCTTGACCCGTGGTGCGGGGCTGCCTTAGCGTGGCGTTGTTCAGGGATATGGACATCGATCATAATTGTGCACGAGCGGTCGCCGCTCGACGCATGGCCCAGGGAGCGCCCGTGACCTCAGCCCCGCTCGCCGCCCGACTGACTCAAGTGGCCGGGCCGCTGTTCTTCCCCGTCACCGCGTACGGGCCCGACGGCGCGCTCGACCTCGACGCGTACCGCGCGCATGTCGGCGAAGGCGTCGCCGCGGGAGCCGCCGCTGTCTTCGCCTGCTGCGGCACCGGCGAGTTCCACGCCCTCACCCCGGAGGAGTTCCGCGCCTGCGTGGCCGCGGCCGTCGAGGAGACCGCGGGCCGCGTCCCGGTCGTGGCCGGCGCCGGCTACGGCACGGCGCTCGCCGTCCAGTACGCGAGGATCGCCGAGGAGGCCGGTGCGGACGGGCTGCTCGCGATGCCGCCCTATCTGGTCGTCGCCGACCAGGAGGGCCTGCTGCGCCACTACACCACGCTGGCGGGCGCCACCTCGCTGGAGACGATCGTCTACCAGCGCGACAACGCCGTCTTCACCCCCGAGACCGTCGTGGAACTCGCCCGGGTGGACGGCATCGCCGGCCTCAAGGACGGCTACGGCGACCTCGAACTGATGCAGCGCATCCTCAGCGCCGTACGCACCGAGGAGCCGGACCGCGACTTCCTCTACTTCAACGGCCTGCCCACCGCGGAACTCACCGGCCTGGCCTACCGGGGCATCGGCGTCACGCTCTACTCCTCCGCCGTCTTCTGCTTCGTCCCCGAGATCGCGCTCGCCTTCCACCGGGCCCTGACCAACGGCGACGACACGACCGTGAACCGGCTGCTGGACGGCTTCTACCGCCCCCTGGTCGAACTGCGCGGCAAGGGACGCGGATACGCCGTCTCGCTCGTCAAGGCGGGCGTCCGGCTGGGCGGACGGGACGTCGGGGAGGTACGGCCGCCGCTGAGCGAGCCGCAGCCCGCGCACATCAAGGAACTGGCCGAGATCATCGAGCGGGGCCGGGCCGTGCTGCGGAGCGGAAACGGCGACGGAACTGGCCACGGAAGCGGCAACGGAAGCGGGGACCCGGACGGCGCGGGCACCGGGACCGGTACGGACGGCGGCGCCGCGTGAAGACCTCGGCCTTCCTCTACCCCTGGGACGTGCTGGGCGACCCCGACGCCCCCGCCAGGATCGCGGACCTCGGCGTCCGGCAGGTCACCCTCGCCTCCGCCTACCACTCCACCCGCGCGCTGACCCCGCGCCACCCGCGCCACCGCGTCGTCACCGCCGAACACGCCGCCGTCCTCCACCCGGTGGACGACGCCCGCTGGGCGCGCCACGAGCTGCGTCCGTACACCGCCGGGGCCTGGGCCCCCGGCGACGCGTACGGCGAGGCCGCGGCGGCCCTCGCCGACGCCGGGCTCGATGTGCACAGCTGGGTGGTCCTCGCGCACAACTCCCGCCTCGGCGCCGAGCGTCCCGACACCTCTGTGGTGAACGCCTACGGCGACCGCTACCCCTGGGCGCCCTGCATCGCCCGGCCCGCGGTCGGCGCGTATCTGGTGGAGCTGGCGGCCGAGGCCGCCGTACGCCCCGGGGCGTACGGCACCGAGCTGGAGTCCTGCGGCTGGTACGGGCTCGCGCATCTGCACGCCCACGACAAGATCGCGGGCGTCGGCCTCGGCGACGCGGCGCAGTACCTGATGTCGCTCTGCTTCTGCGCCGTCTGCCGGGAGGGGTACGCGGGCCTCGGGGTCCCGCCCGGCGAACTGGGCGCCGCCGTGCGGCGCGCGCTGGAGCCCGTCTGGGCCACCGGCTCCGCCGCGTCGGGCTGGTCCGCGGTCGAGAAGCTCCTCGGCGTGGATCTCGCCGCCGCCACCGCCGAGTGGCGCGGCTCGGTCGCCCGTACGCTCCAGGAGCGGGCGGTGGCGGCCGTACGGGCGGAAGCCGGGCCCGGCTTCCAGGTGCTGCTGCACGCCGATCCGGCGTCGTACCACGTCGGCGCCAACGCCGGGGTGGACCCGGCGCACATCCTCGGGGTCGCGGACGGGGTCGTCCTGCCCTGTACCGGAGGCGCGGCGGAGACGATGCTGCGCCCGTTCGCCGGGCACGGCACCGAAGCGTCCGTCCTGGCCGCCAACTTCACCGTCGTCACCGGTATGGGCGGCAACCCGGCCGCTCTCGCCGACGACGCCGCGCGGGCGAAGGCGCTCGGGGCGACCGAACTGCGGCTGTACCACGCGGGACTGGCGTCGGACGCGGATCTGAAGGCCGTCACGGAGGCGCTGTCAGATCTCGGCTGAGAGCCTGTCGGGTGGCTTTCGATCGGAGGTCACCCGACAGGCTCTGAGCCGGGCGGACGGGGCCGGGGGAGCCTCTTCCGCGTATGACCGGGGGCGGCCAGTGCCAGTGCGGTGAGCAGCCCGGCCGCCCCGGTCACCGGCAGCAGTACGGCCGGGTCGACCAGCGCGATCAGCCCCGCGCCGAGCGCCAGCGCCAGCGCGTTGGGCACATACATCAGCGTGTTGGCGGTGGCCGCCGTCCGGCCGAGTACCGGGGCCGGGATCTCGCGCTGCACCGCCGTCAGCGCCGCGATCAGCACACAGGGCAGCCCGATGCCGACCCCGGCGGCGCTCGCCAGCACCACCGCGTCGTACGGCAGCGCCCGCACCGCCACGGCCAGGGCGAACAGCGCGATCCCGGCGGCTGCGAACACCCGCTCCGGCAGCCGCCGCAGCAGCGGGCCCGCCGCCGGCCCCGCCAGTACGGACCCGGCGCCCTGCACCGCGTACAACACCCCCACGTACGCGGGGGAGTGGCCGAGGCCACGGTCGACGACCGCGTAGACGGCCGCGCCGTTGAGCCCGGCGAGCAGCATCGTCGCCGACGCGGCCAGTACGAGCGGCCGTACGGTTGGTGAGCCGCGCAGCGCCCGGATGCCCTCGGCCATGCCCCGCACCCGGCCGCCCGCGGGGTCCTGGCCCGGCTTCTCCTCCCGTACGCGCATCGCCGCGAAGAGCCCGGCGGCCACGGCGAAGGTCGCCGCGTCGAGCAGCGCCACGGCGCCGCCGCCGAACCGGGCGCAGAGCCCGGCGCCCGCGAGCGGCGCCAGCAGCTTCATGCCCTCGTTGGCCGTCATCCGCAGCCCGTTGAAGTCACCCAGCAGCCGGGGGTCGATCGCCGTGGCGACCAGGGCCGACTCCGCCGCGTCCTGGAGCACACCGCTCGCGCCATGGACGAACAGCACACAGAACAGGATCCAGACACGGTCCGCCGAGTCGACGGCGAGCAGCAGCGGCAGCAGCGCCGCCATGGCGAGATTGCAGCCGATCAGCAGGGGCCGTCGGCGTACCCGGTCGGCGACCGTCCCCAGCAGGGGGCCCACCAGCGCGGGAGCCCACAACGCGAAGACCGTGAGCGCGGCCAGACTGTCCGAGCCCGTCAGCGACTTGGTCCAGATCCCGGCGGCCAGCCACATCGCGGACGTGCCGAAACCGGACACGACGACACCCGCCAGATACAGCCCCGCGTTACGGTCCCGCAGCACGCTCCCGAGACCTCCCCCGCCCAACCCCATTGCCCCACCGGTCCCTTCCGCCTCGACTACGCGTCCCGTACGCGTCCCGTATGCCTCCGTACGGGCGTCAGAGTGGCCCCTGAGGACCCGGCCTGCGCATCGGGCGATCGCCCTACTCCCGGGCGCGGAAAGGGCCTTAGACGGGCTCCGGACGGCCCCGGGCTCGGATGTCCCGGGGCAGTGGGAGGCACCGGGCAGTGGGAGGCCCCGTGCCGTGGGGCCTGAGCGTTCTCTGTAACGCCCGTGAAGCATGTGCTCAATGGGGCAGTCATCGACGGCTGATGAAGTCCGGGCTGCACCCCCCCGCACGGTATGCACATCCCGGAGGTTCTGTTGAGCCAGCCTCAGCCACCCACACAGGAGCAGTTGGACGCCTACATACGGACCAGACTGGCGCTGGCCGGCGTCGATCTCGATCTGCTGCCCATTCAGCCGGACCCCGCGACCGGCGCGCCCACCCGTGACCAGGCGCTGCGTTCGCTGCGGTCCTTCGTCGCCACGGTTCCCGCGGCCATGGCGGGCTGGGCGCCGCCGGTGAGTGGGACGCCGGCCGCCGCGTACGAGCAGCAGGCCGCGCCGCCACTGCTCTACCCGTCGATCACCGAGGCGTGGACCGGAAAGGCGGACGGACGATGAGCCGCGCGGTCAACCGCCGGATCTTCCTGGCCGGTTCGGCGGCCGTGACCGGCGCCGTCGTGAGCGGCACCGCCCTCGCGCCGCCCGCCGCCGCCGTCTCCCCGGCGAGTGCCAAGAGCGCCGGGAGTGCCGGGAGTTCCAAGCCGTACGTCCCCGACCTCGACGGGGCCGGCATCGAGGTGCGTGACGCGGCGCGCCGCGACCCCACGGAGGCGACCCTCGCCGAGGCCGCGGTCCTGATGAGGAGCCGCAAGCTGACGTCCACCGCCCTCGTCGAGGCGTATCTCGACAGGATCGGGACCTACGACTCCACCTATCAGGCGTACGCCGAGGTGACCGGCGAGGCCGCGCTCGCCGCGGCGCGCGCGGCCGACCGGAGCGGCGGGCGGCGCGGGGTGCTGACCGGCATCCCGCTCTGCGTCAAGGACAACTACTTCACGCGCGGTGTGCCGACGCGCTGCAACTCCCACGTCTTCGCGGACTTCGTCCCCGACCATGACGCCACCGCGGTCGCGCGGCTCACCGCCGCGGGCGGCATCGTCCTGGGCAAGGGCCAGATGGGCCCGCTCGCCACCACCCGCGCGACCACCCCGAACGGGACGGTCACCACCGTCAACGCGTGGACGCCGGACAACCCCGCCACCGATCCGGGCGGTTCCTCCACCGGCCCCGCCTGCGCGGTCGCCGGCCGGATGGCCTCGTCCTCCATCGGTACGCAGACGGGCGGATCCATCGTCCTGCCCTCCAACCGGCAGAACCTCACCGGGCTGAAGCCCACCATGGGCCGGGTCTCCGCGTACGGCGTGATCCCCCTGTCGTACACCC
Organism: Streptomyces sp. NPDC102274; assembly: GCF_044766385.1. Classification (NCBI taxonomy): domain Bacteria; kingdom Bacillati; phylum Actinomycetota; class Actinomycetes; order Kitasatosporales; family Streptomycetaceae; genus Streptomyces; species Streptomyces sp. NPDC102274. Next base: position 93,786 of record NZ_JBIWLW010000001.1, on the reverse strand, counting down.
GGGACCATCCGGGACCGCTCGCGCGCGACGCGATGGACGCGGCGCTGATGCTCGCCGTGATGGCGGGGCCCGACGCGCACGATCCGCGCACGCTCGGGCTGCCCGGCCTCCCCGATCTCGTACGGGCCGCGACCCCGGTGGTCTCGCGGGGCGGCGCCGTACGGATGCGCAGGGCCACCCGGATCGGGGTGCCCGCCGACTTCCTCGGCACGGCGCCCGAGGTGCGCGGGGCGTTTCTCGACCGGCTCGACGCCATCTCCGGCGTGACACTGGTCGACATCACCTATCCGGCCGACTGGGCGCTGCTGACCGGCGCGTTCAACGACGCGCGGCTGTCCGAGCGGACGGAGCCGTTCCGGCACTGGCTGCGCGAGGATCCCACCCTGTTCGGCGTCTCCCTGCTCAGCTGGCTCCAGGGGCTGATGCTCTCCGGCGACGAATGGATCACGGCGCAGCGGGCCAAGAACCATCTGCTCCGCGAGGTCCTCGACGGCGTCATGTCCCGCTGTGACGTGCTGCTCCAGACGGGACCCGTGCCGTTCGACATCCTCGGGCTGCCCGAGATCGCCTTCCCCATCGGGTTCACCGCGGGTCTGCCGTCCGGGGTCATCCTCGGCGGCGCGCCGTACGAGGAGGACCGGCTGCTGGAGGTCGCGGCGGCCTATCAGGCGGTGACCGACTGGCACACCCGGCGTCCCGCCGACCCCGCGCCCCCGGCGGCCTCCGGGCCGAGCGCCCGGCGCGCGGCGGGCGCGGGCCGGCCGCGGCTCACGGCCGAGGAGGCGGCCGCCCAGAGCGCGTAGCGGTCCTCCAACGGCCCCGTTCCCCCCGGCCGGCCGCACGCTGTGCGCGGCCGGGGGCACCGGGTCATTTCAGCGCCGCCGCCATCATCTTCTGCGCGATCGGCGCGGCCAGACCGTTCCCACTGACCTCCGAACGCGCCGCTCCCGAGTCCTCCACGACGACGGCCACCGCCACCTCCTTGCCGGTGGACGAGTCCTTCGCGTACGAGGTGAACCACGCGTACGGCGTGTTGACGTTGTCCACGCCGTGCTGCGCCGTGCCCGTCTTGCCGCCCACCTCGGCGCCGTCGACCCGCGCGTTCGTCCCCGTACCGTCCTCGACGACCGTCACCATCGCGCTGCGCAGCTGCTCGGCCGTCGACGAGGAGACGATCCGCCGTGTATCGCCGTCCTGGTACGACTGGAGGGTGTCCCCGCTGGAGTCCACCACCTTCGACACCATGTGCGGCGCCGCGAGCAGCCCGTCATTGGCCAGGGCGGCCGAGACCATGGCCATCTGGAGCGGGGTCGCGGTCACATCGAACTGGCCGATCCCCGTCAGCGCAGTCTGTGCCCGGTCCATGCCGGACGGATACACGCTCTGCGAGGCGCGCACCGGCATATCCTGCGTGGCGTCGTCGAAGCCGAACTTCTCCGCCATCGCGCGGACCTTGTCCTGACCGAGCTCGTCGGCCATCTTCGCGAAGACGGTGTTGCAGGAGTACGCGAGGGCGGTGCGGATGGTGGCGTTCTCGCACGGCGCGGAGGTGTTCTCGTTGCGCAGGACGGTGGTCGTGGTGGGCAGGGTGTAGGGATCGGGGCTGTCGGTCCGTTCGTCGACCGAGCCGTACAGACCGTCCTCCAGCGCCGCCGCGGCGACCACCAGCTTGAACGTCGAGCCCGGCGGCAGCGGCTGCCGCAGCGCGCGGTTGACCATCGGCTTCTCCGCGTCCCCGGTCAGCTGCTTCCAGGCGTCGCCGTCGGTGGTGCCGCTGATCTTCGTGGGATCGTACGAGGGGGTGCTGACCACTCCCAGCACCCGGCCGGTCGCCGGGTCGATCGCGACGGCCGCGCCCTTCTTGCCGCCCAGTGCGCGGTATCCGGCTTCCTGCACGGCGGGGTCGATCGTCGTCAGGACCTCGCCCGGCGCGGTCTGCTTGCCCATGATCGCGTCCAGCGGGTTCTTCAGCCGGCTGTCCGTCCCGTCCAGGACACCGGAGTAGATGCCTTCCAGCTGGGTGGAGCCGTACGCCTGTGAGCTGTAGCCGGTGACGGGCGCGTAGAGCGCGCCGTCCGTGTACGTGCGCTCGTACGCCAGATCGCCGCTCGCCGTCTTTCTGGAGCCCGTGACCGGTGAGCCGGCCACGACGATGTCACCGAGCGGCTGCGCGTACTGCGCCATGATGTTCCGCCGGTTGTGCTTGTCGTCCGCGAGGGCCCTGGCCTCGTACGCCTGCACCCAGGTGGCCCGCACCAGCAGGGCGAGTACCAGCAGCAGACAGATGACCGCCGTGTGTCTGATCGTCTTGTTCATTCCGTATGAGGGACGAGCGGTGGCGCGGACGGTGTTCCCGCCCCGCCCGCTTCTCAGGAATTCCTCATCCGCAATCGCTCATCCTCTGACACGGAGCCGCCGGGCCCCCCGCCCGGTCAGAGCCGACGGGTGGCGAGCGTGAGCCGGTCGCGCGCGTCGAACAGCGTGTCCTTGATCATCTGCTCGTGCCCGGGGGTGAGCCGGGCCACCGGTACCGAGCAGCTGATCGCGTCGCGCGCCGGCGTCCGGTAGGGGATCGCGATACCGAAGCAGCGCAGCCCGAGCGTGTTCTCCTCGCGGTCCACCGCGTAGCCCTGCTCGCGTACGGTGTGCAGCTCCTCGATGAGCTTCTCGCGGTCGGTGATGGTGTGCTCGGTCAGGGCGGGCAGGGTCTCCGGCAGCATCTTGCGCACCTGCTCGTCGCTGTGGGTCGCCAGCAGCGCCTTGCCGAGCGAGGTGGAGTGGGCGGGCAGCCGACGGCCGACGCGGGTGAACGGCCGCAGATAGTGCTGGGACTGGCGGGTGGCGAGATAGACGACGTTCGTGCCGTCCAGCCGCGCGAGGTGGATGGTCTCGCTGGTGTCGTCGGAGAGCCGGTCCAGCGTGGGGCGGGCGGCGGCGACGACCTCGTCACCGTCGATGTACGAGGTGCCGACCAGCAGGGCCCGTACGCCGATGCCGTACCGTGTGCCCGTCGCGTCCGTCTCCACCCAGCCCAGCTCCACGAGTGTGCGCAGCAGCATGTAGAGGCTGGACTTGGGGTAGCCGACCGCTTCCTGGACGGTGGCGAGCGAGTGCATGCCGGGGCGTCCCGCGAAGTACTCCAGCAGTTCCACCGTCCGCACGGCGGACTTCACCTGTGCCCCACCGGTCTCCGCAGCAGACATCGTCACTCGCCCCTTCTCGCCCACTTTGACTTGCTCTCCCGACCACTCTTGACCACACGGAACGCGCGGAAATAGAGTCCTTAAGGATTCACCATCAGGAATTCTGTTCAGAATACCGAACAAGTCCTGGAAGGTGGCAGCGGTCCGTGAGCCGGTCGCCCACTCGGTCGATACATCGGTAAGTCGGTACGTCGGTACGTCGGGAAGGAAAGTCGCGGTGGCAGCAGCACCAGTCTGGAGCGTCGACCCCCGAACAGGGAAGCAGCGCGAGCAGGTCGCGCACGAGGCGACGGCGGAGGAGGTCGACCGCGCGGTACGCGGCGCGCACGCCGCTCGGGCCGCGCTCGCCGACCGTACCGCGCGCGCCGCTCTGCTCCGTACGGCGGCCGATCTGCTCGACGAAGCGGGAGCGCACGTCATCGAGGCGGCGGACGCGGAGACCGCGCTCGGCCCCGTCCGGCTCACCGGTGAGCTCGCCCGTACCACCGCCCAGTTGCGGGCCTTCGCGGAGGTGGTCGACGAGGGAGCCTTCCTCGACGTACGTATCGACCACGCCGACGCCGACCGCACCCCGCCCTGGCCCGATCTGCGCCGCTGGAAGGTGCCGCTCGGCGTCGTCGCCGTCTACTCCGCGAGCAACTTCCCGCTCGCCTTCTCCGTGCCCGGCGGCGACACCGCGAGCGCGCTCGCGGCCGGCTGCCCCGTCGTCGTCAAGGCGCACCCGGACCACCCCGCCACCTCCGAACTGTGCGCCTCCGTGCTGCGCAGGGCCGCCGCGGAAGTGGGGCTGCCCGAGGACGTGGTGAGCCTGGTGCACGGCTTCGAGGCGGGCGTCGAGCTGGTACGGCATCCGCTGGTGTCGGCGGCGGGCTTCACCGGTTCCATCCGCGGCGGACGCGCGCTCTTCGACGACGCCGCCGCCCGGCCCACGCCCATCCCCTTCCACGGCGAACTGGGCTCCCTCAACCCCGTCGTGATCACCGAGGCCGCCGCGGCCGAGCGCGCCGAGCAGATCGGTGCGGGGCTGGCCGGCTCGATGACGCTGGGGGAGGGACAGTTCTGCACCAAGCCCGGATTCGTCCTGGCCCCGGCCGGTGAGCCGGGCGACCGGCTGGTGAAGTCCCTGACGACGGCCGTCAGCGAGACCGAGCCCGGGGTGCTGCTCGACCACCGGATGCGGGACGCCTTCGTCGCGGGCGTACGGGAACGGGCCGCGCTGCCCGGCGTGGACACGCCGATCACGCCCGGCGCCGGCGGCGAACACACGGTCAGCGCGGGCTTCCTGACCGTGGACGCGGAGCTGCTGGCGGCCGGGGGAGCGCACGATCTGCTGCTGGAGGAGTGCTTCGGCCCGGTGACCGTCGTCGCGCGGTACCACTCCCGGGACGAGATCACCTCCGTACTCTCCCGGCTCCCCGGCAACCTCACCGCCACCCTCCAGCTCGCCGAGGAGGAGGCCGACGGGACCGCGCCGGGCGCCGCCGGGCTGCTCGCGGAATTGACGCCGCTGGCCGGACGCGTCCTGGTCAACGGCTGGCCGACCGGTGTCGCCGTCGCGCCCGCACAGCACCACGGCGGCCCCTACCCGGCGACCACCTCCACCTCCACCTCGGTCGGCGCCACGGCGATCGAGCGCTGGCTGCGCCCGGTCTCGTACCAGTCCACCCCGGCCGCGCTGCTCCCGCCGGAGCTGCGCGACGACAACCCCCTCGACCTGCCGCGCCGGGTGGACGGCCGTCCGGAGAACTGACAACCGAGAGCAGAGGGCAGTGAGCCGAGCACAGTGAGCCGAGCGCATGAATGACCAGACGGTCGACCTGCCCGAACTGCCGTTCCCGCTGCGGCCGTACGGCCCCGAGGGCGCGTGGCGCTACGCGGACGGAGCGCTCACCGGCCGGGCGGGCGCGCGCCAGGACCGCTTCGTACCACCGGCGGGCGCGTCCCTGGAACCGGCCTCCGACGCGCCCCGCCTGCTCGGCACCCCGGACGGCGACTTCCAGCTGATCGCCCGCGTCACGGTCGGCTTCGCCGCCGCCTTCGACGCGGGGGTGCTCACTCTGGAGGCCGACGCACAGCACTGGGCCAAGCTCTGTCTGGAGCTGTCGCCGGAGCGCCCGACGATCTGTACGGTCGTCACGCGCGGCCACTCCGACGACGCCAACTCCTTTGTGGTGGACGGCGACAGCCACTGGCTGCGGATCAGCCGCACCGGCCGGGCCTTCGCCTTCCACGCCTCCCCGGACGGCGAGCGGTGGACCTTCGTCCGGGTGTTCACGCTGGGCACGCCCGCGCAGGCCGCGTCGGCGCGCGTCGGCTTCCTGGCGCAGTCGCCCACGGGCGAGGGGTGCGCGGTGACCTACGACAGGATCGCCTTCCGGCCGAAGGGACTCGCGGACGCGCGGGACGGCAGCTGAGATTCCGCCGCTCCGGGGGCGGCGCACCACCGCGCGCAACCGGCCGCCGCTCCCGGCGCGTCCCCGTCTCCATGAGCTTCCCCATGAGCCCTCCGGCGATCAGGACCGCGGTGCCCGACGACCTCGACGCCGTGGCGGCTCCGCACGCCGAAGTCCGTGCCACGTACTACCGCGGCCATGTGCCGGAGGCCGACTACGACGGCCCGGCCGAGCGCGCCCGTGTCCGCGCGGGGTGGACGCGGGCCCTCGCCGAGAAGGACCCGGAGGCGGCGGTGCTCTGCGCCGTGGACGACACCGGGCTCGCGGGCATCGCCGCGTACCGTCCGGTCGGGGGAGGCATGACGCTCACCCAGTTCCATGTCGCCCCGGACAGATGGCGCCGCGGCATCGGCAGCGCGCTGCACAGCGCGTGCGTCGGGGTCTGGCAGCGCGCCGGTGTCGGTACGGCACGGCTTGAGGTGTACGAGCACAACGCGCGCGCCCAGTCCTTCTACGCCCGCCACGGCTGGTACCCCGACCCGCACCAGCCGCGCCATGACACCCACTTCGTGCTGCGGTTCGCGGTCCCGGAGTCCTAGGGCCTGTCTTCACAGTCCCGCCTGCCCGGCGCTACTTTGAAGACAGGCCCTAGCGGATGTCATCGGCCGGCAGCCCCGCGAACTGGGCGGCGAGGTGGGCGGGCGGGCCGTTGGTGACCAGGGTGGCGTGCCGGCCGGTGTGGCGGGCGAGCGCGAGGACGTCGGACCAGTGGGTGTAGCGGACGATGAGCGCGAGCGGTCCCGGAGGGAGGGCGGCGAGCAGCGCCGGATCCGGTAGCGGACCGGGTCCGGGGCCCCGCGCGGTCCTGGCGACGACGGGTTCGTACAGATACGGAGCGAGGTCCGGGCGGTGCCGGCCGGTGAGTACGGGGTGGAGCCGGGGGTCGTGGGCGATGCCGCGCGCGAAGCGCGCGAAGTCCGCGCAGGCGCCGCTTCCCGGGAGCGAGGACAGGGCGGCGGACGGCTTGCCCGGAGTGCCCACCGGCAGTTGGGCGGCCAGGTCGGCGAGCCGCCGCAGGAACGTGTCGTGGTGCGAGTCGTGTACGGCGACGAGCGGCGCGGCCGTACAGCCCTGCCCCGCGCGGGAGAAGCAGGCGAGGCCGGCCCGTGTGACGGCCATGCGCGGCCGGGCGTCGTGCCGTACCACCAACAGGCCCGGCCGGCGCGCTCCGGGGCCGGGCGCCGGACAGCAGGGCGGGATCACCGTCTCCGCGTGTTCGTCGAGGACCGCGGCGGTGAGGGAGCCGGACGGGGCGATCACCAGCCGCCAGATCCCGGCGGGAAGACCGGCCGACACCGCGGCCGCGCACAACCGCGCGGCGAGCACGGCGGCGCGCGGGGAGACATGGCTGAGGACGGCGCTGCCGTCGAGGAGCGCGGGCACGGCGGCTTCGACCAGCGAGGCGAGCGGCCTGCCGTCGTCGGTGTGCGTGGCGACGGTCGTGGCCGGTCGCGGCCGGGGCAGTTCGCGGACGCGGGGGAGTGCGCGGGCGCGGGGAAGGAGGGGACGGCGGCCGGGGCGCAGGGCCCGCACCGCGGCGCGCAGTTCGTCCGCGGTGTCCGTGCCGCACAGCCCGGAGCCATGGGCCAGCAGCTCACCGAGGTACCTGCGGTGCCGGGCGATCCAGCGGTCCAGCCGGGCCAGGGCGGCCCGCCGGTCTCGCTCCGTGCGCCGGGCCCATACGCGCTGCGCGTCGGCCGCGGTGGCGATCGCCGTGAACACATCGGCGGGGGTGGAGTGCGGCACGGTCGCGGCCGGCCGGCCCGTCAGCAGGCTCCGTACCTCGCTGACGGGCCCGCCGCCCCTGGTCGCGACGGCGTGCAGCGCGGCGGCGGGCAGCGGACCGCCGAGCAGCGCGGTGGCGGTGACCCGGGACGGGGGAAGAGGGTTCACCGGCGGCCTCCCGTCCGGGTGGTGGGGTGGACGGTGCGTTCGGTGATTGGTTCGGGTCCGGGTTCAGGTTCGGGTGCGCGTCCGGCTGCGGGCTCGGCTGTGGGTTTCACGGGGCCGCGGTGACGCGTGGCCGGGCCCGGGGGCCGGCGTCGGATCCCCTTCGGCAGCCACCAGTTGACCGGCCCCGCCAGCGCCATCACGGCCGGAACGAGCAGCGGACGGATCAGCAGAGCGTCAAGAAGGAGCGACAGCGCGACGGTCACCCCGATGAGCTTGATCACCGTGATGTCCGCGGCGGCCAGGGCGAGCAGTACGGCGATGACGACACCGGCCGAGGCGGTGAACAGCGGCGCCGCCGCCTGGAGTCCGGCCGCCGTGGCCCGGACCGTGTCGCGCGTACGGGCATGGGCCTCGCCGATACGGGAGAGCAGGAGGACCTCGTAGTCCATGGAGAGCCCGAAGGCCAGACAGACCGCGACCATGGGGGTCAGCGGATCGGTGGTGCCGGTGACCGTGAAACCACCGGTCAGGAAGCGCAGATGCCCTTCCTGGAAGATCCAGACCATGCCTCCGGCGGTCGCCGTGAGGCTGAGCAGATTCATCAGCAGCGCCTTGAGGGGCAGGAAGAGGCTACGCGTGAACAGCGCGAGCAGGGCGAGCGTGCAGAGGGTGACCAGCACGGCCGCGGCGGGCAGCCGTCGGGCGAGGGCGGCCTTGATGTCCGCCAGCTCCGCCGCGGGACCGGCGAGGCGGGGCCCGACGGGGGCGCCGACAGTCCGTACGGCATGGGCCAGCCGCGTGCTCCCGGGGCCGTAGGCCGCCGCGGGGCCGCTCACGGCCACCCAGGTCCCGGCCGCCGCGCGGTGGCGGTCGGCGAGATCGGCGCAGGTGGCGCGGGTCATGAGGGGATCGCCGGGGAGGGCGGGGCGGGCGGGGCAGCTCAGCAGCGTGCGTCCCGACGCGTAGAGACCGGTGACGGTGCGCACCCCGGTCGCCCCGGGCAGCGCGGACAGCCGGCGGGCGTAGTCGTCCAGCTCGGCCAGGCGCCCCGGCGAGTCGGCCTGCCAGTGCGGCAGCACCACATCGAGGGAGGACGCGGCGACCGACGGCAGCTCCGCCCGCAGTTCGCGCGCCGCCGTGGCCACGGGCGCGGTGGCGGGAAGTACGCGTTCGTCGCTGAGCCCGAAGACCGCGTGCCGGAACGGCAGCGCGAGCGCGGCCAGGATCAGGACGACGCCGACGGTGACCACCAGTGGACGCCGCATGGCCGCGGTCGCCAGCCGGTACCAGCGCCCGTCCTCCGGTTCTCCGCGCAGCCGCCGCCGCGCGAACCAGTCGGTGCCCGCCCGGCGCTCGCCCAGACAGGCCAGGCCGGCGGGGACCAGCAGGAGCGACGCCGCGGCGGCCAGCGCCACGACCGCGAGGCCCGCCCAGGCGAGGGAGCGCAGAAAGTACAGGGGGAAGAGCAGCAGACCGGTCAAGGCAGCCCCGACGACGGCCGCGGAGACGACGACGGTGCGTCCACCCGTGATCATCATCCGGCGCAGCGCGTCGTCGTGCGGGGCTCCGCCGGCGCGTTCCTCCCGGTAACGGGCCACCAGGAACAGGCTGTAGTCGACCGCCATCGCCAGACCCACGGCGGTGGTGAGGTTCAGCGCGAACACCGACACATCCGTCAGCTCCGTCAGCGCGCGCAGTACCGCCAGTGCCCCGGCGACCGCCATCGCGCCGACGGCCAGCGGCAGCAGGGCCGCCCACAGACTTCCGAAGGCCCAGAGCAGCAGAAGCAACACGGCGGGGGCGGCGAGGAGTTCGGCCGTGCGCAGATCCCGTTCGCTCTGCGACTCCAGATCCCGGAGCGCCGCCGCCTGCCCGGTCACGCCGACCTTCAGCGGCCCCCGGTCCCCGGTGACCTCGGGCAGCAGCCGGTCCACCGCGGCCCGTACCTCACTGGCGCCGCCCCGCAGCCGTACGAGCGCCACGGCGGTGTGCCCGTCCGGTGTGCGCAGCGCCTGTGTCAGTGCGGACGCGTCCGTCGCGGTGTCCGTCGCGGTGCCGGGCACGGTGTCCTTCACGGTGCCCGGCACGGCGTCCGTCGCCGTGTCCCGCACAGCGTCCGTCACCGAGGGCGGCGCGGGACGGCCCCGGCGTACGGCGCCGGTCCAGTAGGAGTCCACCCCGCTGACCCGGCTGTCGGCGAGCAGCCGGGCGACCAGCCGCTCCCCGGCGCGCCGGGCGTCGGGTGCGTCGACGCCGCCCTCCGCGCGCGCCAGCAGCACGAAGCCGGAGGCGCCGCCGCCGAAGTCCTCCATCGCCCTGTGAGCTTGGGCGGAGGGCGCGGATCCCGGGACGAAGCCCCCGCTGACCAGCCGGGCCGCGACGTCGTAACCGGCCAGTGCGCACAGCAGGGTCACCATCGCGGCCAGCGACAGCACGGTACGGCGCCGGCGCACGGCGCCGCGCCCGGTCGCGGCCAGCATCCGGTTCACGCCCCGGGGCGCCTTCGCGCTCCCGGGCCCGGCACCGATGTCGCGCGCGTCCATGCGCCGCTCCTTTCCGTTCGGTGAATACGACGACCGGTGTACGACGACTGGAGTACGACGATCGGCGTATGACGAGGGGGCAATACCGACGAGGGCAATGCCACGGAGGGAACGACGCGGTGCCCGTCTCCGGCACGGCCGGTGCCGGTCCGCCATCACACGAGTGAATCCATAGGGCAATACGTAAAGCGGGTAGGTCACTCGATGGAGTGGAAGGCCATCTCGCCACGCATAAGGAGCGGTTAAAGCCGGTCCGCCGGGATAAGTTCGGTCTCCTCGTGAGCCGGTTCCGGGTGAACTCCCGGCGATGAGTGGGTCTCCGAGCGAGTGGACGCTCCCCGCGAAGAATGTGAAGAGACGGCATGCCCGACCCCGAATTGCCCGCCCCCGAACCCGAATCCGCACGGCCGGACCCCGCTCCGGGCCCCGGCGTGGTTCCTGCCCCGGCCCCCGCCCCGGGTCCCGCCCCGGACTCCGGCCCGGCCCCCGGTCCCGGCCACGCGTCCGACGCGCCCGGCTCTTCCCCCGGTGTCGACTCGGCCACCCCCGCCCTGGCCGGCTCCACGATCGCCGTCAGCGGGGCCACCGGCTTCCTCGCCTCGTATCTGCTGCTGCATCTGCTGCCGCAGGGCACCCGGGTGGTGGCGCTGGTACGCAAGCCCCCGCACCGGGCCATGGCCTCTCTCGCGCTGGCCCTGCGCTCGGCCGGGGCGCCGGCCGAGACCGTACAGCGGGTGACGCGTCAGGTACGCGCCGTCCAGATCACCCTCGACCGCCCCCGACTCGGCCTGTCCGAGGGCGAGTTCCAGGCGCTCGCGGACGGTGTGGACGCCGTTCTGCACTGTGCCGCGCTGACCAAACTGCACGGAGACGCCTGGGAGTTGCATCGGACCAATGTGGAGGGCACCCGGCAGATCCTCGCGCTGGCCGCGGCCGGCCGTCGCGCCCCGCATATGTTCCATGTCAGCACGGCGTTCGTGGCCGGAGCGCGGCTCGACGGCGTCGTACCGGAGCGGCAGTTGGAGGCCGACGGCTTTCTGACGCCGTACGAGGAGTCCAAGCACCGCGCCGAGCGGCTGGTCCATGACTGGGCGCGTACCCAGGGCCGGAGCGCCACGGTCTTCCGGCCCAGTGTGCTGCTCAGCGACCGGGCCGCGCTGCCACGCGCCCCGCAGCACACCTATGCCGTCCTGGCCGCCAAGTTGGCCCTCTTCCTGAGGCACGGCCCCCGGGCCGTGATCGACGCCTCCTCCGCCCCGCTCGACGCCACGGGAAGACTGACGATCCGGCTGCTGGGGGCTCCGGACGCCAGCATCAACCTCCTGCAGGTCGATGACGCGGCGTGCGCGATGCTGCGCTTCGCCGAGCAGGTGACCACCACGAACACGTCGGACGTACCGCCCGGGGCGCGCGTCCACCACATCGTGCACCCGGCCGAGACCCCGGTGACGCGCGTGAACGAGGCGCTCCAGCGGTCGATCCCCTGGCTGCGCCTCGCGCTGGTCCCCGACCGGCCCCACCCCAGCGGTCTGGAGCGTGCCGTGGATCTGTACGGCGCCGAGGCCACGGCCTATCTCGGGCTGCGGCGGCGCTATGAACGCACCAGCCTGTGCGAGCTGGAACGCCGTCGGCTGATCCGCCCCCCGGCCCGGGTCGACCACCCCTACCTGGACGCCGCACTCACCCCACCCACCATGGCTCGCTGACGCGGCCACCCACCCGAGGAGAGACCATCAGAGATTCGATGGAAGACCGGATCATCGCCATCGTCACCGAGCACTTCGGCATCGACCCGGCCGAGATCACCCCGTCCACCACCTTCGAGGACCTGGACATGGACTCTCTCGCCCTGGCCGAGACAGTCGTCGTCCTGGAGGACCGGCTCGGTCTCGAACTCCCGGAGATCGAGGACGCCTTCTCGCCGACGGTGACGCTGACGCAGGCCGCCGAAGCCTTCACGCGGCTGCGTGCGACAGCGGTCGCGACCTCATGACCCGGCGCTCGGTGTCGGTCACCGGCCTCGGCCTGACCACCCCCGCGGGCGTGGGGACGAAGGCGACCTGGGAGGGCCTGTGCGAGGGCACCTCCAGCGCCGCGCCGGACGACCGGCTGGCCGGTCTGCCCGTCGACTTCTCCTGCCGGATCCCGGACTTCGACGCGTCGGCGGCCATCGGCCGGCGGATCGTCTGGCGCACCGACCGGTTCGTGCATCTCGCGCTGCTCACCGCGCGCGAAGCACTCGCGGACTCCGGACTCGACCCCGCCGACTGGGACGGCGACCGGGTCGGCGTCGTTATCGGTGTGGGCTCCAGCGGCCAGGACACCGCGCCGCTCTCGTACGAACAGCTGGCGCGCGGCGCCCACCGGGCGCTCTCGCCGACGATCGTGCCGCGCTCCATGCCCAACATGGCGCCCGCCGAGATCGCCATCGACTGCCGGGCCACCGGGCCCAACTTCGCGGTCAGTACGGCCTGTGCCTCCGGCGCCACCGCCATCGGCCTCGCCCACGATCTGATCATCTCCGGGACCTGTGACATCGTCCTTGCCGGAGGCAGCGAATCCGCCGGATCCTCGCGGCTGGCCGCCGGCGCGTTCTGGCGGATGGGCGCCCTGTCCACACGCCGGGACGACCCCGCCGGGGCCTCCCGGCCCTTCGACGCGGACCGGGACGGCTTCGTCCTCGGCGAGGGCGCGGGCGTCCTCGTTCTGGAGGAGACCGGCCACGCCAGGGCCCGCCGGGCGACCGTCCACGCGCGGCTGGCCGGTCACGGCTCCAGCTGCGACGCCCACCACTGGACCAGCCCGCACCCGCGGGGACGCGGCACCGTACAGGCGCTGGGCACCGCCCTGACCGGCGCCGGGCTCACCCCCGCCGACATCGGCCACGTCAACGCCCACGCCACCTCCACGCCCGCCAACGACATCAGCGAGGCCGAGGCCCTGCGTACCGTCTTCGGTACGCCGCCGCCCGTCACCGCCACCAAGAGCGTCATCGGGCACGCGATCGCGGGCGCCGGGGCGATCGAGGCCGTGGTGAGCGTGCTGACCCTCACCACCCAGACCATCCACCCGACCGCCAATCTGGACCGGCCCGACCCCGCCGTCGGCCTCGACATCGTCAGCGGAGCGCCCCGCCGGCACCGGATGAGCGCCGTGGCCAGCACCTCCATCGGCTTCGGCGGGCAGAACACCGCCCTCGTCTTCACCACCGCATGACGGGCACCCCCTCGCCGGCCCCGAGGCCGGTCCCGCTGGCCTGTCCGGCCCTGCACGAGCGCGGTTTCATCGCCGCCGCGCGGCGGCTCACCGCACCGGACGGGCCCGCCCTGCGTCCGGTCACGCTCGGCGGCGGTCTGCGCGCGTGGGCCGCCACCGACCCCGCCGTCGCGCGCGGTGTCCTCACCGACCCCCGGCTGACCAATGACATCCGCGAGGTGGGCGGGCCGGTGCAGGGCTTCCCCGACCGCCGCTACCCCGAGGACTTCTTCGCCCACGCGCCGCAGCTGCTCTCCGCGTCGGGGGAACGCCACCGCGGGCTGCGCCGTATCGTCGCCCCGTACTTCACCGCCGCCGCGACGGAGCGTACGGGCGCGCGGCTGCGGGACGCGCTGGCCCGGATCATCGGTTCGCTGGCCGGGCGGGACCGGATCGACATCGTCACCGATCTCGCCCTGCCCCTGGCCGGGGCGACGGCCGGGGAGATCCTCGGCATCGTCCCCGAGCGGTGCGACGCGGCGGTGACGGCCGCCCTCGCCGCCAGCGGCGCGGTCCCTGGCTCCGAAGAGGCCCGGTCGGCGCACCGCGTCTTCGCCCAGACCGTCCTGCACATCATCGGCGCCGCGCGTCGCTCCCCGGTCCCCACCGCCGCCACGGCGCTGCTGCACGCACGGCAGAGCGGGCGGATCGGCAACGCCGAACTGGCCGGGATGCTCGGCATGCTGCTGATCGGTACGGTCGACTCGCTCTCCACCGTCGTCCCGGCGGGCGCTCTCATGGCCTTGCGGCACCCCGAGGTACGGCATGGTCTCGGCGCCGGTCATGGCGGCGGCCCCGCGTACACGACGGCGGTCACCGAGGAGATCCTGCGGCTGAACCCGCCCTTCCAGCACACGGGGTGGCGGTTCACCCGGGACGACTGCGCCCTCGCGGGCGTCCCGCTGCCGCGCGGCGCCGTGGTCGTCACGTCCGTACTCGCCGCCAATCTCGACCCCGCCACCTGGCCGGATCCGCTACGTGCTGACCCGCTACGTGTTGATCCACTGCGTGCCGACGCGCTATGTGCCGATCCGCTATGTGCCGATGCGCCGAGCGCCGATGCGCACCGTCGTACCGCCGCCGGCCATCTCTCCTTCGGGCACGGCCCCCACTACTGCCTCGGCGCGGCGCTCGGACGTCGGCTCGTCCACGAAGCGCTGACCGGGCTCTTCCGCCGCTTCCCGCAGCTGAGCCTCGCCGTACCCCTGGACGAACTCACCTGGCACGGCACGTGTCTGCGCCGGCTCGACCGGCTCCCCGCGGACATCTGCGCATAAGCCGCAGCGGCAGGGCGCTCGGCGGGGCCGGTTGAAAGGCGAATTCAACTTAGCTTAGGCTTACCTAAGTGTCTGCGAGCGTGGGGCGCGTCCGTGCTGCCCACGACAACCTGAAGGACATTCATGCCAGCCTGGTTCAACCGCGCGCGTCGTCGGACGCTCGCCGTCTCGGCCACCGTCGCCGCGTTCGCACTCGTTCTCGGCGGTTGCTCGTCGAGCGACCCGGAGCCCGCCGGGGCGTCGGCCGGGAGCGACGGATCCGGGGCCTTTCCGGTCACGATCAAGAGCGCCCTCGGCGACGCGGAGATATCCGAACAGCCCGAACGCGTCGTCACGTTGGGGCAGGGGTCCGCGGAGACGGCCATCGCGCTCGGCCACACACCCGTGGGTATCGAGAGCTATGAGTGGGGCAGCGACAGGACCGGCTATCTGCCATGGATCCACGAGGCCGTGACCAAGGCGGGCGACACGCTGCCGACCCAGTTCGCGGGCGGTGAGGACATCGACTTCGAGGCCATCACCGAGCTCGAACCCGATGTGATCCTGGCCCCGTGGTCGGGTATCACCCAGGAGCAGTTCGACATCCTCTCGGACATCGCGCCGACCGTCGCCTACCCCGATCTGGCGTGGAGCACGAACTGGGACGAGCAGATCGATATCATCGCCAAGGCGCTGGGGCAGCCCGCCGAGGCGAAGACCCTCACCTCGGAGATCGAGAAGCGGCTCGCCGACGCCGCCGCGACCCGTCCGCGGTACAAGGGCGTCTCCTTCTCGTACATCTACACCTCGGGCCCCGGCACCCTCGGCGTGTTCCAGAGCGAGGAGCAGCGGGTCGAGATGGTGTCGTCCCTCGGGCTCACCGTCGATCCCGTCGTGAACACCTTCAAGGAGACCGAGGGCACCGACTCCGCGCTGATCGGCCTGGAGAACGCGGAGAAGCTCGCCGACAGCGACGTGATCTTCACGTTCTACACCGACGCCAAGACCCGCAAGGAGGTCGAGGCGCAGAAGCTGTACGCGGCGATCCCGGCCGTCGAGCGCGACGCCGTGGTCGCCGGTGACGACAACTCCTTCGTCACGGCGTCGTCGATCATCAACCCGCTCACCGTCCCCTGGGTCATCGACCGCTATCTGCCGCTGATCGACAAGGCCGTCGCCAAGCTCGACACGTGAGCCGGGTCCGACACGTGAGCCGGGCTCGACACGTGAGCCGGGCCCGACACGTGAGCCGGGCTCGACACGTGAGCCGAGCCGGGCAGGAGAGAGGTGTCAGGAGCGGGACGACCAGCACCTCCCGGCGGGTGTACGCCCTGCTCATCGGGGTGGCCGTGCTGGCGTGCGCCGTGCTCGCGAGCGTCATGTTCGGCAGCAGGACCACCTCGTTCGGCGATGTCCTCGACGTACTCTCCGGCACCGCCGACCCGTATGTGACCACCGTCGTCGAGAGCCGCTACCCGCGGACCGCGCTCGGGCTTCTCGCCGGACTCTGTCTCGCGGTCGCCGGCACCGTGATGCAGGGGGTGACCCGAAATCCGCTGGCGGACCCGGGGCTCCTCGGGATCAACGCGGGCGCCGCGGCGAGCGTCGTCGCCGCGACGGCGTTCCTGGGGGCCTCGGGCACCACCGACACCATGTGGTGGGCGCTGCCCGGCGCCCTGCTCGCCGGACTTCTCGTCCATGCCATCGGATCGGCGGGGGCGAGTACGAGCCTGGTGCGGCTGGTGCTCGTGGGGGCGGTGCTCTCCGCGGTGCTGATGGCGTTCATCCAGGCCGTCACACTGAGCCGGCCGAAGGTCTTCGACAGCTACCGGTACTGGGTGGTCGGCGCCCTCGGTGGCCGGGACTTCGACGTCCTGCTGTCGGTGCTGCCGTTCGCCGCGTTCGGGCTCGTGATCGCCCTGCTGCTGGGCCCCGGCCTCAACACGCTGGCGCTCGGCGACGAGTCCGCCGCGTCCCTCGGGGCGAACCCGGCGCTGGTGCGCGGGGCCGGACTGCTCGCGGCGACGCTGCTGAGCGCGGCGGCGACCGCGGCCGTCGGCCCCATCGCCTTTGTAGGACTGGCCGTTCCGCATCTGGTGCGGGCGCTGGTCGGGGTCGACTTCCGGCTCCGGATCGCGTTCTCGGCCGTCGCCGGTCCCGCGCTGCTGCTCCTGGCGGATGTGGTGGGCCGGGTCGTCCTGCGTCCGCAGGAACTGATGGTCGGTGTCGTGACCGCGTTCATCGGAGCGCCCGCGCTGCTCTACGCCGTACGCCGGATGAAGGGGACCTCATGACGACGGCCCGGACCGCGAGCCGGACGGGAAGCCGGACCGGGGGAGCGGCCTCGCCCCCCGGCTGTCTGACGGTCGGTCGCGCCGTGGCGCTGCCCGTCCGCCGTATCTCGGTGATCACCGCGGCCGTCCTGCTGATCCTGATCGTCGCGGGCGCGGTCGCCACACTCTCGCTGGGGCGGCTCGGTATCCCGCTCGCCGATCTCGCGGGCGCCGTCACCGGCGGTGCGGAGGGGAAGGACGCGTTCGTACTGGAGCGGCTGCGCGGCCCGCGACTCGTGGTCGCGGTGGGTACCGGCGCCGCGCTCGGCCTGTCGGGCGCGCTCTTCCAGTCGGTCACCCGCAACCCCCTGGGCAGCCCCGATGTGATCGGGCTCAACGCCGGGGCGGGGGCCGGCGCCGCGATCGTGGCGCTCTTCCTGCCGGGGGCGCTGCCGGTGCCGATGGGCGCGCTCGCCGGCGCCGTGCTCGCCATGGTGCTGGTGTACGTATCGACCGGGAGCGGATTCCGGAACCCCGGGCGGCTCGTCGTGGCCGGTATCGGGGTCGCCGCGATCGCCACGGCGGTCATCCAGTACGTGGTCTACGCGGTGGAACGGGACAAGGCGTCCGTCCTCACCGCCTATGTCAACGGCAGTCTGGCGGCCCGGTCCTGGGACGACGCCGGCACGATCTGGCTCGTGCTGCTCGTCGTGGCGCCGCTCACCGCGCTGATCGCGCGCCGGCTCGACATCGGCGAGATGGGCGACGAACTCGCCGGCGGGCTCGGCTCCGAGCCGGCGACGACGAAGAGCATCGCCGTCACCCTGTCGATCGTGCTCTCGGCGGGAGCGGTCAGTGTCGCGGGCCCCATCGCGTTCATCGCGCTGACCGCGCCGCAGACCGCCAAGCGGCTCACCCGTGGCTCCGGCCCTCATCTGACGCTGTCCGCGCTGGTCGGCGCGTTGCTGCTGGTACTCGCGGATCTCGCCGCGCAGCAGGCGCCCCTCTTCGAGGATCTGCCCGTCGGCATTTACACGATGGCCATCGGGGGCGTGTACCTCGGATGTCTGCTGACCCGCGAATGGAGAAGGGGAATACTGTGACCTCCGCGCCGGCCTCCGCCCCGCGATATCGTGCCGGACCCCCGGATCCCGTACGCGCCTGGTCGTCCGGCGTGCCAGGACGCGGGACGGAAAACCGGACCGGCTTTCGCACGCGTGCTCCCCGTAGGTGACAGAAGAGCGATTCCCCGACTGCTTTCGGGTGACGGACCGCCTTTGGGCCTCCGCGCTCGGGCCAGGTCGTGGAGCCTCATGGCGTCACGACAAAGGAGTCACTCGCATGCGTCTTCGTACCACTCTGGCCGCCGCCGTCGGCGCCCTCGCCCTGCTCGTCTCCGTACCCGGCTCCGCTTCGGCGGCCGAAGGTGAATTCACCTATGTCTACACGGACATCGCGGGAAAGCCACGGGTCGGGGGACTGGTGGACCCGGAGAGCTCGGTCTGCATCACCATCCCCGAAGCGGCCGGCGAATACGTACCGCCCGCGCATACGCCGCGCAACCACACGACGGCCACCGCGTTCGTCTTCACCGGTCCGGACTGCGACGGCGACGCGTACACCCTCCGCCCCGGCGGCTCGGCGAGCGAGCGTCTCAAGCTGCGTTCCGTCATTTTCTTCGAGCGTTCCTGAAGGTCACCGCCCCGCCCCGTCCTACTCACCGGACGGGACGGGGCATTTCTCTGCCCGGGAATTCTCTGTCACAGGGGGGAGTGGCCCCTGTTTCAACCGTCCGGGCAAGCGGGCAATCATGCGTCGTCGTTTCGTGGGCCACTGCATCGCGTGGGCCATTACGCCGATCAGGAGACCCAGCATGGAATACGAAATGCGCGCGGAGTACGCGGAGGGCGCCTCACCCCGTGACCCGGAGTCCCGACTTGAGGTGTGGCACATGACGCGACGGAACCAGGCAACCGCGTTGTGTGGGCGCGATCTGGATCCTGACGCCGCCACACAGACGGCGGACGCGTGGGGCACGCCCGCCGGGCAGCCCCTCTGTCACGCCTGCGGTGCCTCGTACATCCACCAGGTGCCGCTCGACGTCTCGTGAGGGGCCGGGTGCCGCGGGCCGGTGGGTCGAGGAGCCGGGTGCCGCGGGCCGGGGCGTCGAGGCGGGGGCCGAGGGGCGGGCCGGTGGGGCCGAGGGGCGGATTGGGAATCCTCCGGGGCGCGCATGCGTTGCACGCAGGGCGGAGGCTGCCTCCGGACACCCATGGCACACGACACCCACGACCCTGGAGAGAAGCCGAAACATGCGCGTCGAGATCTGGAGCGACATCGCCTGCCCCTGGTGCTACATCGGCAAGGCCCGGTTCGAGAAGGGGCTCGCGGCCTTCTCTCACCGGGACGATGTCGAGGTGGTGCACCGGTCGTTCGAGCTGGATCCGGGGCGTGTCAAGGGGGACACCGGGCTGGTCGTCGACATGCTGGCGGCCAGGTTCGGGCGCAGCCGTACGGAGGCGCTCGCCATGGAGGAGGGCGTCGCCGCCAACGCGCGCTCCGAGGGACTCGGCTACCGGATCGAGGGGCGTGATCACGGCAGTACGTTCGACATCCACCGGCTGCTGCATCTCGCCAAGGCCAGGGGCCGCCAGGACGAGCTGCTGAACCTCGCCTACCGGGCGAACTTCGCCGAGGAGCGCTCCGTCTACGACCAGGAGACCCTGGTGGTCCTCGCCGTCGAGGCCGGTCTGGACGAGGCGGAGGCCCGTGAGGTGCTCGCCGACGCGGACGCGTACGCCGACGAGGTACGGGCCGATGAGCGCGAGGCCGCCGAACTGGGCGCGAACGGCGTGCCGTTCTTCGTGCTCGACCGGCGCTACGGCGTCTCCGGCGGGCAGCCGGCCGAGGTGTTCACACAGGCGCTGGAGCAGGCGTGGGAGGGCCGTGTGATCACACCCGTCGGCGGGGCGTCGCCGGACGCGGCGGTCTGTGACACCGACGGCTCCTGCGCGATTCCGCAGGCCGGGGACCATTCATAAGGATTGCTTGGGTGTGCCCTTCACCGATACGCGATTGACTACGAGGTGGGCGGGTTCCAGGGTGGGTTCATGGACACCCTGGGAGGCGCCGAGTTCGCGCCGGATATGACATATCTGAATACGTCCAGCTGCGGTCTGCTGCCCCGCAGGTCGGTCGAGGCCGTACAGACGCTGGCCCAGGAGAACGCGACCGGCCGGGGCGGTGAGGGCGCGGGCAGTTTCGAGACCGTGGGAGTCGCGCGCGACTCCTTCGCCCGGCTGGTCGGGGTCCCCGCCGAGCGCGTCGCGGTGGGCGGCTCGGTCGCCGTGCATGTCGGACTGATCGCGTCCTCCCTGCGGCCGGGTGACGAAGTCCTGTTCCCCGAAGGGGAGTTCAGCTCGGTCATCACCCCCTTCGCGGTCCGCGGCGACCTCGTGCTCCGGTACGCGCCGCTGGAGAAGCTGGCCGCGGAGATACGGCCGGGCACCGCGCTGGTGGCCTTCTCGGCCGTCCAGTCCGCGGACGGCAGGGTCGCCGATCTGCCCGCGCTCCGGGCCGCCGCGGCGGCGCACGGCGCCCGTACGCTGCTGGACGCGAGCCAGTCGGCCGGCTGGCTGCCACTGGACGCCGGGGCGTACGACTACACCGTGACCGGCGGGTTCAAGTTCCTGCTCTGCCCGCGCGGTACGTCCTTCCTCACCGTGACCGAGGAGGCGCAGGGATCACTGACGCCCCGGCACGCGGGCTGGGTGGCCGCCGAGGACGTCGGGGGCAGTACGTACGGTCCCGTCGAGCGGTTGGCCACCACCGCGCGCCGCTTCGACGAGCCGCCGGCCTTCCTCTCGTACCACGGTGCCGAGCGGTCCCTCGCGCTGCTGGAGGAGATCGGCGTCGAGGCGATCCACGCCCATGACACCGCGCTCGCCGCCCGCTTCCGGGCGGGACTGACCGGGCTCGGCCACGAACCGGTTCCCGGCGAATCGGCGATCGTGTCCGTCCCGGGACTGACGCATCGTCACCCGGATCTGCGGCGGGCGAGGGTGGCGGTGTCGATCCGCGCCGGGTACGTACGGGCGGCGTTCCACCTGTACAACACCACGGCCGACGTGGACCGGGCGCTGGACGTGCTCGCGGGCTGAGCGGTCGGCTCGTGGGGACGGCGGGCCGTAGGAGGCCGTCGAACGGGCGCGGGTGCCGGATCCCCGCGCCCCGGGCGAGACGGCGTCACTGATCGCGCGGGCCGTCTTGGCGCCGGCGGTCGCCACGTGGGTCGTCGCCGTGTGGGTCGTCGCCACGTGGGCGGTCGCCATGTAGGTCGTCGCCATGTGGGTCCTCGCCATGTGGGTCCTCGCTACGTGGGCCGTCTCCACGTGGGCCGTCTCCACGTGGGCCGTCTTCGCGCCGACCGTCTTCGCGCCGACCGTCTTCGCGTCGGCCGTCTCCGCGTCGGTCGGCCGGATGGTCCGACGACCGTTCCGGACAGTCCGCCGTCTCCCGGCAGAGGTTGCCCTCGACCTTGGCGAGCAGCCGGGCCAGCTCCGCGCGCTCGGTGTCGTCGAGCCCCGCGAGTGTGTGCTCCTCCAGCTCCGTCCAGGCGCCCTCGACCTCGGAGCGCAGTGCGCAGCTGTCGCCGGTGGCCGTGACCAGTACGGCGCGCCGGTCCTGGGGGTCGGCGGAGCGCCGTACGTATCCCGCCTGGTCGAGCCGCTGGAGCATCTTGGTGACCGTCGAGGGGTCGAGATCCATCGACTTGATCAGCTCGGACTGCCGTACCGCGTCCGCGTCCCACAGCAGCATCATCAGAAACTCCTGGCCCGGGTAGAGACCCGTGCGCCGCAGCAGTTTCCCCGCGGCGATGCGGTGCAGCCGGGCGACCCGGGAGAGGGCATGACTGACCGGGCCGCCGCTCGCGGCGCCGGGCGGTGCGACGGGACAGACGGGGCCGTCAGGGGCCGGAGGCGCGTCCGAGGTCATATCACCGAGTTTAAGCCCTGTCCGGAACCTTGCTTGGTCGACCAACTATCTACCCGGGAATGGACTAGGGTGACTCACGGTTCATTACTTGGCCGACCACATAATGTGTCGGCCGTATGTCGCGTTGCCCTTGTTCGACCTGCCCCCTCTCCACGACCGCTATGGGAGCCCCCATGACCACCGCCTTCGACCCGATCGACCTGTCCGGTACGCAGCTCACGAACCGCATCGCCATGGCCCCGATGACCCGCAGCCGCGCCTTCGGCCCCGGTAACTCGCCCACCGACTCGACCGTGGAGTACTACGCGCAGCGGGCGTCGGCGGGTCTGATCATCACGGAGGGCACCCAGCCCTCGGTGGTCGGTCAGGGCTACCCCGACACCCCCGGTCTGCACAGCACGGAGCAGATCGTGGCCTGGCGCAAGGTTACCGACGCCGTACACGCCAAGGGCGGCAAGATCTTCGCGCAGATCATGCACGCCGGCCGGATCGGCCACCCGGTCCTGTTGCCGGAGGGCCTGGTCCCGGTCAGCGCCTCCGCCGTCGCCGCGCCGGGGCAGCTCTTCACGCACGACGGCCCCAAGGACTTCATCGCCCCGCGTGAGCTGACCTCCGACGAAGTACGGGAGACGATCGCGGACTTCGCCGCGGCGGCCCGCAACGCGATCGAGGCCGGCTTCGACGGGGTCGAACTGCACGGCGCCAACGGCTATCTGATCCATCAGTTCCTGGCCCCCAACTCCAATCTGCGCACCGACGAGTGGGGCGGCTCCGGCGAGGCCCGTATCCGCTTCGCGGTCGAGGTGACCCGCGCGGTCGCGGCGGAGATCGGGGCCGAGCGGACCGCGATCCGGATCTCGCCCGGCAACCCCTACAACGGGGTGTCGGAGCCCGACCCGGAGCCCGTGTACACCGCGCTGGTCAAGCAGTTGGAGCCGATTGGCCTCGCCTATCTGCACCTGATCGAGAACAACCGTGAACTGACGGTCGCGCTGCGCAAGTTGTTCTCGGGGACGCTCGTCCTCAACGTGGCGACCGAGGGCTTCACCGGCGCCGACGAACTGGTGCTGATCGAGGACGGCACCGCGGATCTGCTCTCCTTCGGGGCGCTCTTCCTCGCCAACCCCGACCTGCCGGCCCGGCTCAAGGCAGGCGGCCCGTACAACACCCCCGACCCGGCGTCCTTCTTCGGCGGCGACGACAAGGGCTACATCGACTACCCGGCCCTGGAGAACTGACCCGGACCGGCCGATGACAAGGGGCGCGGGGGGGGGGGGGGGCCCCCCGCCCCCCCCCCCCCCCCCCGGGGGGGGGGCCCAGGGCCCCCCGGGGGGTGGGCGCGGCCCCCCAAAAGTCCGCCCCCGCCCCCCCGCCCCCCCCCCCCCCCCCCCCCCCCCCGGGGGCGGGGGGGGGGGGGGCCCGCCCCCCCCCCCCCCCCCCCCGCCCCCGCGCGCGTTCCAGCTGTATCAGCGCACCGGGGTGAAGTCCCTGGCACCGATGAAGTCCGGCCGCGGCACCGGCGCCGCGAACGGCTCCTCCGCCGCGTTCTCCACGCTGTTGAACACGATGAAGACATTGCTGCGCGGGTACGGCGTGATGTTGTCGCCCGAGCCGTGCATGCAGTTGCAGTCGAACCAGGTCGCGGAACCGGCCTTGCCGGTGAAGAGCCTGATCCCGTGCTGGTCGGCCAGGGCCGTCAGCGCCTCGTGCGAGGGCGTGCCGGCGTCCTGCATCTTCAGCGACTGCTTGTAGTTGTCCTGCGGGGTCTCCCCGGCGCAGCCCAGGAAGGACTTGTGCGACCCGGGCATGATCATCAGGCCGCCGTTGGTGTCGAAGTTCTCGGTCAGCGCGATGGAGACCGATACGGTCCGCATGTTCGGCAGACCGTCCTCCGCGTGCCAGGTCTCGAAGTCCGAGTGCCAGTAGAAGCCCGAGGCGCCGAAGCCCGGCTTGACGTTGATCCGGGACTGGTGCACATAGACCTCGGAGCCGAGGATCTGCCGCGCGCGGCCCACCACCCGCTCGTCGCGTACGAGCCGGGCGAAGATCTCGCTGATGCGGTGGATCTCGAAGACGGACCGTACGTCCTGGGACTTGGGCTCGATGATCGAGCGCTCGTCCGCCCGTACCGCCGGGTCGGTGATCAGCCGCTCCAGCTCGGCACGGTAGAGCGCCACCTCGTCCGGGCCGATCAGCTGCTCGATCGAGAGGAAGCCGTCCTGCTCGAAGCGTCCGAGATCGGCCGGCGCGATCGGTCCCGGCGTGTCGGGTGCGGACCAGACGACGGGGTCCTGCCGCGGGGTGATCACCTCGCCGAGGCCGCGCGTGGGGTACAGATCGGTCCGTACGGGGATGGTGGTCATGCTCAGCCCTCCTCTGTCAGCAGCGGGTAGACACCGTCCTCGTCGTGGTCCTCCCGCCCGGTGACCGGTGGATTGAAGACACAGACGCAGCGGAAGTCGGTCTTCGGACGGAGCGTGTGGTGCTCGTGCCCGTTCAGCAGATACATCGTGCCGGGGGCGATCCAGTGCGTCTCACCGGTCTCGTCGTTGGTGAGCTCGGCCTCGCCCTCGACGCAGAGCACGGCCTCGATGTGGTTGGCGTACCACATCGAGGTCTCCGTACCGGCGTACAGGATGGTTTCGTGGAGGGAGAAGCCGACCTTCTCCTTGGCGAGCACGATGCGCTTGCTCTCCCAGGTGCCCGAGGCCGACTTCACATGGCGGTCGGTGTTCTCGATGTCCTTGAACGATCGGACGATCACGGTGCCTTGACGCCTTTCTCTTCTGCGGTTGCTCTCTGTGCGCTTTCGTGTGTGATGCGCTGAATGTCGCGTGTTGAGCGATGTGTACTGAATGGTGTGTGTTGAATGGTGCGCTCCGAGTGTCGGCCGCCGGGCGCTGGATGTGTACGGCGCCGCGCGCGGATCAGGCGGTTTCGCGTACGGCGCGCTCCACCGTGCGCAGACCCTCGTCCAGCTCCTCCGCGGTGATGGTGAGCGGCGGCAGCAGCTTGACCACCTCGCTCTGCGGGCCCGAGGTCTCCAGCAGCAGCCCCAGCTCGAAGGCACGGGCGCACACGGCGGATCCGCGGCCCTTGTCCTCGAACTCCAGGCCCCAGACCAGACCGCGGCCCCGGACGTCCGGGACGTCGCCGCTGCTCTCGGCGCGGATCGCCAGCAGCGCCTGTTCCACCTGCTCACCGCGGGCGATGGTCTGCTTCTCCATCTGGCCGTCGGCCCAGTACGTGGTGAGCGCGGCGGCGGCGGTGACGAACGCCGGGTTGTTGCCCCGGAAGGTGCCGTTGTGCTCGCCCGGCTCCCAGATGTCCAGCTCCGGGGTGAACAGGCACAGCGACATGGGGAGCCCATACCCGCTGATGGACTTCGAAAGCGTGACGATGTCCGGTGTGATGCCCGCCTCCTCGAACGAGAAGAAGGCGCCGGTACGGCCACAGCCCATCTGGATGTCGTCGACGATCAGCAGCATGTCCTGGCGGTGGCAGAGATCGGCCAGCGCCCGCAGCCACTCGGGCCTGGCGACATTGATGCCGCCCTCGCCCTGGATGGTCTCGACGATGACGGCGGCGGGCTTGTTCAGCCCGGAGCCCTGGTCCTCCAGCAGTCGTTCGAACCAGAGGAAGTCGGGGGTCCGGCCGTCCAGGTAGTTGTCGAACGGCATCGGGGTGCCGTGCACCAGCGGGATACCGGCCCCGGCGCGCTTGAACGCGTTGCCGGTCACGGCGAGCGAGCCCAGCGACATGCCGTGGAAGGCGTTGGTGAAGGAGACGATCGACTCGCGGCCCTTCACCTTGCGGGCGAGCTTGAGGGCGGACTCGACGGCGTTCGTGCCCGTGGGCCCGGGGAACATGACCTTGTACGGCAGATCGCGCGGCCGCAGCACCACGTTCTGGAAGGACTCCAGGAAGGCGCGTTTCGCGGTCGTCGCCATGTCGAGGCCGTGCGTGATGCCGTCACGCTCGATGTAGTCGATCAGCGCGCGTTTCAGCACCGGGTTGTTGTGGCCGTAGTTGAGTGAGCCGGCGCCGGCGAAGAAGTCGAGGTAGCCATGACCGTCCTCGTCGGTGAGGCGGGCACCCTGCGCGCGGTCGAACACGGCGGGCCAGCCGCGGCAGTAGCTGCGCACCTCGGATTCGAGGGTCTCGAAAACGCTCAGTGCGGGCGGGGTGATAGTCACGGGGGTCTCCTGCCGATGGGGGTGTGCGGGTGGAGGGGAGAGAGCGGGCGTGTGCTCGGGGCTCGGGGCTCGGGGCCGGACGCTCGTGGGTGGCGTGTGCCGCGTACGTGACATACGGGGCATACGCGGCGTGACCTGGCTCAGCTCGGTTCGGCGCGGTGTGGCGCGTATGGCACGCGTGGCGAGGCGCGGGCGTACCCGGGCGTGGCGGCGCGGGAGCCCTCGGCGGGCTCCCGCACGGGCCGGCTCAGGGCGAGAGCGGTCCGATGCGGTAGAGCACCTCCGGCTGGTGCACCCCGTCGGGGAACAGCCCGCCGTCGAAGAGGACCTCGCGCTTGAGCGTCGCGCCGTGACGTGCGGCGTACGCGGTGAACAGCCGGTCCGAGGCGGTGTTGTCGGGGGTCACGGTCGTCTCGACGGCCGTGATGCCCCGCTCCTGGGCGACCCGGGCGGTCAGCTCGTCGAGCAGGGTGCCGGCGAGACCGCGGCCGCGGTGGTTCGCGTCGACGGCCACCTGCCAGACGACCAGCGCCTCGGGGCGCTCCGGCCGTACGTACCCCGTGACGAAGGCGATCGGGGATCCCTCCTCGTCACGGGCGACGAGGGAGGTGGCGGCGAAGTCACGACACCAGAGCAAGTAGCTGTACGAGGAGTTGAGGTCCAGGACCTCGGAGTCGCGGGCGATGCGCCAGATCGCGGCTCCGTCCTCCACTCGTGGGGCGTCGGTCCTGAAGGATCGGGGGAATTCGCTTCGGGCGCCTGCAAGGTCTGCTTGTGCGGCGGTCATACGGATTGAATTTACCGAGCAAATTCAAAAGATGCATCTTGGCGGGGGGTTGGGTGGGACGCCGGGCTGTGTTATCGCGCGGGCATGTGGCACCGGGTGCGCTCACCAGAAATCGGGGTAAAATATAGCTATATGCTGGGTCAAGGCGGGCGGGTTTGTGGACTCGGTCACATGTCCGTAACGCTCGGGAGACCACCCGGAATCACTCCGGGAGTCCTGATGAAATCTTGGCGTTTAGGGCAGAGAAATGGGGGCAGACGAATACGGGAAGCTGCTCGCAATAAACTATCTTCCCGTATTCGCGAATTAATGCCCTCTTCAATTTATGGATACTGAAGCCACATATGATCCCGGGACCGGCGAGGTCATGGGGCGGGCTTGTCTAGGACGCGGCCCGGCGGCGCCACGCCTCGTCGGCCGCCCGCACCGCCGCCTCCGGGTCCACCGCGCCGCCGGAGCCGTCGAGCGCCGCGCCCAGCGCCAGCAGCGAGGACCGCACCACGTCCGGGGTCGCGTCGGCGCCGTAGTGGTTGACGCGGATCAGCTCCGCGGCGAGCGCCCCGCCGCCCGCGACCAGCGGCAGCGCCGGATCGGCGGCGAGCGCCTTCGCCACCACGCCGGCGGCGTCCACCCCGGCCGGGGTTCGCAGCGTCGTGGCCACGGGAGCGGCCTCGGCGGCCTCGTGGACGAAGGGCGCCAGACCGCCGCCCAGGGCCAGCGCGCCCGCGCGGGTTGCCGCGGCCGCCGAGGCGTGCCGGGCCATGACCGTCTCCGGGCCGGCCGCCTCGATGCGTTCCACACACGCCTCCAGCGCCAGCATCTCCAGCTGGGCGGGGGCGTGCGGCAGCGCCCGGCGGTCGCCGTCGATCCAGCGCTCCTTCCAGTCGAGGAGCGAGAGGTACGAGCGGCGGGGGGCCCGGGGATTGGCGGCGAACCGCTCCCAGGCGCGCTCGCTCACGGACACCGCCGAGACCCCGGCGGGGCCGCCCATCGCCTTCTGCGCGCCGATCACGCACAGATCCACTCCCCAGGCGTCGGTGAGCAGCGGCTCGGCGGCCACCGACGCCACGGCGTCCAGCATGAACAGCGCGCCATGGGCCCGTACCACCTCGCCGATCTCCGCGACCGGGTTGGTGTTGCCGGTCGCGGCCTCCGCGTGCACCAGCGAGACGAAGTCGATCTCGGGACGCGCGGCCAGCGTCCGTTCGACCGCCTCCGCGGTCACGGCCGTGTGGAACGGCACCTCCAGGTCCACGACCACCGCGCCGCAGTCGCGCAGCCAGTTCCCGAAGGTCTGACCGTACGGTCCCGTGACGACGTTCAGCGCGGTGGAACCGGGACCCGCGCCGCCGCGGATGCAGCCCTCCAGCGGCAGCAGGGCCTCGCCCTGCATGATCACGACATCGTTCTCGGTGGCGAGGAGCGAGGCCACGCGGCGCTCGATGGCGGCGAAGTGCGCGGCGGTCAGCGGGGGCAGGTCCAGCAACGGGTGTGTCACGGCGGTGCTCTCTTCGGTGGGTCGCTCGGGGTGAGGTGGTTCGGGCGGGTGGTTCGCACGGGGCGGTGCGGGTCGGTTCGGGGCGTCGGATACGGGGGTACGGGACCGGGTCGGACCGGTGTGCGGAACTCCCCGGTCGAGGGTACTCACGGCCTCGTACAGTGCTGCTCATGAGTGATCACACGGTGCTGCGGGTGAAGGGGCGGGTGCTCGTCGGTCCCGAGGAGGCCAGGGACGAGCTGTGGGTCGTGGGCGGCCGGATCACCTACGAGCGGCCGGTCGGCGCCCGCGACGTCCGTACGGTCGAGGGATGGGCGCTGCCCGGCCTGGTGGACGCCCACTGCCATGTCGGCCTGGACCACCACGGCGCGGTCGACGAGGTGACCAGCGAGAAGCAGGCGCTCGACGAGCGCGAGGCGGGCGCTCTGCTGCTCAGGGACGCCGGGTCGCCCGCGGACACCCGCTGGATCGACGACCGCGAGGATCTGCCGAAGATCATCAGGGCGGGCCGCCATATCGCCCGTACCCGCCGCTACATCCGCAACTACGCTTATGAGATCGAGCCGGAGGACCTGGTCGCGTATGTGGCCGGGGAGGCCCGGCGCGGCGATGGCTGGGTGAAGCTCGTCGGTGACTGGATCGACCGTGACGCGGGCGATCTGACCGCCTGCTGGCCGCGCGCCGAGGTCGAGGAGGCCATCGCGGAGGCGCACCGGCTCGGGGCCAGGGTCACCGCGCACTGCTTCGCCGAGACCGCCCTCCGCGATCTGGTCGAGGCGGGCATCGACTGTATCGAGCACGCGACCGGGCTCACCGAGGACACCGTCCCGCTCTTCGCGGAGCGTGGCGTGGCGATCGTCCCGACGCTGGTCAACATCGCCACGTTCCCGCGGCTCGCGGCGGGCGGGCAGGACAAGTTCCCGCGCTGGTCGGCGCATTTGAACCGGCTGTACGAGCGCCGCTACGACACCGTGCGCGCGGCGTACGACGCGGGCGTCCCGGTCTTCGTCGGCACGGACGCGGGCGGCGGTCTGGCCCACGGTCTGGTGGCGGGCGAGGTCGAGGAGCTGACGAAGGCGGGGATCCCGCCGCTGGACGCGCTCTCGGCGACCGCGTGGGGCGCGCGCGAGTGGCTGGGCCGCCCGTCGCTGGAGGAGGGCGCTCCGGGGGACCTCGTGGTGTACGGCGAGGATCCGCGCGCGGACGTACGGGTCCTGGCGGCGCCGCGGCGGATCGTCCTGAACGGGCGGATCGTCGGCTGACCGGGGCGCGATGACGACCGACCCGGGCCGGGCGGCGCTCGGTTGACAGTGGCGTGACGTGGGGCGGCCGGTGTCGTTGAACTTCCTTCCGCGCAGCCGGTCGGGGTGACGGGCGTACCGCGCGGCCCCTGACGCGCCGTCATCCGTGGGGTCCGAGGAACGCATGTGCCACAAGAATCGAATATGAACCCGGAAACCCCACTTTGGAGTGAACTCACCCCAGGTGTCTGCCGGTTCACTCTCCGTGCGTAAAGATTCCGGTGTCTCGGTCGCCACTGCCCCGTGTCCCCGTTGGGCGGGCCGGCGACACCAAATCTCTGTGGGGGTTCCACATCTTGAACAGCAACACCTTCCGCATGCCCGCACGCCGTGCCGCCGCCCTGACGGCCGCCGCCGCACTGACGGCGGGCCCCCTGCTCCTCGCCGCTCCGGCGGGGGCCACCGAGGGCACGGACGACGGGCGGGCGACCGCGGTCGTACTCAGGGCCGGCCTCGACGTGTCCCTGCTCAACAAGACCCTCGACGTGCCCCTGCGGGCGGCCCTGAACGAAGTGTCGGCGCCCGCGAGCGCGGACAAGACGACCCTGAGCGTCCAGTTGGACGGGGTCGACCAGGGCAGGGCCTTCACCGTGCTGCGCGCCGACGTGGCCACCGCGAGGGCGACGGCCGACGCGCACAAGGCGGAGGGATACAGCAACCTCGCCCACGCGAAGGTGCATGTGCCCGGACTGCCGCTGCTCCCGCTCATCGAGATCCAGGAGGTCACCTCCAAGGCGGTCTGCGCGGCCGGGAAGCGGCCGGTGGCGGAGTCGGAGCTGCTCGGCCAGGTGACCGTGCTCGGCAAGCGGGTCACGCTCTCCGCGGGCGGTCCCACCCGTGTCGAGGTCCCGGGTGTGGGTGTGGTGACGCTCGATCTGTCGAAGACGCACACCACGTCCCGTACGGCCGCGGCCGGCGCGCTCGAACTGCGGGTGTCGATCAACCCGCTGAAGGTGAATGTCGCCGAGGTCGAGGGCACCGTCACGCTCGCCGGGGCCACCTGCGAGTCGCCGAAGGCACCCGCGGCCACGGCGACGCCGGAACCGGAGAAGTCCGCGCCCGCGAAGGCCGATACGAAGCCGCAGACGGTGGCGGAGCCGGCCGAGGAGAACCTCGCGGAGACGGGCGGCAACTCCATGACGCCGTATCTGGCGGGCGGCGCGGTGGCGCTGGTCGGGGCGGGCGGCGGAGCGCTGCTGCTGGCGAGGGCCGCCCGCCGGCGCTGACCCCTCCTGCCCGCTGACGCCCTGTCAGGGCCGGTCCGGGGGCGGTCCGGGGGTCGGGAGCGGGAGGCGCTTTCGGCCCCCGGGCCTTCGGCGGGGGCATCGGCGGGACTTTCGCCACACGCCCTGGGGCGTGTCTTCAAAGTCCCGCCTGCCCGGCTCGGGCGGACGGCGCTACTTTGAAGACACGCCCTAGCCGAGCGCCCGGGTGGCGGCCCGTACCGGTCCCGTCAGGTTCAGGAGGTCGGTGCTGTCCGCCCACTGGTCCACGCCGCCCGTCAGCGGCCGTCCCCGTAGCCCCGGATCCGTGACCGTCGCCGTCAGCGCCCGCGCGAACCGGTCGGCGTGCAGCACCTGGAACGGCCGGTTGTGATAGCTCCGGCACGCCGGATCCACCGGTTCGGCGAGCCCGGACTCGTTCCGCAGCGCGGCCACCGTCTCGTACGCCTCGCACAGCCCGCGTTCCCGCTCCGGGTACTCCGTCGCCGCCAGCGCGCTCCGCAGCGACGGCAGCAGGCCGTCGGCCACGTCCAGTTGTCCGAACGCGCTGCCCAGCCATTTGCCGTACGGCGCGTACCGCCGCTCCGGGAGCAGACACAGCCGCATGAGATCGCGCACCAGCCGGCCCGCGACCACCGCCGAGCCGAGATCGTCCCCGACCTCCGCGCAGCGCCCGACGAAGGCCTCCTCCTGCGATCCGGGACAGCTCAAGACCGGGCAGGAAAGCGGCGTCGGCGGAGGTCATACGATCACCTCGACCGGCGTTGCCTCCCGGGGCCAGCGAATATCGAGGGCGCGACACAGCCGACAGCCGTCCGCTGACCGACCGCCGACCGCGTCACTCGTCCGCGTCAGCCGACCGCCGTCAGTGCCTGGTCCAGAGCCTGGAGGAATCGGTTCGTCGTCGCCCGGTCGCGGACCGCGAGCCGCAGCCAGTCGCGGTCGAGCCCCGGGAAGGTGTCGCCGCGCCGGGCGGCGAAGCCCAGCGTGCGGAGCCTGGCCCGCACCGCGTCCGCGCGCTTCACCCGTATCAGCACGAACGGGCCCGCCGCCGCCTCCACCGCCCGCACCTCGTCGAATTCCGCGAGCCCGGCCAGCAGATGCGCGCGCTCCACCGCGATCAGGCACGCCGCCCGCTCCGCCTCCGCCAGCGCGGCGGGGGTCATGCAGGCCTCCGCCGCCGCCAGCGCGGGTGTCGAGACCGGCCACAGCGGCTGTGCGCGCTCCAGCGCCGCGACCGTGCCCGGCTCGGCCAGTACGTAGCCGATCCGCAGGCCCGCGAGGCCCCAGGTCTTGGTGAGGCTGCGCAGCACGACGAGCCCCGGCACGTCCATACGCCCGGCCAGCGCGTCCGGCTCGCCGGGCACCGCGTCCATGAACGCCTCGTCCACCACCAGCGTCCGGCCGGGACGGGACAGCTTCGCTATCGCCTCGGCCGGGTGGAGCACGGACGTCGGGTTGGTCGGATTCCCGAGCACCACCAGATCCGCGTCGTCGGGCACGGCCTCCGGATCCAGCCGGAAACCGTTCTCCGCGCGCAGCAGTACCCGCCGCACCTCGTGTCCCGCGTCCCGCAGCGCCGCCTCCGGCTCGGTGAACTGCGGATGGACGACCACGGGCCGACGGGCCGGCAGCGCGCGGGCCAGCAGCACGAACGCCTCCGCCGCGCCCGCCGTCAGCAGCACCCGCTCGACCGGCAGTCCGTGTCGCGCCGCGACCGCCGCGCGGGCCGCCCGCCCGTCGGGGTAGGCGGCGAGCCCGGCCAGCGAGTCGGCGATGCGCACGCGCAGCCACTCCGGGGGAGTGCCCGTACGGACATTGACCGCGAGATCGATCAGCCCCGCGGCTCCGTCCCGTACTTCCGCGTCGCCGTGATGGCGCAGATCGTGGCTGTCAGCGCGCGTAGACATGGCAGCCACGGGGGTTGTCGCCGGATATGGCATCCGGCGTGTGCGACGGGGCCGACGACGGCCGGGGAAACGACAGACAGGGGAGCGACCGCGGTCCCCGCTGCCGGGACGTCACTCCCCGGCTGTTCTCGATGGCCTGGACGACACGGATCACCGGGCTCCTTTCCCTCTCTCCCGCCACCGGTGTCCCGGGGCGCCACCACACGGTCCGCGCTCTGTCGCGAGGCCGCTGCTTTCTTCCCGTTCTCTGCTTACCGTCAACCTGCTTACCGTCAGCGCTTTCCATCAACGGGTACCGCCAACGCCTACCGCCAACGCCTACCGCCAACGCCTACCGTCAACACCGACATCATTTCCGCCGGGACCGGTTCCACTCCGACTGGCTCCTATCCGCCACGGCACACGTGACCGACGCGGTGCCGGCACCGGCGCCCGACTTCCGTTTCGGTACGAGGAGTTCGCCCCCGCCCGCGAGCGCGGCGGCCTCCGCGACGGACGGTGTCCCCAGCGCCGCCAGCGGCGCCCCGGACGGATTCGGTACGGCGACTCCGGCCAGCAGCGCGGCCGGGTACCCCCTCAGGGGGACGCCGAGCCGGGCCGCGGCCCCGGCGATCCCCGCCTCGCCGGTCTTGCTCTCGACCGTGGCCAGCTCGACGAGGGCGCGCGGCGAGAGTTCGGCGTCCCGCAGCGTGGACTCGATCAGCCCGAGCACCTCCGCCACGGACACGCCGGAGCGCGCGCCGAGCCCCACGACGAGGTACTTTCGCGAAAGTCCCGGACGTTCCGGCTCGCGGCCCGGATGTGCGAAGTGGCCGTCCGATGGGCTATGCAAGGGCCCATGGCGGTGTTCGTCGCGCTCGGCGCGTTCCTCATGACGCTGTTCGGCGGCTGGACGGCGCAGCGCGTCACCGACCGCCGCCATCTCGTACTGGGCCTGGCCGGGGGCCTGATGCTCGGCGTGGTCGGACTGGATCTGCTGCCCGAGGCGGTGCACGCCGCGGACGGCGAGATCCTGGGGGTACCCCAGGCACTGCTGCTGTTCGTCGGCGGCTTTCTCGTAGCCCATCTGGTGGAACGATTGCTCGCCGTCCGCCGCGCTTCCCACGGCGGCGACCCGCACGGTTCCGGCCCCCGGGCCGGCGAGCGGGTGCCCCAGGTGGGCCTGACCGCGGCGGCGGCCATGGTGGGCCACAGCCTGATGGACGGCATCGCGCTCGGCGCGGCCTTCCAGGTCGGCGGCGGCATGGGCGTCGCCGTCGCCCTCGCCGTCATCGCCCATGACTTCGCCGACGGCTTCAACACGTACACGATCACCAGCCTGTACGGGAACGACCGGCGCAGGGCGATCACGATGCTGGTCGCGGACGCGATCGCACCGGTGGTCGGCGCCGCGTCCACCCTGCTGTTCACCCTCCCGGCCGAAGCGCTCGGCAGCTACCTCGGCTTCTTCAGCGGTGTCCTGCTCTATCTCGCCGCCGCCGAGATCCTGCCCGAGGCGCACCACGACCATCCGGCGCTCTCCACGCTGCTGTGCACGGTCCTCGGCGTGGGCTTCATCTGGGTGGTGGTCGGCGTCGCCGACTGACCCGCGGCGCGCGTTCCCCGGCGGCCCGTACGTCACGCCGTACATCTCTCCACGAACCGCCGCGCCAGCTCCGGCGCCGCCGCCCAGTGCGTATGCAGATAGCTCGCGTGCACGCCCTGTTGTACGAACCCCTCCACCCGGCGCTCCGGGTGCACCACTCCCCACGCCGGAGCCGCCCCGGCGCCCGGCTCCAGCACGGTCCGGTGGAACTCATGCCCCCGTACGCGCGTACCGGCCCGCGCCAGCGCGCTGTCGCCGACCGCCACCGCCTCCCGGTAGCCCAGCGTCAGCCGTCCCGCCATCCGCGCGTCGGCCGCCAGCACGCCGCACATCGGCGCCCCGTCCAGGGAGCGCGCCAGATACAGCAGTCCGGCGCATTCGGCGGCCACCGGAGCGCCGGAGTACGCCAGCTCCGCCACGGCCTTGCGCAGCGGCTCATTGGCGGACAGCTCCGGCGCGTACACCTCCGGGAACCCGCCGCCGATCACCAGACCCCGGGTGCCTTCAGGGAGTTCCTCGTCTCGCAGCGGATCGAACGGGACGACGTCCGCGCCCGCGGCCGCCAGCAGCTCGGTGTGCTCCGCGTACGAGAAGGTGAAGGCGGACCCGCCGGCCACCGCGATCACCGGCCGGCCCGCGCCCGCCACGGGGGCGACCGGCTCGACCGCCGGCTCCCACGGCGTCACATCGAGCGCCGGCGCACTGCGCGCGAGCGCCAGCAGTGCCTCCAGGTCGCACCCCGCCCGCACCCGCGCGGCCAGCTCCCGCATCGACCCGACCGCCTCCGCGCGCCGTTCCGCGACCGGCACCAGACCCAGATGGCGCGAGGGCGCGGTGACCCCGTCGGCGCGCCGCAGCACCCCCATGACCGGTACCCCCGACTCGTCCAGCGCCTCGCGCAGCAGCCGTTCGTGCCGGTCGGTGGCGACCTTGTTGAGGATCACCCCGCCGATCCGTACCTCCGGATCCCAGGAGGCGAAGCCATGCACCAGCGCCGCCACCGAACGCGACTGCGACGAGGCGTCCACCACCAGGACCACCGGCGCGCGCAGCAGCTTCGACACCTGTGCGGTGGAGGCCAGTTCGCCCTGGCCCGACGCGCCGTCGTAGAGCCCCATCACGCCCTCGACGACCGCCAGGTCACAGTCCGCCGCGCCATGCGCGAACAGCGGCCCGATCAGACCGGGACCGCACATGTACGCGTCGAGATTGCGGCCCGGCCGGACGCGGGCGGCCGATCCCGGGGCGCCGGCCGGCCCCGGGGCGCCGACGGATCCCGAGGTGCCGGACGCCCCCGTGGACACGGCCAGCGCGTGATACCCCGGATCGATGTAATCGGGCCCGACCTTGTGCGGGGACACGGCCAGACCGCGTTCCGAGAAGGCCGCCATCAGCCCCGTCGCGACCGTGGTCTTGCCGCTCCCGGAGGAGGGCGCGGCGATGACCAGACGCGGGACGTTCACCACTCGATGCCCCTCTGGCCCTTCTGGCCCGCGTCCATCGGATGCTTGACCTTCGTCATCTCCGTCACGAGATCCGCGAAGTCCGTCAGTTTCTCCGGGGCGTTGCGCCCGGTGATCACCACATG
This sequence comes from Streptomyces sp. NPDC102274, assembly GCF_044766385.1. Taxonomy (NCBI): domain Bacteria; kingdom Bacillati; phylum Actinomycetota; class Actinomycetes; order Kitasatosporales; family Streptomycetaceae; genus Streptomyces; species Streptomyces sp. NPDC102274. The sequence continues at coordinate 57,827 of NZ_JBIWLW010000001.1, read as the reverse complement.
CTGGGTGCCGGGGCGCCCGCGCAGCACCTCGATCACCTCGTCGGTGTCCACCCACCCCCAGTGCAGCGGATAGGCGAACTCGTCCAGCACGTACAGCCTGTGCGTCTCGGCCGCCAGATCGCGCTTGACCTGCTCCCAGCCCTCGCGCGCCGCCTCCTCGTTGGAGTACTGCGCGTCGCGCTGCACCCACGACCAGCCCTCGCCCATCTTGTGCCAGGCGACCGGACCGCCCTCGCCGCTCGCCCCCAGCACCTTCAGCGCCCGCTCCTCGCCGACCTTCCACTTCGCGGACTTCACGAACTGGAACACCCCGACCGGCCACCCCTGCGTCCAGGCGCGCAGCGCGAGGCCGAAGGCCGCCGTCGACTTGCCCTTGCCGGTGCCCGTATGGACGAGGACGAGCGGACGGTTGCGGCGCTGGCGGGTGGTGAGCCCGTCGTCCGGTACGGATTCCGGCTGTCCCTGTGGCATTAAGCGGCCCTCCTGGGTCGTCCGTTGTGTGCCTGTGCCTGCTGTACGTCCCTGACCAGGCCGGCGATGCTGTCCGCGCGCAGCTCGTCGAGCGTGATGGCCATACCCTCCAGATCCGCGGCGAGCGACGCGGCCAGACCGAGCCGTACCGGACCCGACTCGCAGTCCACGACCACCGAGGCCGTCCCCTCCGAGGCGTGCAGCCGCGCCGCGCGCGCCGCCAGCGCCACCGGATCCGCGCCGTCCGCCGTCCGCGCGCCGGTCGCCCGGCCGTCCGTCACCACGAGCAGCAGCGGGCGCCGCGCCGGGTCCCTCATCCGCTCCACCCGCAGCACGTCATGCGCCTTGAGCAGCCCGGCGGCGAGCGGCGTACGCCCGCCCGTCGGCAGCGACTCCAGCCGGGCCGCCGCCGCGTCCACCGACGAGGTGGGCGGCAGCGCGACCTCCGCCTCCTTGCCCCGGAAGGTGATCAGACCGACCTTGTCGCGCCGCTGGTACGCGTCCAGCAGCAGCGAGAGCACCGCGCCCTTCACCGCGCTCATCCGCCGCCTGGCCGCCATCGAGCCCGACGCGTCGACCACGAACAGCACGAGATTCCCCTCGCGGCCCTCCCGGGTCGCCTGCCGCAGATCGTCCCTGCGCACCACCAGACCCGGACCGCTGCGACCGCGCGCCCGCTGGTGCGGCGCCGCCGCCTGTACGGTCGCCGCCAGATGCAGCTTGGTGAGCGCGCCCCTCGGCTGCCGGGACCCGGTCGTCCTGCCGTGTTCGGTACGGGCCCGGGAGCGCCGCCCGGCCGCGCCCTCGCCCAGACCCGGCACGCTCAGTGTCTTCGTACGGAACGGTTCGGCGGCCCGTACGGCGGTCTGCTCACCGGCCCCGGCGCGGCCCGGCTGCCCCTGGGGCCCGGGTTCCGCCTCCACGGGCGTGTCGTCCCGCGCCCCCGGGGCGTGCTCGACCGGCGTGTCGTCCGGCCCGGACCCGGACTCGTGCGGTGTGTCGGGGCCCCCGGATCCCTCGGGGCCGGACTGCGGCGGGATGCCACCGCCACCGCCGGGCCCGTCCGGACCGGGGTCGTCGTCCCCGCCGTCGCCGTCCTCTCCCCGGAACTCGTCCAGCGTGTCGTCGAGCTTGTCCTCGTCGAGCCCCGGCGCGTCGAAGGGGTTGCGGCGGCGCCGGTGCGGCAGCGCCAGCAGCGCGGCCTGCCGTACGTCCTCGGCGAGTACGTCCGTACGCCCCGCCCACGCGGCCAGCGCCGTCGCGGTCCGCGCCATCACGATGTCCGCCCGCATCCCGTCCACCTCGAACGCGGCGCAGGTCGCGGCGATCCGCAGCAGCGCCGCGTCCCCGAGCCGCACCTCGGGCAGCAGCGCCCGCGCGGCGACGATCCGGTCCCGCAGCGCGGTCTCCTCCCCGGCCCAGCGCGCCGCGAACCCGGCCGGGTCGTCGTCGAAGGCCAGCCGCCGCCGTACGACCTCCACCCGCTGCTCCGGCTCGCGCGAGGCCGCGACCTCCACGGTCAGCCCGAAGCGGTCGAGCAACTGCGGCCGCAGCTCGCCCTCCTCGGGGTTCATCGTCCCGACGAGCAGGAAGCGCGCCGCGTGCCGTACGGAGACGCCCTCGCGCTCGACGTACGAGGCACCCATGGCGGCGGCGTCCAGCAGCAGGTCGACCAGGTGGTCATGGAGGAGATTGACCTCGTCGACGTAGAGCACCCCCCGGTGCGCGTCGGCGAGCAGGCCGGGCTCGAAAGCCTTCACGCCCTCGGACAGCGCCCGTTCGATGTCCAGCGCGCCCACGAGCCGGTCCTCCGAGGCGCCCACGGGCAGCTCGACCATCCGGGCGGGCCTGGACGCACCCGGAGCCGTCTCGTGCGGCCCGTCAGGACACCGCGGATCGGGTGCGGCGGGATCGCAGCTGAACCGGCATCCGGCGACGACCGGCACCTCCGGCAGCAGCGCGGAAAGGGCGCGTACGGCCGTGGACTTGGCGGTGCCCTTCTCACCCCGGACGAGCACACCGCCCACGGCGGGGCTCACCGCGTTGAGCAACAGGGCGAGCCGCAGATCGTCCATTCCCACCACGGCGGTGAACGGAAAAGGGGTGCTCATAGGCTGATCGCTCCTTCGAAGATGGTCGTCATGGCGCTCCCGGCGGAATGAAGGGCAGCCCCGAGGGCGCGCCCTCCTCGATCAGGCGCATCAGCGCGTCCGTGTCCGCGTGCTCCTCGATGAGGTCACCGAGCAGGTCGAGCTGTTCCTCCCGCAACGCGCCGAAGCTCGTGCCGGGAGCGGGGACGAAACGCCGGCCCGCGGTCCGCGCCACCTCCGTCAGGAACCGCCGCCGGAACGCGTCGCTCTCCAGCGCCCCGTGCCAGTGGGTGCCCGTGACGGCCCCCACCCGGCAGCCGTCCAGCGCCCGCCCGTCCGCGTCGGAGACAAAGGCGTCGCCTCCTCGTACCTCGGCGACGCCGTGGTGGATCTCATACCCCTCCACCGCCTCACCGAGGGCCAGGCCCACCGGTCTGGCCAGGGTCTTCTCACGGGCGAACCGCACCCGTACGGGCAGCAGCCCGAGGCCGGGCACCGCGCCCGCCCGGGACTCCACCTCGTCGTCGATGTGCTCGCCCAGGAGCTGGTAGCCGCCGCAGATCCCCAGCACGGGACGCCCCTCGGCGGCCCGCCGGGCGAGCGCGTCGGCGAGCCCGCGCTCACGCAGCCACGCCAGCGCCCTGACCGTGCCGCGCGTGCCGGGCACCACCACGAGATCGGTGTCGGCCAGCTCCTCGGGCCGGTCCACGAACCGCACGACGACCCCCGGCTCCGCCGCCAGCGCGTCCACATCGGTGAAGTTGGACATCAGAGGTAGGGCGCAGACCGCGACCCGCAGCACGTCCTCGCCGTAGGGCGGAGCCGCCGGTGACTCGCGTACGGCGGCGCGCATCGAGACGCGCAGTCCGTCCTCCTCGTCGATGCCCAGACCGTGCCGGAAGGGCAGTACGCCGAGCGTGGACCGCCCCGTGAGCCCGCGGAGCATCTCAAGACCCGGTTCGAGCAGCGAGACATCGCCCCGGAATTTGTTGACCAGATAGCCCGCGATCAGCTCCTGGTCCTCGGGGGACAGCAGCGCGGTCGTCCCGAAGAACGAGGCGAAGACACCGCCCCGGTCGATGTCCCCGACGACCACCACCGGCAGTCGCGCGGCCCGCGCGATGCCCATGTTCACGATGTCGGTACGGCGCAGATTGATCTCCGCGGGGCTGCCGGCCCCTTCGCAGATCACCGCGTCGTAGGTGGCGCGCAGCTGTTCCAGGCACTCCAGGACGGGCCCGAGCAGGGATTCCCGTCCCCCGTGCGGCATCTCCCCGGGGGACGCACCCTCAGACCCCCCGTGCGGCATCTTCCCGGGGGACGTCCCCCCGGCCCCCCCGAAGAAGCCCCGGGCGCTCATCTCCCCCACCGGCCGCCCCATCAGCACCACTTGGCTGCTGCGGTCACTGCCGGGCTTCAGCAGGACCGGGTTCATCAGCGCCGTCGGTTCGACCCGGGCCGCCTGGGCCTGCATCGCCTGGGCCCGGCCGATCTCCGCGCCCTCGCGTGTCACGAACGAGTTCAGCGACATGTTCTGCCCTTTGAAGGGCGCGACCTTCACCCCACGGCGCACCAGCCAGCGGCAGATCCCCGCCGTGACCACGCTCTTGCCCGCGTCGGAGGTCGTGCCGGCTATCAGCAGCCCCCCGCCACGCCCGCCCCGGCTCATCCGCGCCCCCTTCTCGCGGCCGTACGGCGCGAAGCCGCACGGCGTATCGCGCCGTATCCGAAACGGCCCGCCACACAGACCGCGAGGGCGGCCCCGGTCACCCGGCGCGACAGCCGTACGGCCCGTTCGATGTCCGCGACCTCGACGGGCCGCCCCTCGCCGTTCAGCACCGGCCTGTGCTCCACCCGCCCCCCGTACGCGAGCGTCCCGCCCAGCCGCACGCCCAGCGCGCCGGCGAACGACGCCTCCACCGGGCCCGCGTTGGGGCTCGGATGCTTACGGGCATCCCGCCGTACCGCCCGCAGGGCCGCGCCCGGATCGCCGCCGACTCCGCCGGCCAGCGCACCGGCGAGTACGGCGGTCAGCCGGGCACCCGGCCCGCCCGCGACATCGTCGAGCCGGGCCGAGGCCCAGCCGAACCGGCGGTACCGGGGCGAGAGATGACCCACCATCGCGTCCAGTGTGTTCACGGCACGGAATCCGGCGAGTCCGGGCACCCCCGCCACCGCCCCCCACACCAGCGCTCCCACGACCGCGTCGGAGGTGTTCTCGGCGACCGACTCCACGACGGCCCGCGCGATCTGCTGTCCGTCCAGCGCCTGCGGGTCACGGCCGCACAGATGCGGCAGCCGCTCCCTGGCCCGTTCGACGTCCCCGGCGGCGAGCGCCGCGCCGATGGCCCGTGCCTCGCGTCCCAGTGACGTGCCGCCGACGACGGCCCAGGTGGCGGCGGCGGTCAGCGCCACGGAGGCGGTGCGGCGGTCCCGTACTCCCCGGGCCGCCAACGCCGCGATCCCGGCGGCTCCTCCGGCGCATACCGCGGTGTGCAGCGCGCCCCAGCCCCGGTGGTCGCGCCACAGCGTCCGCTCGACGGCCGTCGCCGCCCGGCCGAACGCGGCGACGGGATGGCCCCGGCGCGGATCGCCGAACAGCAGATCGCCCAGGAGGCCCACGGCGGCGCCGTAGGCGAAAACACGCTCGGCGGCCGGACCCCGGCCGCGCACGACGGCCGAACGGCGGCCAGGCATGGCGAAATGTCCTCACTCAGGGTCCGCGCCCCGGTTCGACGTGATGCGGCGGCGAGAGTTCCTGGCTCCTGGAGACGTGGCTCGCAGTGACAGTGGCGGGACCGCGCCGGATTCGCACCGGCTTCCTCTTCTGCCGTCGTCAATGGCCCCGGAAGTCCACCACGCAGCGCAAACACCCGTCAACTCATCCCTGACCAGCGACGGGACAGTGTGCCGAGCCCCACACGGCACCCTCGCCCCACGGGCACCGAAGAACCGGCCCCAGCGCGTGACGGACGCGCCGGGGCCGGCCCCGGTCGGGGTATTCCGGTCGTTTCCGGTCGCCCGGTCAGGCGGCGAGGTCAGGCGACGATCAGATAGATCCCGTACGCGACGGCCGTCACGCAGAGCGCGAAGCACATGTACGCGCCCGCGCGGGCCGGTGCCACGGACCCGGTGGCGCCCCGTGCGCTCGCCGTCTCCCGCTTGGCGAGGCCCACGATGCCGAGGGTGAACAGGCCCACGAGGGCGACGGTGGCCACGAGGCTGACCCCGAAGACCGAACCGAGTGCTGCCCAGTCGATGTTCATGCGGTTTCTCTTCCTTACACCGTGGCGGTTCTCAACATCGTGGCGCTTCTCGATACCGAGGCGGTTCTCAGACCGTGGCGGTTCGCGCGGGCTCGCCCGCGGAGTCCGTGGGGCCAGGGGCCGGGATGACGGCGGAGGTGACGACGCCCGAGGGCCCGGTGGTCCCGGCGCCTTCCGCCGCACCGTCGGCTCCGGTCTCGTTCTCGTTCACGTTGGTGTGATCGACCGGCCGGCGGCGCGAGGCGAGCCAGATCGCCCCGGAGGCCGCGACCAGCAGGACGGCGACGACCGCGACGCCCCACGCGCCCTGGCCGGTCAGGAACTCGGCCCCGGCGGCGACCAGGCCCGCCGCGGGCAGGGTCAGCCCCCAGGCGATGAACATCCGGGTGGCGGTCGACCAGCGGACCACCCCGCCCTTGCGGCCGAGGCCCGCGCCCATCACGGCGCCGGAGCAGGACTGGGTGGTGGAGAGCGAGAAGCCCAGGTGCGAGGAGGCCAGGATGACGGTCGCGGCGCTGGTCTGGGCGGCGAAGCCCTGCTGCGGACGGAGATCGGTGAGGCCGGTGCCCATGGTGCGGATGATGCGCCAGCCGCCGAGATACGTACCGAGCGCGATCGCCAGTCCGGCGGAGAGGATGACCCACGGCGGGGGGTTGGACCCGGGGGCGAGGACGCCGCCGGTGACCAGCGCGAGGGTGATGACGCCCATGGTCTTCTGCGCGTCGTTGGTGCCGTGGGCGAGGGAGACGAGCCCGGCGGAGGCGATCTGCCCGGCGCGGTAGCCCTTGGCGGTCGCCTTGTCGTCCGTACGGCGGCCGATGCGGTACGTCAGCCTCGTCGCGAGCAGCGCCGCGAGACCGGCGACGACCGGCGCGGCGAGCGCGGGGATCAGCACCTTGGTGATGACGACGCCGCCGTTGACCCCGGAGGTGCCGACCGACATCAGGGTGGCGCCGATCAGGCCGCCGAAGAGTGCGTGGGAGGAGCTCGACGGGAGGCCGAGCAGCCAGGTGAAGAGATTCCACAGGATGGCGCCGACGAGCGCCGCGAAGATCACTTCTGGACTGATGCCCTGTTCGTTGATGAGTCCGCCGGAGATCGTCCTGGCGACCTCCACGGACAGGAACGCGCCGACGAGATTCAGGACGGCGGACATTCCCACCGCGACCTTGGGCTGCAGAGCGCCGGTCGAGATGGTCGTCGCCATCGCGTTCGCGGTGTCGTGGAAGCCGTTCGTGAAATCGAACACGAGAGCCGTCACGATCACGATCGCGAGCAGCAGCGTGATGTGTTCCATTGACCCAGGACCCAGGCAATCTTTTGACGTCGGTGGCCTCGGTGAACGTAGGGAGACGGAGTGAACGGAAGGTGAACTGCGCTCGTCTTTGAGGTGTTCCCATGTGTGGAGAAATCGCCCGCCTGTTCTGCGGGAGTGCCCTGGGTTCCGCTTCTCCCGCCTGACAGGATTCTCTTATGACTGATCAGCGGAGCCGGGACGCGATAGCCGGGGCCTGGCGTGAACTCATCGCAACAGCCCGGAGAACAGCAGGTGAAGGGCTTGTCGTCGGCACATCGGGCAATGTGTCGGTACGGGTCGACGACCTGATCCTCGTCACGCCGAGCGGAGTTCCGTATGACCAGCTCACTTCCGAGGACATCGTCGGCGTCGATCCGGACGGTCGGCAGGTCCTCGGCGATTTCACCCCAACGAGTGAGCTGCCGCTGCACCTCGCCGTGTACCGGAACACCTCCGCGACAGCCGTGGTCCACACCCACGCGGTGCACGCCACCGCCGTCTCCACCCTCGTCCCCGAATTGCCCCTGATCCACTACATGGCGGCGGCCCACGGCGGCGCCGTCCGGGTCGCGCCCTACGCGCTGTACGGCTCCGACGAACTGGCCGCCCATATGCTCCACGCGCTGCGCGACCGGAACGCCTGTCTGCTCCAGAACCACGGCACGGTCGCCTACGGGGACACCCTCGCCCAGGCCTACGACCGCACGGCCCAGCTGGAGTGGATGTGCCGTCTCTGGCTCACCGCGAGCTCGCTGCCCGGCCGCACCCCCACGCTGCTGACCGAGGCCCAGCTGGACGAGGTCGGACAGAAGCTGAAGGGGTACGGACAGCGGGGCTGACCAGCGCTTTCGGCGGGGTGTTCGGCGGGGATCCGGCACTCGGACGGACGCGGCCGGCTGGCCGAGCCCGCCGGGGGTGACCACACTGGGAACGTGCGCCCCGCCAAAGCGACGGCAGCGGCCGTCTCCTCAGTCATCGGCGTCGGCGTGGCCGCGTTCGCGGCCGGCCGCTACGCCAGTGACGCCGCGCTCAAGACGCCGCCCGGCCGTCCCCTGCCGGGGGACCCCCGTCTCACCGTGCACGCCACGGCCGCCGGACAGCTCACCCTGACCCGCTGCCTCGCCTCCCTGCGCCCCGGTACGTACGGGATCGAGGGCCCGCGCGTCCACGCGGTCGTCGGGCCGGTCCTGGACGATGTGGAACATGCCGCGGACACCGTGGTGCGCCGACTGGAGCGCGTCAGCCACGGCCGGCTCGTCCCCGGCACCCGCGTACGCCTCACCCCGCAGGTCCACAGCGGCGATCCCACCTCCGCTCTCGGCATCGGCCACAAGGATGTGACGATCCAGGGCGAACTCGGCCCCCTGCCCGCCTGGTTCGTGCCCGGGGTGCGCGACACCTGGGTGATCACCGCGCACGGCCTCGGCACCACCCGCGAGCACCCCATGAACATCATGGAGTTCCTCACGGAACAGGAACTTCCGGTACTCGACCTCGCCTATCGCGGCGATCCCGGGGCGCCCCGCTCCCCGGACGGCCTCGGACACCTCGGCGAGTCCGAATGGCGCGACCTCGACGCGGCGATCCGCTACGCGGTCCGGTACGGCGCCGAGCGTGTGGTGCTGCACGGCTGGTCGACCGGTGCCTCGATGGCCCTCGGCGCGGCGGCCGGCTCCCCGCTCCGCGCCCGGATCGCCGGGCTGGTGCTCGACTCGCCGGTGCTGGACTGGGAGGCCACCCTGCGGGCGCTGGCCACCGCCCGCCGTGTCCCCGCGCCGCTGCTGCCGCTGGCGGTCAGGTCGGCCCAGGGCCGGGCCGGTCTCGACGGCGACCGGCTGCGCCGGGCCGCCGACCCCGGCAACCTGAACATTCCGACGCTGATCTTCCACGGTCCCGACGACACCCTCGCGTCCTGGAACCCCTCCCGCGAACTCGCCACCCACCGCTCCGGTCTGATCAGCCTGCACGCTGTCGCGCACGCCCCGCACGGCGCCATGTGGAACGCGGATCCGGCCGGATACGAAGAGGTGCTCCGACGCTTCCTCACGCCCCTGATGTAGCTCCCGGCCTCCCTGACGCGGCGCCTGGGGCGGGCGGACGCGGCGCCTGGGGCGGGCGCGCGCCCCAGGGGCGCTTTACGGGTGTCTGGCGGATCTTTCCGGCATACGGAGCCGCGGTGGAATCCGGTGCGGCGCCCAACGCTCCGCTTCGCCTCCTTCGCGCACCTTGCGGCCCTCCTGGGCCACCCGCCACAGAGTGCCGCACCAGCTGTCCCAGCCCTTACCAACAGGCATCTTCCTTCCCTTCCAGGCCGTGCGGCACCCCCGTGAAATGGGCCCCTTCCGCCCGTCCCGTACCGCTGGAACAGGTTCCGTTTGGGCTTTCGGGCGGTCACCGGGAAGACTGCCCCCGTGACGTCCCGAAAGCCTGATGAGCAATTGGCGCGCAACTCCAGACTCCGACTCGTCCGCCCGCGGCCGTTGACCACGGCCCGACGGGCTGTGACCGATGGGCGCAGCCGGCCGGCACCCCGGCCGCCCGAGGGCACTCCGCCCCCGGCGGAGCTGGCCCGTCAGGCGAGAGCGGTCCTCGCCGACGCGGTACGGATCGCCCGCTGGGCCGCCGGTGACCGGGACCCCGGCGCGGGTCAGCTCGACGCGGTGGCGGCCGAACGGGCCTCCGTAGCTCTGGAGTTGACGCCCGACCAGGTGCGCGCGGGCTGGGACCGTGCCCGGCTGGCCGGACTCGTCGAGCTGCACGGCACCGCCGTACGGCCCGGCTGGCGGCTCCAGGCGTGGGACCGGGACGACAGCGCGGTCCAGCGCGGCTGGGTGGCCCTCTTCGACGCCTGGTCGCTCGTGCACCCGGCCCCCGACGATGTCGCCGCCTCCACGGTCGCCGAGGTCGTCGAGGCCGTCCCGCAGGTGCTCTCGCTCCTCCAGCTCTCCGCGGGACCCGTGCTCGTACCGGCCCTGCTCGATCTCCTCCAGCAGCGGGTCGCGGAACTCCACGAGGAGCGCTGCGAGGTGCCCTACGGCCCGCAGCCCGCCCCCGTCGAGCCCGCGGCGCCCGAGCGGCTCGCCGACGACCTCCTGCCCCCGCTCCTCGACTGGGCCCTGGAAGGGCTGGCCGCCGTGGGCGCGCTGACCCTGGGGAAGGGCCAGGCGACCCTCACCCCGCTCGGCAACTGGGCGGTCTGGGTCAAGCTGGAGCAGATCTGCGTCGCCGCCCAGAGCCCCGCGGGCAATATCGAGCAGTCCGCCCAGCACATGCTGCGCGGCTGCGCGCGGCTCACCCCCGGCCCCGCCCGCGCCGAATACCGTGCCTGGCTCGCCGCCCGCACCGTCGGCAGCGCGGTCACCGAACTGCTCGCCGTCGCCCGGGGGGAGGACGCGCTCCTGCGTGGGCTCGCCTTCGAGGCGCTGCGCGTCGTCGGCGCCCCCGCCGAGGGCGAGGTACGGGCCGCGGCCACGGACTCCTCGCTGCGCCCCTACGCGCTGCTCTGGCTGGCGGAGTACGAGGGCGCCGACCCGGAGGACGCCGCCGAGGTCCTCACCCGGGAGGAGTCCACCTGGCTCTGGGTGGACACCGCGGCGGCCGTCGCCGACCACGGCGAGAGCGATCTGCTGGTCCGTCACCTGGACTCCGCCGTGCAGGGCAATGTGCCCGCTCTGCTCGACGAGGTCCGGGCCGTCGGCCACCCCCGTACCGTCCAGGTCCTGGTCGCCCTCGCCGCCGCGCATCCGGATCCCGCCCTCGCCAAGGCGGTCCGCCGGGCGGCCTTCCAGGTGCACACCGGAGGAGCCTGACCCGCCCGGCGGGTCGCGCTCCGCGCGCCGTGCGACGGAGGCAGTCGACCGGCCCCCGCCCGGTCCGCATCCGAGGCCGAACGGGGGATGTGCCCCGCCGTGCCCGCCGTGTCGCGGGGCGCCACCGCTCCGCCCGCGCGGCCCGTGGCTACGCTCGCGCCTGATCGAGGCCAGGGGCCTGTCTTCCGGGTCGGACAGGATCCGGAAGACAGGCCAGTGGGTCCACCAGTGGTACCGAGGGAGAACAGTGACGGCTCTGCCGACGACCACGGCGCCGGACCTGCTGCCGGGCGCCAGAGGGGGCGGCGGTCCCCAGGACGACGCCGATTCCCCGTACGCCGATTCGCCGCACGACGGCCCCCCGCCCGGCGGTTCCCCGCACCCCGGCCCCCGGCCCGGCGGGCAGGGCGCTTCCCGGTACGGCCCACGACGCCGTACCCGCCTCGTCCTCGCGGCCCTCTCCGTCGTCGTCGCGGTCCCGCTGGTGACCGCCGCCCAGCAGTCCAGGAATGTCCCCTTCGACGACCGCCTCACCGTGCACACCACCGCGGCGCCCGGACCCCCCGCCGCCCAGGAGCCGGTCCTGCGCGCCTCGGGCCCCCGCGTCGAGGCGCGCGACCCGGGCTCGGGCACGCTCCGCTGGGTCCATGAGCGCACCGGCAGCCGCCCGCTCGCCCTCGCCGCGGGGCCCGGCCACGCCTTCGCCCTCTGGAGCGACGGCCTGGTCACCGACACCGAGCGTGTCGCGGGCTCCGCCGTCCGCTGGCATCGCGCCCTGCCCGGTCTCGCCGACTGGCTGGCCGCGGATTCCGGCCGCGCGGCGGGGGTCCTCCAGCCGCTCGCGCCCGGGGCGCGCATGCTCGCCGTCGTCACCCCGCAGCGCATCGTCGCCTTCCGGGTCGACGACGGCGATCTGCGCTGGGTGCTGCCCGCCGCCCGCGGCTGCGCCTTCGAGCCGGGACGATACGTCCGTGTGGCCGGGATCCTGCTGGTCGCCCAGCCCTGTCCCGGGCACACCGACTGGACGGCCGAGCTGATGGCGGTCGACGACCTCGGCCGGATCGTGCCGGGCCGCACCCCGCTCCGTAATGATCTACGGGGCCTTCCTCCGAACGACCGCCCGAGCGGTGTCTCGAACGAGCTCTCGGACCATCGTCCGGGGGACCGGCCTGAGAAAGCAGTTGCGCGACCCCGTTAGACTGACCCGTATGGCATTTCTCCTTGTGCATTAGCCGGCGTCGAAGAATCTCCTCCGCCTGCCCTCTTCCGCCGTCCATACCGCCCTGGAGTCTTTCCGTGATCACCGCAACCGGCGTAGAGCTGCGCGCCGGCGCCCGTGTCCTCATCGAGTCCGCCTCGTTCCGTATCGCCAAGGGCGACCGCATCGGTCTGGTCGGCCGCAACGGAGCCGGCAAGACCACACTCACCAAGTGCCTCGCGGGTGAGGGCGTCCCCGCCGCCGGCACCATCACCCGCTCCGGTGAGGTGGGTTATCTGCCGCAGGACCCGCGCACCGGCGACCTCGACGTCCTCGCCCGGGACCGCATCCTCTCCGCGCGCGACCTCGACTCCGTACTGAAGAAGATGCGGGAGAACGAGGACCGGATGGCGAACGGTCAGGGCGCCACCCGCGAGAAGGCGATGCGGAAGTACGAGCGCCTGGAGACGGAGTTCCTCACCAAGGGCGGGTACGCCGCCGAGGCCGAGGCCGCCACCATCGCCGCCGCGCTCGGGCTGCCCGACCGGGTGCTCGGCCAGCCCCTCCATACGCTCTCCGGCGGTCAGCGCCGCCGCGTCGAGCTGGCGCGCATCCTCTTCTCGGACGCCGACACCCTGCTGCTCGACGAGCCCACGAACCACCTCGACGCGGACTCGATCGTCTGGCTGCGCGAATACCTCAAGACGTACCGCGGCGGCTTCATCGTCATCTCCCACGATGTCGAACTGGTCGAGACCGTCGTCAACAAGGTCTTCTACCTGGACGCCAACCGCTCCCAGATCGATGTCTACAACATGGGCTGGAAGCTCTACCAGCAGCAGCGCGAGGCCGACGAGAAGCGCCGCAAGCGCGAGCGCGCCAACGCGGAGAAGAAGGCCTCCGCCCTCAACTCCCAGGCCGACAAGATGCGCGCCAAGGCCACCAAGACCGTCGCCGCGCAGAACATGGCCCGTCGCGCCGAGCGGCTGCTGTCCGGTCTGGAGGAAGTGCGCCAGTCCGACAAGGTCGCCAAGCTGCGCTTCCCCGAGCCCGCACCCTGCGGCAAGACCCCGCTGACGGCCGAGGGACTGTCGAAGTCGTACGGCTCCCTGGAGATCTTCACCGATGTCGATCTCGCCATCGACAAGGGCTCCCGGGTCGTCATCCTCGGCCTCAACGGCGCGGGCAAGACCACGCTCCTGCGGCTGCTGGCCGGGGTCGAGAAGCCGGACACTGGACAGGTGACCCCCGGACACGGCCTCAAGCTGGGCTACTACGCGCAGGAGCACGAGACCCTCGACCCGGAGCGCTCCGTCCTGGAGAACATGCGTTCCTCGGCCCCCGACCTCGACCTGGTCCAGGTCCGCAAGACGCTGGGCTCCTTCCTCTTCTCCGGGGACGATGTCGACAAGCCGGCCGGGGTGCTCTCCGGTGGCGAGAAGACCCGGCTGGCGCTGGCCACCCTGGTCGTCTCCTCCGCGAACGTGCTGCTGCTCGACGAGCCCACGAACAACCTGGACCCGGCCAGCCGTGAGGAGATCCTCGGCGCGCTCCGCACGTACAAGGGAGCGGTCATCCTCGTCACCCACGACGAGGGCGCGGTCCACGCGCTGGAACCGGAGCGGATCATTCTGCTGCCCGACGGGGTCGAGGACCTCTGGGGAGCGGACTACGCGGATCTGGTCGCGCTCGCCTGAGTGCCGCCGTCGCCTGAGTGCCGTCGTCGGCGGGGTGCCGTCGTGGGCGGGGGTGCCGGGGCCCGGTGATGAGCTGTCGCCACATGATCCACGCGCGTGATCGACTCCGTATGGATCATTTCGGCTCAACAGTGATCCCTCATCTGTGTGAGTGCGTCTCGTACCACGGCGTGGTGCGCGACGGATCGGGCCAACCGCATCATGATCCGCGCCGTCTCCGGCGCGGCGGTCCTGACCTGGCACTTCGCCCGGAGCTTTGGACAGAGGTCGCGGTGATCGCGTAGGGAATGCGCGATTCCGGTCGTGCTCGAACCCTGGAGCCCGGCAAAGCTTGTCGTGCGGACCTTGCCGAATGGGTGGCCAGGAAGCCCGCGAGGGGTGATCATGAGAAGTCCAGAGCGCACTTCCCATGAGGAGGCACGGGTGGCCGAGACTCTGAAGAAGGGCAGCCGGGTAACCGGCGCCGCGCGCGACAAGCTCGCGGCAGACCTGAAGAAGAAATACGACAACGGTGCGAGCATCCGGGCGCTGGCCGAGGAAACCGGTCGCTCCTACGGGTTCGTCCACCGGATGCTCAGCGAGTCCGGAGTCACGCTGCGGGGACGCGGCGGAGCGACGCGAGGCAAGAAGGCCGCATCGGCCTGACGACCGAGCGCGACTCCTCCTGGCCACCGGTTCGGATGGTGGCCACCCAGGTCGATCGGACGATCGCCCAGGTGGTTACTGTGCAGTCACTTAGCCTGGTTTTCCTGACTGCCCGAACCGGAGGCGCCCCATGACTTCGCTTGAATCAGTACTCGACGAGGACGGCGTACGGCTCACCATCGAGGACGCGGTTGCCACGGTCACACTGGCCAATCCGGCGAAGCGCAACGCCCAGTCTCCCGCTCTGTGGCGGGCGTTGGCGGAAGCCGGAAGGTCACTGCCGGGCGGCGTGCGGGTCGTCGTACTGCGGGGCGAGGGCAAGTCCTTCTCCGCGGGGCTCGACCGGCAGGCGTTCACCCCCGAGGGGTTCGACGGCGAGCCGTCCTTCCTGGATCTCGCGCGGGAGTCCGACCAGGACCTCGACGCGGTCATCGCCGAGTACCAGGAGGGGTTCGTCTGGCTGCGCCGTTCCGACATCGTGTCGATCGCGGCCGTTCAGGGGCATGCGATCGGGGCCGGCTTCCAGCTGGCTCTCGCCTGCGACCTGCGAGTCGTCGCGTCCGACGTGCAGTTCGCCATGCGCGAGACGAGCCTCGGCCTGGTCCCCGACCTCACCGGCACCCATCCCCTGGTCGGACTGGTCGGCTACGCCCGCGCGTTGGAGATCTGCGCCACGGGCCGCTTCGTCCAGGCCGAGGAAGCGGAGCGTACGGGGCTCGCCAATCTGGTGGTGCCCGCCGACGAACTCGACGCGGCGGCAAGCGATCTGGCGGGCGCGCTGCTGGCCGCGCCGCGGGACGCGGTGATCGAGACGAAGGCGCTCCTGCAGGGCGCGGCCGGTCGTAGCTTCGAGGCTCAGCGTGCCGCCGAGCGCGCCGCGCAGGCGCGCAGGCTGCGGGACTTGGCGGGCCTCGCCGACTGAGGGCCTCACCTCCGGCGGGCCTTGGCGACTGACGTGCCCCGACCGACAGCCGTGCCCGCGCGCCCTCGTGGGGTTTCGGCACGGCGCTGTCTCAGCCGTCCTGACCCACCGCCGTGACCAGTACGGACACCGAAGGCCCGCCCGGCAGCGCCGCGGTGAGCCTCGCCCGTACCGCCCGCGCCACCTCCAGTGGGCGGTGCCCGGCCGCCGTCGCCAGCTCCACCCGTACATGCCCCGGAGTGGTGACCACCGCGCCGCCCAGCGTTCTGGTCGGATACGCGACGCCCGGGACCGCCGACGCCAGCAGCTCCGGTTCACCCTCCGGGGCGGCGGCCCGTACCCCGGCCGGCCGTCGCCCGTCCGGCCCAGCGGGCGCCGCGGTCCCGGGCGGCGGTCCCTCCGCGGATTCCCCGGAGGGACCGAGCAGGGCCGTCACCCGCAGATCGACCTCCTCGACCCGTAGCCCCAGCCGCTCCGTCGCACAGCCGAGCAGCACCCCGCGCAGCCGCTCCGCGACGGCGGGCAGCGGCTCGGCGGGCCCCGCCGCGAACTCCCCGTCGATACGCAGCGGACCGGGCGGCAGCGCGCTGGGCGGGGGCGGCACGGCGGGCCGGGCGGCTCCTTCCGGATCGGCCAGGGAGATCCGCAGCCGGCCCAGCACGGCGCCCGCCACCTCCGCCGCTGCCAGGCGCAGTTCGTCCGTCGCCGCGCGCTCCGACAGCCACGCGCCGTCCCGCGCCCCGCCCAGCGGCAGCAGTCTGCCCAGGCCGAGCCGTTGTCGTACCGCGGCCGTCCATCCGCCGGTGCCGAGCCCATCGGAACTGTGCGCAGTCGTCATTCCCCCACCCTGCCGCATCCACGGGGCGGGACGGGGCAAGCGCACCTAGTGTGGGCAGCGGAGTCCACCACCGCCCGGGAAGGAACGAATGGCGATGTCAGACACCGCACCCCGTAACCAGGCCGCGCCGTCAGGCAGGAAGCCGTCGGCCGACGAGGGGGGAAGCACGCCCGTCACCAAGCGCGGCGGCGGACCCCCGGCCTCCCGCGGCCGTACCACCATCGCCGATGGCGTGGTGGAGAAGATCGCCGGTCTCGCGGCCCGCGACGTCCTCGGTGTGCACACCCTGGGCAGCGGGCTCTCCCGCACCTTCGGCGCCGTGCGCGACCGGGTCCCCGGCAGCACCAAGTCCGTCACCCGGGGTGTGAAGGCCGAGGTCGGGGAGGTACAGACGGCGCTCGACCTGGAGATCGTCGTCGACTACGGAGTCTCCATCACCGAAGTCGCCGCCGCCGTACGGGAGAACGTCATCGCGGCGGTCGAGCGGATGACGGGACTTGAGGTCGTCGAGGTCAACATCGCGGTCAGTGACGTGAAGTTGCCCGACGAGGAAGAAGACGAAGAGTCGGAAACACGGCTCCAGTAACGTCCGTACGCGTCGTGAGGCACCGTACGCGTCCGGCGGCGGAGCGGAAGAGGAGCGGCACATGAGCATGGCGGTGGTCGGCCTGTTGGCCGGTATGGCGCTGGGATTCGCCGGGTACTTCGGTGGCTTCGGGGCCTTTGTGCTGGTGGCCGCGTTGGGTGTGATCGGGTTCGTGGCCGGGCGCTTCCTGGACGGCGATCTCGAACCCGGCGACCTCTTCCGCAGTCGCGACCGCGACGACCGGCGGCGGTGACGCGGGTGGCCGTTGAGCGGCCGACGGCCGGCGAGCGCGGGGCGACCACGATCGCCGACCGGGTCATCGCGAAGATCGCCGCACAGGCGGCCCGGGAGGCGCTGGACGGCGTACCGGAAGGCGGCGCCGCGCCGCACGCCACCGTCATGGTGCATCACGACAGCGCGCGGGTACGGATCGGTGTCGAGCTGGAGTATCCGACCGACATCGGCCGGCAGTGCGGCGCCGTACGTCTCCGCGTCGCCCAGCGGGTCAAGGCGTTGGCGGACATGGACGTGCCGGAGGTGGTGGTGCGGGTGGAGCGGCTGCACTCCGACCGGACGCTCGCGGCGCGGGGGAGGCTCCGATGAGCGGACCCGCGCCCGAGAGGTCCGGCGGCGTACAGGAGCTGGACCCGTCGGACCCCGCCACGCGGTACGAGCCCAGGCCCACGCTCTCGGACGACGACGGCGAACGGGCCGGCCGCTTCTGGTCCACGCGCCGGATGCCCGCGGCGCTGGCCGCGCTGGTCGTTCTCGGCGCGGCGGGACTGCTGCTGTACGACATCGCGGCGGTACGGGCCGGCGGTAGCGCGATGTACTGGCGCCGCGAACTCGCCGCTCAACTGGCCAGGCAGCCCCTCGACCAGCCCTGGGTGCTGGTCGCCGCCGGCATCGCGATGGCGCTCGGACTGTGGCTCCTCGTGCTCGCCCTCACCCCCGGTCTGCGTGGACTGCTGCCCATGCGCCGCCGCTCCCCGCTGGTACGGGCCGGTATCGACCGCGACGCCGCCGCGCTGACGTTGCGCGACCGGGCCATGGAGGTCTCGGGTGTACGGTCCGCGCGGGTACGGATGGGCCGCTCCAAGGTGAAGGTGCGGGCCCTCTCCCACTTCCGCGAACTCGAAGACGTACGGGACGACTTGGACAGGGCGCTCCGCGCCGGCATCCGCGAACTGGGCCTCGACCGGACGCCCGTGCTGACGATGCGCGTCCGCAGACCCGTCAAGAAGAGGTGAGGTGACGGCGATGATCCGGGTCGTCAACCGCGTACTGCTGGCCCTGCTCGGTCTGGCACTGCTCTGCGCCGGCGGCGCGGTGCTGGCGCGCGGGCTGGGCTGGGCGGTGCCGTCCTGGTGGCCGTACAGCGGGCAGCGCGATGTGCTGCTCAGCCGCGCCGACCGACTGCGCTGGCGCGATCAGGACTGGTGGTGGCCGGTCGTCATCGCGGTCCTGGCGGTGCTGGTCGTGCTGGCCCTGTGGTGGTTCTTCGCCCAGCTGCGCCGGGCCAGGATGGCGGAGGTGCTGGTCGACAGCGGCGACGGCGAGGGCGCGTTGCTGCGCTCGCGGGCGCTGGAGAGCGCCGTCGAGGACGACGCGGAGACTCTGGATGGCGTGGCCCGCGCCCGGGTACGCCTGGCGGGCCGCCGCACCGCACCGTCCGCCCGCGCACGCCTGCTCCTGGAGCCCCACGCGGTACCGGGCGAGACGCTGAACCTGCTGACGACGGAGGCGCTGGAGTGTGCGCGGAGGTCGGCGGGGCTGAAGGAGCTGCGGGCGGAGGTGCGGTTGCGGGCGGTGAGGCATGGGGCGGAGAGGGTGAGCTGACGGCCCGTGCGACGGCCAACGGGGCCCCAACACGCACTAGGGCCTGTCTTCAAAGTCCCGCCTGGCCCGCCCCTCGGGCGGACGGCGGGACTTTGAAGACAGGCCCTAGAAGCCGTGCAGCGCCCCGCCGTCCACCGGCACCATCACCCCCGTCAGATACGACGCCGCCGGCGACAGCAGGAACGCCGCCGTCTTCCCGAACTCCTCCGGCCGCCCGTACCGCCGCAGCGCGATCCGGGACTCGTGCGCCGCCCGCGCGGCCTCCGCGTCGCCCGACAGCGCGTCGAGTTCGCGGATCCGGTCCGTGTCTATACGGGACGGCAGCAGGCCGAGCACCCGGATCCCGCGCGGACCGACCTCGTTCGCCAGGGACTTCGCGAAGCCGGCCAGGCCCGGCCGCAGGCCGTTGGAGATGGTGAGGCCGGGGACCGGCTCGTGGACCGACGAGGAGAGCACGAGTCCGATGACACCGCCCTCACCCAGCTCGGCGGCCGCCTCACGGGCGATGCGTACCGCGCCCAGGAAGACGGACTCGAACGCCGACCGCCACTGCTCGTCCGTGTTGTCCGTGGCGAGCCCCGGAGCCGGACCGCCGACGCTGATCAGGACGCCGTCGAAGCGGCCGAACCGCTCCTTGGCGGTGGCGATCAGCCGTCCCGCCGCCGCCGGATCGGCGTTGTCGGCGGCCAGCCCGTACGCGCCGGGGCCGATCTCCGCGGCGGTCTCGGCGACAGGCTTCTCGTCGCGGCCCGAGATGACGACCTTCGCCCCGTCCGTGGCGAGCGCCTCCGCCGCCGCGCGGCCCAGTCCTCGCGATCCACCGGTGACAACGTATACGCGGTCTTTCAGTCCAAGATCCATGGCCCTATCCTGCCGTGCCGGTCCCGGCGAGGGTCAACGCGGTCACCACGAGCCCGATATGGCTGAACGCCTGCGGGTAGTTGCCGAGTTGCCGCCGCGCCACCGGGTCGTACTCCTCCGCCAGCAGCCCGACGTCATTGCACAGTGCGAGAAGCCGCTCGAACTGCTCCGCCGCCTCCTCCGTACGTCCCGTCATATGGAGCGCGTCGGCCAGCCAGAACGAGCAGACCAGGAACGTTCCCTCACCACCCGGCAGACCGTCCACGGAGAGCCCCGTCGTGCTGTAGCGCCGCAGGAGCCCACCGTGCCCCAGCTCGGCCCGTACCGCGTCGACCGTGCCGATGACCCGCGGATCGTCCGGCGGCAGAAAGCCGACCCGGGGGATCAGCAGCGTCGCCGCGTCCAGCTCGGCGGAGCCGTACGACTGCGTGAAGGTGTTCCGCTCCGGGTCGTAACCCCGTTCGCACACTTCCCGGTGCACTTCGTCCCGCATCGCGCGCCAGCGCCCGACGTCCCCGCTGCGCGACGGATCGTCCTCCAGCGTCCGTACGGCACGGTCGGCGGCGACCCACGCCATCACCTTGGAGTGCACGAAGTGCTGGCGCGGCCCGCGCACCTCCCACAGGCCCTCGTCCGGCTCGCGCCACTTCGATTCCAGGAAGCCCAGCAGGCTGAGCTGGAGGTTCCAGGCGTGCGGCTTCGGGGGGAGACCCGCAGTCCGTGCCACATCGAGCGAGTCCATCACCTCGCCGTACACATCCAGCTGGAGCTGGTCGACCGCGTTGTTGCCGGTACGGACCGGGGCGGAGCCCGCGTACCCTCGCAGCCACGGCAGCTCGTTCTCCGGCAGCCGGCGCTCGCCGCCGAGTCCGTACATGATCTGGAGATCGGCCGGGTCGCCCGCGACCGCGCGCAGCAGCCAGTCGCGCCAGGCCGCCGCCTCCTCCAGATAGCCGACCGACAGCAGCGCCCCCAGGGCGAGCGTGGAGTCACGCAGCCAGCAGTAGCGGTAGTCCCAGTTGCGTACGCCGCCCAGTTCCTCCGGCAGGGAGGTGGTGGGGGCGGCGACGATCCCGCCGGTCGGGCCGTACGTGAGCGCCTTGAGCGTGATCAGGGAGCGCATGACGGCCGCGCGGTACGGACCGTGGTAGCGGCAGCGCGCCGACCAGCTCTCCCAGTCCTCCAGACTGCGCGCCAGCGCCACATGCGGATCGACGCGCGGCGGGCGCGGCTCGTGCGAGGGGTGCCAGGTGAGGACCCACGCCACCTTCTCGCCCGCGCCGACGGTGAACGACGACCGTGTGCTGTAGTGCTGACCCCATGTCTTGACCGAGGGCTCGCTGCGCAGCCAGACGGAGTCGGGGCCGGCGATCGCCACGCGGTGGCCCTCCGACCGCCGCATCCAGGGCACCACCGACCCGAAGTCGAAGCGCAGCCGGATCGTGGCGCTCATGTCCACCGAGCCGCTGACCCCCTCCACGATCCGTATGATCTCGGGGACTTTGTCGCGCTGCGGCATGAAGTCGATGACCTTGACGGTGCCGGTACGGGTCTCCCACACGGATTCCAGCACCAGCGAGTCACCCACGTAGGCGCGCCGCGTGCACTCGCGCCCGCCGGTGGGGGCGAGCCACCAGTGGCCGTTCTCCTCGCCCCCGAGCAGCGCGGAGAAACAGGCCGGCGAGTCGAAGCGAGGAAGGCACAGCCAGTCGATGGAGCCGTTCCGGCCGACCAGGGCGGCGGTCTGGAGATCGCCGATGAGTGCGTAGTCCTCGATGCGTTGGGTCACGCCAGGGCTGTTCCCGCACGGCGCGGGCGTTAAGCAGCGGTGTCAGACCGCCGCGGGTTCCTGCGCGGATTCCGCGTCGGAGGCGGTCCGCTCGGCCTTCGCCGCCGCGCGGTCGTGAAGCTCACGGCGTACGAGAATCACCCAGCCGACGGGTACGGCGGCGACGAACAGCCACCACTGGACCGCGTACGCCATGTGGGGCCCGATCGAGCTGTCGTCGGGGTTCTGGATCTGCTCGGGGCTGCCACCGGCCGGTACGGGCGAGGTCAGCTCGACATAGCCGCCGAGGACGGTACGGCCCAGCGCTTCCCGCTGCTGCGCGCTGTTGATCAGCATGACCTGGCGGGACGGCAGATCCCGCAGGTCCTTGATACCGCTGCTCGCCGACGTCTCGTCCGCCTTCAGCCGGCCGGTGATGGTGACCTCGCCCTTGGGCGCCGCCGGGATGTCGGGGAAGGCCCGCTGGTCGTCGCCGAAGGGGATCCAGCCGCGGTTCACGATGAGCGCGCGGCCGTCCTTCAGGACGAACGGGGTCAGCACATGGAAGCCGACCCGGTCGTCGCTGGAGGTCCTGCGGCGTACGACGACCTCGTGCGCGGGGTCGAACGTGCCGGTGGCGGTGACCCGGCGCCAGTAGTCGGAGCGCGGGACGGTGTGCCCGGGTGCCGTCAGATCCGTGACCGGGACGGGCTTCGCGTTGAGGTTGCCCGAGATCAGGGTGTTCTGGGCGACCTTGTGCTCGTGGCGGTGGTACTGCCAGAAGCCCAGCTCGATCATCGTGGGGATGAGGGCGAGCGCGAGGAGGGTGAGGATCACCCACTGCCGGGACAACAGGAAGCGGTACACGCCTTTGACGGTACCCGGCGGGTACCGACGGATCCGACGGGGGGTGGGGGGCGCGTTCCCGGGCGACAGAGGGCGACGGAGAGCGACGCAGGGGCGTCAGACGCGGTCGACGACCCCCGCCCGGCCGTCGGCGCGCGCGCAGTGCGCACCGCAGTACCAGTGGCCCTCGGCCTCCACGCCCTGTCCGATGATCTGGACGCGGCAGTGTTCACAGATGGGCGCCATGCGGTGGATGGCGCAGGAGAAGCAGTCGAAGACATGCACCGCGCCCTGCGCGTGCACCTCGAAGGACATCCCGTAATCGTTTCCGCAGACCTCGCAACGTGCCATGCGCCACAGAGTGGGACGAGGAGCGGTGGTACGCGAGCGGGGCGCTGGCGCGTCGCGCGCCAATCACCCGTCTGCGCGGGTGGAAGCGCGGACGGACGTTGACGCGGGGACGGAAGCGGATGCGGTGACGGACGGGACGGGCGAGGCGGGTGCCGGGACGGACGCGCCTGCCGCCGGGACCACGTCCCGCAGCAGCTGGGTGAACGCGGCTTCGTCGATGACCGGCGTCCCGTACGACGCGGCCTTGACCGTCTTGGACGTCGAGGACTCCGGGTCGTTGGTCACCAGCAGACTGGTCAGCCGGGACACGCTCGTCGCGACATGCAGCCCCGCCTCCACGGCCCGGTCCTCCAGCAGCTCGCGGTCGACGGAGGTGTCACCGGAGAACGCCACCCGCATCCCCTGCACCAGCCGCTCGCCCGGCACGTACCGGCCCGGGTTCGGATACGGGCACGGGGGCCGCTTGCGCGAGGGCCGCCAGGTCGTCTGCCGGTACGAGGACTGATAGCCGACCCGGGGCAGCGCCGGGGCGTCCGACCACTCCGTGAGCGGCCGGCACTCCAGCAGCGGCAGCCGTACGCCGTCCCTGGCCGCCGCGTGCAGACTCGGGCGGAACGCCTCGGCCAGCACGCGCGCGTCGTCGAGCGCGTGGTGCGCGCGCTGTTGCACGACGCCGAAGTGCGCGGCGAGCGACTCCAGCTTGTGGTTGGGCAGCGGCAGGTCCAGCTCCTTGGAGAGCGCGATGGTGCACAGCCGCTGCCGGGTGGGCGCGGTCCGCTCCGCGCGCGCGTACTCCCGGGCGATCATCGACCAGTCGAAGATCGCGTTGTGCGCCACGAGCACCCGCCCGTCGAGCCGCGCGGCCAGCTCACCGGCGATCTCGGGAAAGAGCGGGGCGCTCTCCAGGACGTCGCTCGTCAGCCCATGGATCCACACGGGCCCCGGGTCGCGCTCCGGATTGACCAGCGTGTACCAGTGGTCCTCGACATTGCCCCGGGCGTCCAGGCGATAGACGGCAGCGGACACTATCCGGTCGTCGCGGGCGAGTCCGGTGGTCTCGACGTCGACGACCGCGTACCCGTCGGGGTAGGCGGTCGGCCATGTCGCTGCAGTCGTATGGTCGTCGAGCATGGTCACAGAGAATACGGGCCGCGACTGACAGTCCCACAGCCCGGTCGGCCGGTACCGGCCGCGGCCGGTACCGGGCCGTCGTTCCGTCAAGACCCTTACGGCGATGGGGGAACAGCCGTTCCGGGGGCGGTGCCGGGGCCGACGGCGGACTCTGCGCGGGGGGAACGCCGACGACGGGGGGTCACAAACGCGGCCGGCGCACGCACGCGGGCCGCCCCGGAGGACGGCCCGCGCTCGGCACTCGGTACAGCGGTCGGTGCTCAGTACAGCGGTCGGCGCTCAGGCGCCCAGGTGCTTACTTGCGCACCGCCGCCAGGGCGTCGACAAGACCCGCCCCGTAGAAGCTGTTGTAGCGCTTGCCGCCCTCGCAGACGGCGTCGACCTCTCCGTCACCGTCGATGTCGTACGGCGCCGGGCAGGCGGTGTCATCGGCCTGGACCGACAGGAGCGCCTTGATCGCCGACGGCGAGGCATGCGGGTGGGTCGACTTCAGCAGCGCCGCGACGCCCGCGACATGCGGGGAGGCCATCGACGTACCGGCCATGTAGCCGTAGTTGCCGCCCGGCAGCGGGCCGAGGATCAGGCCGCTGACCGCCGGCGGGGCCGGGGTCTGGTAGCTCGTGGAGTCGCCGCCCGGGGCCGCGATGTCGATGACACCGAGACCGTAGTTGGAGAACGAGGACTTCAGTCCCTTGGCGCCGGTGGACGCGACGGTCACCACACCCGGCAGCTGGGTGGGGATGTCGAGGCACTCGGACGGGTCGATGACCCGGTCACCCGGAATGGTGTCGTTCGGGCTGGACGGGTCGGTGATCGAGTCGGACGCGAGATCGTAGTTCTCGTTGCCCGACGCGGCGACGTTGACCGCGCCCTTCTTCTCCGCGTACCGCGTGGCCCGCGAGACCGCCTCGACCAGAGCCTTCTGGTCGGGGTCGTTCTTGCAGTTGAAGTACCACGGGTCGGTGTAATAGCTGTTGTTCGTCACATCGACGCCGTGCTCGGCGGCCCAGACGAAGCCGCAGACGACGGCCTCGGTGTAGAAGAAACCGGCCGGCGTGGACACCTTGATGCCGGAGACCTTCACGCCCGGCGCGACACCGGTGACGCCGATGCCGTTCTTGGCCGCGGCTATCTCACCGGCGACATGCGTACCGTGCGGGCTCTCGCCCGTGCCCGGCCGCCAGGCGCCCTCGGTCGTGTCCGGCTTGCCGCCGACACAGTTGACCGAGGCCGCGCGGTCGAAGTTCGGCGCGATGTCCGGGTGGGTGTCGTCGACACCCGTGTCGATGACGGCGACAGTGACGTTTCTGCTGCCGAGCGTCTTCTCGTGCGCCTTGTCCGCCTTGATGGCGGGCAGGTCCCACTGCAACGGCTCCAGCGGGTCCTGGTCGGCGGCCTTGTCCGCCTTCGCCGTGGCGGCGGCGACCTCTTCGTCGGACAGCACCTTCGGGGCGCCGACGTCCGTCGTGGACTGCGCGGACAGCGGCGCGGTGCGGGTGGCACCGGCCGAGTCGACGCCCTTGACCTTGCGGACGGTCCTCGCGAACTCGGGGTTCTGCGAGGTGACGACTATGACGCCTATCTGGTCATAGGAGGTCACGACCGTGCCGCCCGCCGCGACGATCGCCTTCTCGACCGATGTGACGGTGGAACGTCCACCGCGGGTGTTGACGACGTACGACAGCTTCGGGCCGTCCGTCGCGACCGCGGCGGCGGGGACACTGCCCGCCGCCGTCGCGGCCGTGGCCGTACCGGTCGGCAGGAAGCCGAGCGAGACGGTGAGCGCCAGACCTGCGGGCAGAGCGAGTGCGCGCTGCCGTCTGGATCCCAGATGAGCCATGGGTTCTCCACATCATCCGTGAAAGAACCGTCCCCGCGCAGGCGTGCGCGTGGACGGGTACATGACCAGTGAAGTTATCGCTGATCATCCCCGGCCATCAATCACTTCCCACATCATTTTTGGAAGAAACTGGAAGAAAAAGCCCGGTGTTGAACCGCGTCGCCATGCTCTCCGTGCCGTTGTCAGGGGGACCAGCACATCCGCACCCCCTGTGAGGTTTCCCTGATGCCCCACCCCACCGCACCCGCGTCACGAGGAGATTCCGTGGCTTCCGATGCACCGCCGCCCAAGGGCGGTACGGACACCAGCCCCGCCCAGTCAACGCCGGACCGGTCCACGACGGCGCAGCCCACGACGGCCCAGTTCGTCGAGGTGCAGGAGAGCGCGGAATTCGGCGAACTGCGCCGTACGTACCGCTCCTTCGCCTTCCCCCTGACCATCGCGTTCATCGCCTGGTACCTGCTGTACGTCCTGCTGTCCAACTACGCGGGCGGCTTCATGGGCACCAAGCTCTTCGGCAACATCAACGTGGCCCTGATCCTCGGCCTCGCGCAGTTCGTCACCACGTTCCTCATCGCCTGGTTCTACGCGCGCCACGCGTCGCGCAAGCTCGACCCGAAGGCGGACGTCATCAAGTCCCGTATGGAGGCGGACGCATGAGCCAGTCGCTCCCACTCATGAGTCACCCGGTCCAGCAGCAGATCGCCGCCGCCGGGGACGCCAGCGAGCACCGGCCGCTGATCATCACGCTCTTCGGCCTCTTCGTCGTCGCGACGCTGGTCATCACCGTCTGGGCCGGCCGCCAGACCAAGAGCGCCTCCGACTTCTACGCGGGCGGCCGGCAGTTCAGCGGGTTCCAGAACGGTCTCGCGGTCTCCGGCGACTACATGTCCGCCGCGTCCTTCCTCGGTATCGCCGGCGCCATCGCGCTCTTCGGATACGACGGCTTCCTCTACTCCATCGGCTTCCTGGTCGCCTGGCTGGTCGCGCTGCTGCTCGTCGCCGAGCCGCTGCGCAACTCCGGCCGGTACACGATGGGCGACGTCCTCGCGTACCGCATGCGCCAGCGTCCGGTCCGTACCGCCGCGGGCACCTCCACCATCGTGGTCTCGATCTTCTATCTGCTGGCGCAGATGGCCGGTGCGGGCGTGCTGGTCTCGCTGCTGCTCGGGATCACCAGCGACGCCGGGAAGATCGCCATCGTCGCGCTGGTCGGCCTGCTGATGATCGTGTACGTCACGATCGGCGGGATGAAGGGCACCACCTGGGTCCAGATGGTCAAGGCCGTGCTGCTCATCGCGGGCACCCTGCTGATCACCTTCCTGATCCTGTGGAAGTTCAACTTCAACCTCTCCGACCTGCTGGGCACGGCGGCGAGCAACAGCGGTCAGGGCGCGGCCTTCCTGGAGCCCGGACTCAAGTACGGCGCCACCGCGACCTCGAAGCTGGACTTCATCTCACTGGGCATCGCGCTCGTCCTCGGTACGGCGGGGCTGCCGCACATTCTGATCCGCTTCTACACGGTGCCGACCGCCAAGGCCGCCCGCAAGTCGGTCATCTGGGCCATCGGCATCATCGGCGCCTTCTATCTGATGACCATCGTGCTCGGCTTCGGCGCGGCCGCCCTGCTCAAGCCCGGCGACATCATCGCCTCCAACAAGGCCGGCAACACGGCGGCGCCGCTGGCCGCCCTGGAGATCGGCGGCGGAGCCGGCTCGACCGGGGGCGCGATCCTGCTCGCCGTGATCTCCGCGGTCGCCTTCGCCACCATCCTCGCGGTCGTCGCGGGACTGACCCTGGCGTCCTCGTCGTCTTTCGCGCACGACATCTACGCCAATGTCATCCGCAAGGGAGAGGCGACCGAGAAGGAGGAGGTCCGTGCGGCCCGCTGGGCGACCGTCGCCATCGGCGTCGTCTCGATCGCGCTCGGCGCCCTCGCCCGCGATCTGAATGTGGCCGGGCTGGTCGCGCTGGCCTTCGCCGTCGCGGCCTCGGCCAATCTGCCGACGATCCTCTACAGCCTGTTCTGGAAGAGGTTCACCACCCAGGGCGCCCTGTGGTCGATCTACGGCGGTCTGGCCTCGTCCGTGCTGCTGGTGCTGTTCTCGCCGGTCGTCTCGGGCAAGCCGACGTCGATGTTCCCGGGGGTCGACTTCCACTTCTTCCCGCTGGAGAACCCGGGGCTGATCTCGATCCCGCTGGGCTTCCTGCTGGGCTGGCTGGGCACCGTGCTGTCGAAGGAGGAGCCGGACAAGGGCAAGTACGCCGAGCTGGAGGTCAAGTCCCTGACCGGCACCGGAGCGCACTGAATCCCACGGCAGACAGGATCCTGTAGACGGTATACAGACTCATGGCCGCATCGTAGAGTCCTACGATGCGGCCATGCCGCTCCTCGTGACATACGAGCCCTGGCGATGTCAGTCGTCTGACGTAGGCTCATCGTGTTGGATCCGATCAGGGAGGTGCTCCGCGTGCTCGTCGACACCTTTGGTCGCATCGCGACCGACCTGCGCGTTTCGCTTACGGACCGGTGCAATCTCAGGTGTACGTACTGCATGCCCGAAGAAGGACTCCAGTGGCTCACCAAATCGGATGTGCTCGGCGACGACGAGATCGTCCGGCTGATCCGTATAGCCGTGACGCGGCTGGGTATCACGGAAGTCCGCTTCACCGGCGGTGAGCCGCTGCTCAGGCCCGGTCTCGTCGGGATCGTGGAGCGCTGTGCGGCGCTGGAGCCGCGCCCGCGGATGTCGCTGACCACCAATGGAATCGGGCTCAAGCGGACGGCCGCCGCGCTGCGGGCGGCCGGTCTCGACCGGGTCAATGTCTCGCTCGACACACTGCGCCCCGATGTTTTCAAGACCCTCACCCGACGCGACCGGCACCAGGACGTGCTGGACGGTCTGCGCGCGGCCCAGGAGGCCGGGATGACCCCGGTCAAGGTCAACACCGTCCTGATGCCGGGGCTGAACGGCGACGAGGCCCCCGATCTGCTGGCCTGGGCCATGGAGCACGGCTACGAGCTGCGCTTCATCGAGCAGATGCCCCTCGACGCCCAGCACGGCTGGAAGCGCGACGGCATGATAACGGCCAGTGACATCCTCGACTCGCTGCGTACGCGCTTCGCGCTGACCGAGGAGGACGACTCGGAACGGGGCTCGGCGCCCGCCGAGCGCTGGGTGGTGGACGACGGCCCGCACCGCGTGGGCGTGATCGCGTCCGTCACCCGCCCGTTCTGCCAGGCCTGTGACCGCACCCGGCTGACCGCCGACGGACAGGTCCGTACCTGCCTGTTCGCCCAGGAGGAGACGGACCTGCGGGGTGCGCTGCGCTCCGACGCGCCCGACGAGGAGATCGCCGCGCTCTGGAAGACGGCGATGTGGGGCAAGAAGGCCGGCTCCGGCCTGGACGATCCGGCGGCGTTCCTCCAGCCTGACCGGCCGATGTCAGCGATCGGTGGCTGAGTTCCGCTCCCACTCGGTCAGCTCCACCACGTCCTTCAGAAAGCCGCGCATCCCCAGGAACGAGGAGAGGTGCTCGCGGTGTTCGTCGCAGGCCAGCCAGGTCTTGCGGCGCTCGGGCGTGTGCAGCTTGGGGTTGTTCCAGGCGAGGACCCAGACGGCGGGCGCACGGCACCCCTTGGCGGAACAGATCGGGGCCGTGTCCTCGGCGGAGTTCTCCGGAGCGCCGGGGAGGCCGGGAAAGCCGGGGGAGCCCGGGAAGTTGGGGAGGTCGGGGAAGTTCACCTGACCACCCTAGTGCCGCGAGCGCGCGTGCCGGCCGCCGCGACGGGGCAAACGTTGCCGGGAGGGGCACTGGAACACATTCCGTAACCGGAAATGGCGACGCCGGGCAGCCACGGGGGGAGCTGCCCGGCGTCGGTCCGTCGCTCCGACGGGGGATGCGGAGCGCCTTTAAAGTATGTCACGGGCAACGGGGTGCCGTGCACCGGAACTTCACGATTGATCTGAGCTTTTCCTGAGCTTTGCGGAGCGTTACGGACCGCTTGGCCGGTCCCCTTCGGTCGTGGCGCCGGTTTCCGCCACGACAGGTTCCACAGGGGGCGCGATCATAGTACGGGCCGGTGGGGCGATATGGGCCGAGGGGAGTGAAGTGACGTTCTCCCGGCCCCCGTTGGCGATCACCACGGCCACGTACGGCAGCAGCACCCCCAGCGTGAGTGTCACGATCGCGACCGGCCGCTCCACGTTCCACAGGGCCACGGTCGCGATCACCGCGAGTGTCCGTACGGACATCGAGATCACATACCGGCGCTGCCGGCCGCGCACATCCTCGGCGAGTCCCTGCCTGGCCTCCGTGATCCGGAAGACCTCCGTGCCGCCCCGCTTGCGCACCACGTTGCCACCACCCGATTCTGTGCCGGGCTCTCCCCGGACCGGACGAGGACAACGGTACGCCGGGACCCCGGCGCCCACGAGAGCGGGGGCACACCCGTCCTGGCCGATGTCGCCGTCCCGCCACGTACGGATGTGTCCGACATGCGCCATATGGCGGAGCGCCCCAGACTGGCGATCACGCGCATATCGCGCCCCGTGAGGAGGCGACCATGAGCTGGTTGTGGGTCATCATCGTGGGTCTGGTGCTCGGCCTGATCGCACGGGCCGTCATCCCGGGCAAGCAGCACATCCCCCTGTGGCTGACGATCGTGTTCGGCGTTCTGGGCAGCTTCCTCGGCAACGCGGCCGCGGGCTGGATCGGTGTCGCGGACACCAGGGGAGTGGACTGGACCCGCCACGTGCTCCAGCTGGTCGGGGCCATCCTCGTCGTCTTCGTCGGCGACATGCTCTGGAACTCGATCCGCGGCAACAAGCGGGGCAGCCGGCAGAGAGCCTGAACCGGGCGCCGCGCCGGGCAGGGCGGGACGGTTACGACCGGGCACGCGTGCGTGTGCCCGGCCGTAACCGTATGCCGTAGAAGACGTATGTCGTAGCCGTACGCGCTCCACGAGACGCGCTCCACGAGCGAGCCGTACGGAACCGGGGTCAGCCGGTGGCGGTGACCTCCACCGCGGCCAGGTTCCGCTTGCCCCTGCGCAGCACCAGCCAGCGACCGTGCAGCAGCTCGGTGCGGTCCGGTACCGCGTCCGCGTCGGAGACCTTGACGTTGTTCACGTAGGCCCCACCCTCCTTGACCGTACGGCGAGCCGACGACTTGCTCGGCGCCAGACCCGTCTCGGCGAACAGATCGACCACCGACGCCGGCTCGGCGACCTCGGCGCGCGGCAGCTCCGAGAGCGCCGCGCTCAGCGTCGCCTCGTCGAGCCCCGTCAGCTCACCCTGGCCGAACAGCGCCCGGGACGCCGCGACGACCGCCGCGCACTGGTCGGCGCCGTGGACGAGCGTCGTCAGCTCCTCCGCCAGCGCCCGCTGGGCCGCGCGGGCCTGCGGACGCTCCGCGGTCGCCCGCTCCAGCTCCTCCAGCTCCGCCTGGTTCTTGAAGCTGAGGATGCGGCTGTACGCGGAGATGTCACGGTCGTCCACGTTCAGCCAGAACTGGTAGAAGGCGTACGGCGTGGTCATCTCCGGGTCGAGCCAGACGGCCCCGCCCTCGGTCTTGCCGAACTTGGTCCCGTCCGCCTTCGTCATCAGCGGCGTCGCCAGCGCGTGCACGGTGGCGCCCGGCTCCAGGCGGTGGATCAGATCGAGACCGGCGGTGAGATTGCCCCACTGGTCGCTGCCGCCCTGCTGGAGGACACAGCCGTAGCGGCGGTACAGCTCCAGGAAGTCCATGCTCTGGAGCAGCTGGTAGCTGAACTCGGTGTAGCTGATGCCCTCGTCGGACTCCAGCCGGCGGGCGATGGAGTCCTTCGTGAGCATCTTGTTCACCCGGAAGTGCTTGCCGATGTCCCGCAGGAACTCGATCGCGGACAGCGACGCGGTCCAGTCCAGGTTGTTGACCATGGTCGCGGCGTTCGGACCCTCGAAGTCCAGGAACGGCTCGATCTGGGACCGCAGCCGCCGCACCCAGCCGGCGACCGTCTCCGGATCGTTCAGCGTCCGCTCGGCGGTCGGCCGGGGATCACCGATCTGACCGGTGGCCCCGCCCACCAGCGCCAGCGGCCGGTGCCCCGCGAGCTGGAGCCTGCGCACGGTCAGCACCTGCACGAGGTGTCCGACATGCAGGCTGGGCGCCGTGGGATCGAAGCCGCAATAGAACGTGACGGGACCGTCCGCGAGCGCCTTGCGCAAAGCGTCCTCGTCAGTGGACTGGGCGAACAGCCCGCGCCACTTCAGCTCGTCGACGATGTCCGTCACGGTCGTTTCTCTCCTCGAACGGTTCGCTGGGATGTACTACCGGCCAGTGTATGGGGGTCATACTCCCCGGCTGACCGAGCTCATATTGAAATCGGGGATACGCAGGGCGGGCATCGCGGCCCGGGTGACCCAGTCGTTCCACTCGCGCGGCAGCGTCTTCTCCGTACGCCCGGCCTCCGCGGCCCGCGACAGCAGGTCGACCGGCGACTCGTTGAACCGGAAGTTGTTCACCTCGCCGACGACCTCGCCGTTCTCGACGAGATAGACGCCGTCCCTGGTCAGCCCGGTGAGCAGCAGTGTCGCCGGATCGACCTCACGGATGTACCAGAGGCAGGTCAGCAGCAGACCGCGCTCGGTGCCCGCGACCATCTCCTCCAACGAACGCTCGCTCCCGCCGTCCAGCACCACATTGCCGATGCCGGGCGCGACCGGCAGTCCGGTCAGCGCGGCGCTGTGCCGGGTGGTGATCAGATGCGCCAGTTCGCCGTCCCGTACCCAGTCCGTCGCCGCCAGCGGCAGACCGTTGTCGAAGACGGAGGCGTCGTCTCCGGAGGAGTGCGCGATCACGAACGGCGCGGACTCCAGACCCGGCTCGTGCGGATCGCTGCGCAGGGTCAGCGGCAGTTCGGAGAGCTTCTCGCCGACGCGGGTGCCGCCGCCGGGGCGGGAGAAGACCGTACGGCCCTCCGCCGCGTCACGGGCGGTCGAGGACCACAGCTGGTAGATCAGCAGATCGGCCACGGCGGTCGGCGGCAGCAGCGTCTCGTACCGGCCGGCGGGCAGCTCGATCTTCCGCTCGGCCCAGGCCAGCCGCTGTGCCAGCTCGGTGTCGAGGGAGGCCGGGTCCACATCCTTGAAGTCGCGGGTGGCCCGGCCGGCCCAGGCCGAGCGGGTGCGGTCGGGTGACTTGGCGTTCAGCTCCAGCGTCCCGCTCGGCTGGTCGTGGCGCAGCCGTACGCCCGTGGACGTACCGAGATAGGTCGAGGTCAGCTCGTGGTTGGCGAACCCGTACAGCTCGCGGCCGCCGGCGCGGGCACGGGCGAACGACTCACCGAGCGCGGGCGCGAAGTCCGCGAACACGGCGGAGGTGGTCTCGGCGGGCGCGTCGGTGAAGTCCCCCGACGCCTGACCCCCGCCGATCAGCGGTCGCGCGTCCTCGGCGGGTCCGGCCGCGCGCGCGGCGTCCTCGGCGGCCCGTACGAGTGGCTCCAGGTCGTCGGCGGTGACGGCGGAGCGCGATACGACGCCGGACGCGGTGCCCTGCGAGCCGTCGACGGTCGCGATGACGGTCAGCGTCCTGCCCCGGGTGACCCCGTTGGTCGTCAGCGCGTTGCCCGCCCAGCGCAGGTTGGCCGAGGAGTGCTCGTCGGCGATGACCACGCAGCCGTCGGCGGTGGACAGGTCGAGGGCGCGCTCGATGATCTCGTGCGGCTTGCTGACAGTGCTGGTGGTCGTCTCGCTCATCGTCCGGCCTCCTGCGTGGTGTTGAGACTGTGCTGTCCCGGGGGGCAACCCCCGGACCCCCGGCCGATGGTGGTCGTCTCGCTCATCGTCCGGCCTCCTGCGTGGTGTTGAGACTGTGCTGTCCCGGGGGGCAACCCCCGGACCCCCGGCCGATGGTGGTCG
>NZ_JBIWLW010000001.1:0-24371 GCF_044766385.1 Streptomyces sp. NPDC102274 | reverse complement strand
TCTCGCTCATCGGCCCGCC
This sequence comes from Streptomyces sp. NPDC102274, assembly GCF_044766385.1. Classification (NCBI taxonomy): domain Bacteria; kingdom Bacillati; phylum Actinomycetota; class Actinomycetes; order Kitasatosporales; family Streptomycetaceae; genus Streptomyces; species Streptomyces sp. NPDC102274. Next base: position 24,352 of record NZ_JBIWLW010000001.1, on the reverse strand, counting down.
TCCTGCGTGGTGTTGAGGATGTTGACGCCGCGGAACAGGGCGGAGGGGCAGCCGTGCGAGACCGCCGCCACCTGGCCCGGCTGGGCCTTGCCGCAGTTGAAGGCGCCGCCCAGCACATACGTCTGCGGTCCGCCGACCGCCTCCATGGAGCCCCAGAAGTCCGTGGTCGTCGCCTGGTAGGCGACATCGCGCAGCTGGCCCGCCAGCTTGCCGTTCTCGATACGGAAGAAGCGCTGCGCCGTGAACTGGAAGTTGTAGCGCTGCATGTCGATCGACCACGACCGGTCGCCGACCACATAGATCCCGCGCTCCACCCCGCCGATCAGATCCTCCGTGCTCAGCCCGCCCGGATCCGGCTGTAGCGACACGTTCGCCATGCGCTGGACGGGCACATGGCCCGGTGAGTCCGCGTACGCGCAGCCGTTGGAGCGGCCGAGGCCGGTGAGCTTCGCGATCCTGCGGTCCAGCTGGTAGCCGACGAGCGTGCCGTCCTTGATCAGGTCCCACGACTGCGCCTCGACGCCCTCGTCGTCGTACCCGATGGTGGCGAGACCGTGCTCGGCGGTCCTGTCGCCCGTCACGTTCATCACCGAGGAGCCGTACGCCAACTTCCCCAGCTGGTCGAACGTGGCGAACGAGGTCCCGGCGTAGGCCGCCTCGTACCCCAGCGCCCGGTCCAGCTCGGTGGCGTGGCCGATCGACTCGTGAATCGTCAGCCACAGGTTGGACGGGTCGACGACCAGGTCGTACGAGCCCGCCTCGACGCTCGGCGCGCGCATCTTCTCGGCGAGCAGCCCGGGGATGCGCTCCAGCTCGGCGTCCCAGTCCCAGCCGGTCCCGGTGACGTACTCCCAGCCCCGGCCGACCGGCGGGGCGATCGTGCGCATCGACTCGAACTCGCCGCTCTTGCCGTCGACCGCCACGGCGGTGAGCTGGGGATGGAGCCTGACGCGCTGCTGGGTGGTGACCGTGCCGGCGGTGTCCGCGTAGAACTTGTTCTCATGGACGGTGAGCAGCGACGCGTCCACATGCGCGACCCCCGCGGCCCGCAGCAGCCGCCCGCTCCACTCCTCCAGGAGCCCGGTCTTCTCCTCGTCGGGTACCCCGAACGGGTCGATCTCGTACGCCGACACCCATGTCTTCTCGGCGTGCACCGGCTCCTCGGCCAGCTCGACGCGCTCGTCGGAACCGGCGGCCGAGATCACCTTCGCGGACAGCCTGGCCATCGCCACGGCCTGTCCGGCGACCCGCGCCGCCGCGTCCATGGAGAGATCGACCCCGGACGCGAAGCCCCAGGCGCCCCCGTGGACCACCCGGACCGCGTAGCCGAGATCCGTGGTGTCCGACGAGCCGGCGGGCTTGCCGTCCCGCAGTCGCAGGGCCGCGCCGCGCACCCGCTCGAACCGGAAGTCGGCGTGGTCGGCGCCGAGCGCCCGCGCCCTGGCGAGCGCGGCGTCGGCGAGCGCCCTCAGCGGCAGTGCCGTGAAGGCTTCGTCGATGGAATGAGGCACTGATGTCTCCTGTCGTCGAGACTGGTCGACCTGATCATGTCGCGTCGCCGGCCCCTTGCCCACCACTTTCTGTAGGGATCCAACAGGGTCCTCACCCCGGCGCTGTCAGCAGTCGATTCTCCGCGAAGCGCACGGTACCGATAGGTTTTCGATGTACCAGACAGCTGGAAGACCGCTAGGGAAAGGCTGATCCTTTGAGCCGCTCGGTTCTCGTCACCGGAGGAAACCGGGGCATCGGCCTCGCCATCGCCCGCGCCTTCGCCGAAAAGGGTGACAAGGTCGCGATCACTTACCGGTCCGGCGAGCCGCCGCAGGCCCTGACGGAGCTGGGCTGCCTGGCAGTCCGCTGTGACATCACCGACAGTGAGCAGGTGGAGCAGGCCTACAAGGAGATCGAGGAGAAGCACGGTCCCGTGGAGGTGCTGGTGGCCAACGCCGGTATCACCAAGGACCAGTTGCTGATGCGGATGTCCGAGGAGGACTTCGCCTCCGTGCTCGACACCAACCTCACCGGCACCTTCCGGGTCGTCAAGCGCGCCAACCGCGCCATGCTGCGCGCCAAGAAGGGCCGGGTCGTTCTGATCTCCTCGGTGGTCGGGCTGCTCGGCTCGGCGGGGCAGGCCAACTACGCGGCGTCCAAGGCCGGTCTGGTCGGTTTCGCCCGCTCCCTCGCCCGCGAACTGGGCTCGCGGAACATCACCTTCAATGTCGTCGCGCCCGGTTTCGTCGACACCGACATGACGAAGGTGCTCACCGACGAGCAGCGCGCGGGCATCGTCTCGCAGGTACCGCTCGGCCGTTACGCGCAGCCGGAGGAGATCGCCGCGACGGTGCGGTTCCTCGCCTCCGACGACGCCTCGTACATCACTGGAGCCGTCATTCCCGTTGACGGCGGATTGGGTATGGGTCACTGATCACATGAGTGGAATCCTCGCCGGCAAGCGCATTCTCGTCACGGGTGTTCTCACCGAGTCCTCCATCGCCTTCCACGCCGCCAAGGTGGCGCAGGAGGAGGGCGCGGAGGTCATCCTCACCGGCTTCGGCCGGCTCACGCTCGTCGAGCGCATCGCGAAGCGGCTGCCCAAGCCCGCCCCGGTCATCGAGCTGGACGTCACCAACCAGGAGCACCTGGACGGACTGGCCGACCGGATCCGTGAGTACCAGGGTGAGGGCGGGGCCGGGCTCGACGGCATCGTGCACTCGATCGCCTTCGGTCCGCAGGGCGCCTTCAACTTCCTCGAGGGCACATGGGAGGACGTCGGCACCGCGGTGCAGGTCTCGGCGTACTCGCTGAAGTCGCTGACGATGGCCTGTCTGCCGCTGATGGGGCGCGGCGGCTCGGTCGTCGGGCTGACCTTCGACGCGCAGGTGGCCTGGCCCAAGTACGACTGGATGGGTGTCGCCAAGGCGGCGCTCGAATCCACCAACCGCTATCTCGCCCGCGACCTGGGCGCGCGGAACGTCCGCTGCAACCTGATCTCGGCCGGTCCGATCAAGTCGATGGCCGCCAAGTCCATCCCGGGCTTCGAGGAGCTCGCGGACGTGTGGAACCACCGCGCCCCGATCGGCTGGGACCTGTCGGACCCGGAGCCGGCCGGCCGCGGAGTCGTCGGTCTGCTGTCGGACTTCTTCCCGAAGACCACGGGCGAGATCGTCCACGTCGACGGTGGCGTGCACATGATGGGCGCCTGACGCCCGCACCGCTCGCGTACCCCGGAAGCCGCGTGACCGTCCAGGAGACGGCGCGCGGCTTCCGTGCGTGACGGGCCGGGACGTGTCGTCCGTATCCGTCCGAGTCGAAAAGAGCGGCGACGCACCGCACACTGAGCGAACCGGGGTCGTCCGGTCATCGTGGGGGAGGAGGTGTGTGCGTATGCGCCCGCGGCGTCGCCGTACGACAGCGCTCACGACGGCCGCTCTGGTCACGACGGGGCTCGCGTTCTCCCTGACCGGCGTGCCGAGCGCCGGAGCCGTCGCGAACCGCGGCGAATCCGACCGCTTCCACGCCTCCTGCCGTACGGCCATAGAGGGCTCGCGGGCCACCGTGTCCTGCCACAACCCGTATCCCGAGACCGACCGGATCCGGCTGCATGTGGAGTGCGCGCGCTGGTGGGACATCGACGCCGACAGCGCGCCCGTGGATGTCGGACCGGCCGGGTACGCCGAGCTGACCGACCGGTGCTGGAAGGAGATACGCGCGGTGTGGGTCACCCATGAGCGGCCCTGAGGGGCTCCGAGGGCTCCGAGGGCGCTGCGGGGCGCTGAGGGGCTCTGAGGGGCTCTGAGCACCCGGGGCACCGGCCGGGCTCAGACCCGTTCCCCCAGGCAGCCGACGACATGGCTCGCGGCCTCCGCCCCCGCCGTCCCCACATCGCCCGCCCGGATGGCGGCCACCAGCCGCGCGTGGTCCCTATGGTTCTCCGGCCGCAGCTCCCGTCCCACGATGTCGCGGAGCTGGTCGCGCAGCAGATGCCCCAGATCCGCGTAGACCGCGGTCAGCACATCGTTGTGCGAGGCCGCGACGACCGCCATGTGCAGGCTCGCGTCCGCCATGACGAACGCCTCCGCGTCGCCCGAGGCCCATGCCTCCTCGCGCCGGGCGAGCAGCGTGTCCAGCTGGCGCAGATCGCGCTCCGTACGCCGCTCCGCCGCCATCCGCGCGGCCGACGACTCCAGCGTGGAGCGCAGCTCGACGACATGCCTCGGATCGGCGGTCGCGAACCTGCGGTGCATCACCCCCGCCAGCTCGCTGGTCGCGACGACATACGTCCCCGAGCCCTGCCGGATGTCCAGCAGTCCGTTGTGGGCGAGCGCGCGCACCGCCTCGCGGACGGTGTTACGGGCCACGCCGAGCAACTCGACCAGCTCGGGTTCGGTGGGGATACGCGAGCCCACCGGCCATTCTCCCGAGGTGATCTGATTCCGCAGCTCGGTGATCACCTGGTCGGAGAGCGCGGAGCGGCGGGGGGAACGCAGCGGCATGGTGCTCCTCGTCTGTGGACAACCAATCATCCCATGATTCTATGATGGCCCCATGTCCGACGAGCCGCAGACACAGATACAGCACGTACAGCCGCCACCGCCACCACAGACAGCCGGGTCACCGGAGCTCACGAAGTCCCTGGAGCTCACGAAGTCCCTGGAGCTCACGAAGTCCCCGGGCCGGACGGCGTCCGCGTCCGCCGACTCCTCGGATCCACGGACCGGTGTCTGGCTGACGCGGCTTCTCGTCGTCGGGCTCGTCCTGGCCGCCCTCAATCTCCGCCCCGCCATCACCAGCCTCGGCGCGCTGCTCGAAGAGGTACGGGACGGGCTGCACATGAGCGGCAGTGTCGCGGGTGTCCTCACCTCCGTACCACCGTTCTGTTTCGCGGTCTTCGGCTTCGCGGCGCCCCGGCTGGCCCGGCGCTTCGGCCCCGGCGCCGTCGTCTGCGCGGGCATGGTGGCGATCACGGCGGGGCTGCTGATCCGCCCGTTCGCGGGCGACACGGTCGGCTTCCTCGCCGCGAGCGCGGTCGCGCTCATGGGGATCGCCGTCAGCAATGTGCTGATGCCGGTGATCGTCAAGCGGTACTTCCCCGACCGCGTCGGCACGATGACCGGGCTGTACTCGATGGCCCTGGCGCTCGGCACCGCTGTCGCGGCCGCCGCGACCGTCCCCATGACCGAGGCACTGGGCGGCAGTTGGCGGACCGGGCTCGGCGTGTGGGCGGTACTCGCCGCCCTCGCGGTACTGCCCTGGCTCGGTCTCGTACGCGATCGCAGCGCCGCCGCGTCACCCTCCCCGTCGCCGTCGGACGCGGCCCAGGGCCCGGCTTCGGCCCCGGCCCGGACCCGGACCCGGGCCCCGGCTTCGCGGCTGAGGCTCGGGCGCAGCCGTACCGCCTGGGCACTCGCCTGCTTCTTCGGCCTCCAGGCCACCGGCGCGTACATCACCATGGGCTGGATGCCGCAGATCTACCGCGACGCGGGGATCTCGGCGGGCACGGCCGGGCTGCTGCTCGCCGTGACCATGGTGATGGGCGTGCCACTGGCCTTCGTGATCCCACGGACGGCCGCGCGCATGAAGAACCAGGGCCCGATCGTCATCGCCCTGGGGATCTGCGGGCTGAGCGCCTTCGCGGGCCTGTACCTCGCCCCGGCCGAGGGCGCCTGGGTCTGGGCCGTACTGCTGGGAATCTCGAACTGCTCCTTCCCGCTGGCCCTCACCATGATCGGCATGCGCTCCAGGACCGGCGCGGGCGTCGTACGGCTCTCCGCCTTCGCCCAGAGCACCGGCTACCTGATCTCGATCCCGGGCCCGCTGCTGGTGGGCGTGTTGTACCAGCACACCGGTGGTCCCGAGCTGCCGATCGCGCTGATGGCGACGTTCCTGCTGCCGCAGATGGTGGCGGGCGTCGTGGCGGGCAGGGACCGGACGATAGAGGACGAGGCGCGGATGGGAGACTGACCGCATGCCAGTCCTTGACCCGAATCCCCAGAACGGCCAGCGGAAGCTGCTCCTCGTCTTCGGCGCGATCATCGGCATCATGGTGATCATCGCGATCATCGCCTCCATCGCGAGCCCGTAGTTCTTGAGGGCTCGGGGGGCTAGCACCACCGTCCCCTAGGGGGTCAGGGTCAGGGTCGAGTGGGTGGGTCACCGGATGGGATCCGGGGGGCCATGATCCGTAGGTTTGAGGTACCTCGACAACCGCAGACTTACGGAGGCGGCCATGCCGGCCCGAACCCGCTCCCGGTCCCACCCGCCCGCCTCCTCCGACAGCGTCGAGATCCGGCTGCCGTGGTGGTCCGTGGCGCTGCCCGTCGTCGCCTTCGTCGTGCTGTTCCTGCTGATGGTGGATCCGGGCCAGGCACATGCCGCGACGGACGACGCCACGATGGGCCGGATTCTGGAGCACATTCATCTGACCTTGGGCCGGTAGTACGGGACCGTCGCCGGGAGCGTTCACCCGTGCTGGGGCCTTGCGTCAACACCCTGCGCCCGATAACGCGTTTCATGCGAAGCTGGAATGCATGAGCGTCGATACAGCCCGCAGGATCGTCCTACTCCGGCACGCGAAGGCCGACTGGCCGGATGTGGCCGACCATGAACGACCGCTCGCCGACCGTGGCCGCGCGGATGCCGCTGTGGCCGGCCGTCGGCTGGCCGAGACCGGTCTCGCCATCGACCTGGCTCTCTGCTCGACCTCGCTCAGGACCCGCGAGACCTGGAAGCTGGCCGTGCAGGAGCTGCCCCAGCGTCCCAGGACCAGTTATGAGGAGCGGCTCTACGATGCCACCCTCGGCGATCTTCTCGCGCTGCTGAACGAGACGCCCGACGAGGTGTACGATCTGCTACTCGTCGGTCACAACCCGGGTATGCACGCCCTGGCGGACGCGCTCTCGGGCGCGGGGGAGGGCGACACCATCGCCCGGATGACCAGGACCGGATTCCCGACCGCGTCCTTCGCTGTGATCGTCTTCAACGGCAGCTGGAAGTCGGTGGAGCACGGCGTGGGCAAGCTCGTCGATTTCTGGAGCCCGCACGCCTGAAATCCGCACCCCTGAAATCCGCGCGACCGACCCGGCCGGAGGCCGGCCCGGCCGAGCCGTACATCTGTCCGTTCACGTTCATGGAGAAGGCCCTGGCACACGCACCGTGTGCCAGGGCCTTCCCGTGTGCTGCGGTCAGGCGTCCTCGCCGTCCGCCGCCTCGACCTCTTCCCTGGTGATGCCCAGCAGATAGAGCACGGTGTCCAGGAACGGCACGTTCACCGCCGTGTGGGCGGCCCTGCGGACGACGGGCTTGGCGTTGAAGGCGACCCCGAGCCCCGCCGCGTTCAGCATGTCGAGATCGTTCGCGCCGTCGCCGATCGCGACGGTCTGCGCCAGCGGCACCCCCGCCTCGGCGGCGAACCGGCGCAGCAGCCGGGCCTTGCCCGCGCGGTCCACTATCTCGCCCACCACGCGTCCGGTGAGCTTTCCGTCGACGATCTCCAGGGTGTTGGCGGCGGCGAAATCCAGCCCCAGCTGCTCCTGGAGGGCGTCGGTGACCTGGGTGAATCCACCGGAGACGACCCCGACTTGGTAGCCGAGCCGCTTGAGCGTACGGATCAGGGTGCGGGCGCCGGGGGTGAGCCTGACCTCGGCTCGTACCTTCTCCACCACCGACGCGTCCAGCCCGGCCAGCAGCGCCACCCTGGCGTGCAGGGACTGCTCGAAGTCCAGCTCCCCGAGCATCGCCCTGGAGGTGACCTCGGCGACCTCGGCCTCGCAGCCGGCATGGGCCGCGAAGAGTTCGATGACCTCGTCCTGGATCAGGGTCGAGTCGACATCCATCACCACCAGCCGCTGGGCCCGGCGGTGCAGACCGGCCGAGACGACGGCGACATCGACGCCGATCTCGGATCCGGTGGTGGCCAGCGCGGTGCGCAGCGGTTCGGTCTCCACCCCGGACACCGCGAACTCCACGGCGGTGACCGGGTATTTCGCCAGCCGGAAGATCCGGTCGATATTGCCGCCGGTCCCCGTGATGCTGGCCGCTATGACCGCCGTCGACTCCGCGGTCAGCGGGTTGCCGAGCACGGTGACATGGGAACGGCCGCTGCCGCGCGGCCTGTTGTCACCGGTGCCCGAGATGATCTCGGCCTGGAGCTTGAGCGACTCCGTCCAGCTGTGCACGGTCGCGCGCAGTTCGCCCTCGCTGGTGCCGCCCGCGGTGGGCGCGGTGATCAGCGCGCACAGGACGATCCGGCCACGGGTGACGACCTGCTCGATGTCGATCACATCGACGGAGTAGGCGGCGAGGGTGTCGAAGAGCCCGGCGGTGATCCCGGGGCGGTCCTTCCCGAAGATCTTGACGAGAAGGGTGGGGACGTCTGCGGTCCGAGGGGGCTGCGATGCGCTCATGGTGTTTCCACCGTATCCGGCGGACGGCCGACGCGCGCTGCCTGTCCCGCGTACCGGACAGCACGCGGAACGGGGCCGTCCGTGGGTCTGTGCCGGTGGCGTGAAGTCGACGTACGACAGGTGGCCGCGCGACGTACGCGGGCTGAATGCGGACGAGTCGGGGAACGGTGCGGCCGGGCCGCCGCCCCGCCGCGCCCCGCCGCCACGCAGGTCGCGGACAGCCGTCCCCCTGGCTTTGTCCCTGTTGTCGGTCTTTCCCACGCACTCCTTGCGGGCCGTTACGAGCTTGTGCCGGTATCGCACGAGGCCCGACTTTCAAACCTGGCTGCGGGCCTGAAATAGTTCCCCCGGATGTTCGCCATCCCTAGACTCCCCGCGACGGGGGAAACCGGGGGACAAAAAGTGGGGCATGGAGTGCCGGAACTCGTACTGGAATTGAACGGAAGGACCTGGACACTCGACCCGTCCAGGACATACACCCTCGGACGTGATCCCCAGGGCGACCTGGCGATCGACGACGCCAGGGTCTCGTGGCGGCATGCCACCATCAGTTGGGGGGGCCGCGGTTGGGTCATCGAGGACCACGGCAGTACCAACGGCACGTACGTGAGCGGTCAGCGCGTTCAGCGGATGGAGATCGGCCCCGGCTCCGCCGTCCATCTCGGCAACGCCACCGACGGACCCCGGCTGAGCCTCACCGGAGCGGCGGCGCAGCAGGTCCCGGCGCAGCAAGCGCCTCAGCAGCAGGGGTGGCAGCAGGCCCCGTATCAGGGCAAGCCCCAGGGACAGGCCCAGCATCCGGGCCACGTTCACCACCAGGGCCAGTCCCAGCACCCGGAACAGCATCAGGCGCAGGCACCGCAGCAGGGGCACATACCTCCGCAGCAGCACGGTCAGGTACCGCACCAGCGGGGCGCGGGGGCCCCGTCGGTGTACGGCGACCGCAGCCCGACCACCTTCCACCAGTTCTCCCTCGGCCACGTCATGCGCATCGGCCGAGCGCTGGAGAACGAGTTGGTCGTCTCCGACCTCCAGGTCTCCCGGCTGCACGCCGAGTTCACGGCGACGCCCGACGGCCGCTTCGAGATCCGTGACCTCGGATCCCACAACGGCACTTACGTCAACGGCCAGCCGATCGCCAAGTCCGGCACCGTGGTGCTCGGCCCGAACGACATCGTCGGCGTCGGCCATTCCACCTTCCGCCTCGTCGGTGACCGGCTCGAAGAGTTCGTCGACACCGGTGAGGTCTCCTTCTCCGCCCGTCATCTCACGGTGACGGTCGACGGCGGCAAGCAGATCCTCAAGGACGTCTCCTTCGGCGTCCCCGAGAAGTCGCTGGTCGCGGTCATCGGCCCCTCGGGTTCCGGCAAGTCCACCCTGCTCAAGGCGCTCACCGGCTACCGCCCCGCCGACCAGGGCGATGTCCTCTACGACAACCGGAATCTGTACAAGCAGTTCGCCGAGTTGCGCCAGCGCATCGGTCTGGTCCCGCAGGACGACATCCTGCACAAGGAACTGACCGTGAAGAAGGCGCTCAAGTACGCCGCCAAGCTCCGCTTCCCCGGTGACACCGCCGAGGCGGAGCGCGAGGCCAGGATCGGTGAGGTCCTCGGCGAGCTGAAGCTCGACATCCACAAGGACAAGAAGATCACCTCGCTCTCCGGCGGCCAGCGCAAGCGCGTCTCCGTCGCCCTGGAGCTGCTCACCAAGCCGTCGCTGATCTTCCTGGACGAGCCGACCTCCGGCCTCGACCCGGGCATGGACCGCGATGTCATGCAGCTGCTGCGCGGTCTCGCCGACGACGGCCGTACGGTCCTGGTCGTCACCCACTCCGTGGCCGAGCTGGCGAGCTGCGACAAGCTGCTCGTGATGGCGCCGGGCGGCTCGGTGGCGTACTTCGGCCCGCCCGAGGAAGCACTCAACTTCTTCGGCTACGGCACCTGGGCCGATGTGTTCTCGGCCTTCGAGAACTACCGCGACTACGACTGGGCGGGCCGCTGGCGCGGCTCGCAGCACTACCAGATGTACGCCGCCGACATCGACTCCGTCGCCGCGCAGTCCGTGGCCATGCCCACGGCTCAGCAGATGCGCCCGCCGAAGCCGCAGAGCTGGGGATCGCAGCTGTGGACGCTGATACGCCGCTACGTCTCGGTGATCGCGTCCGACAAGGGCTTCATGGGGCTGATGGTGGTCCTGCCCGCCGTGCTCGGTGTGGTCAGCGTCGTCATTCCGGCGAAGTTCGGCCTCGGTCCGCCCGAGGCGCCCTCCAGGTTCAACGGCGCCGCGGGCACGATCATGCTGATCCTCACGGTCGGTATGTGCTTCACGGGCGCCGCCAACTCCGTACGTGAGCTGATCAAGGAACGGGTGATCTACGAACGGGAACGGGCCACCGGTCTCTCCCGCTCCGCCTATCTGATGTCCAAGGTCATCACCCTCGGAGTGATCACCGCCGTCCAGGGCGTGATCATCTGCGGTATCGGGTTCGCCCCCCGTGTGCTGCCCGCGGAGGGCCTGATCCTGCCGCCCGCCGTCGAGATGTGCCTCGTGGTGATCGCCCTCGGCTTCACCTCGATGATGTTCGGCCTGGTCATCTCCTCGCTGGTGAAGACCGCCGAGAAGACGATGCCGCTGCTGGTCATGTTCGCGATCGTCCAGGTCGTCTTCACCGGCATCCTCTTCCAGGTCTACGACTCACCCGGCCTGGAGCAGTTCGCCTGGCTGATGCCGTCGCGCTGGGCCATCGCGGGCGCGGGCACCACGCTCGACCTCTCCACGCTGATGGCGCCCTGGGACCCGGACAACCCCACCAACCTGGACCCGCTGTGGGAGCACGCGGCGAGTCAGTGGGTCATCGACATCTCGGTCCTGCTGCTCATCGGCGTCGTCTGCGGTGTCGCGGTGTCGCGTCTGCTGCGCCGCCATGAGCCGGAGGTCATGCGCAAGTAGCCGGCGCACGCACAGGCCGTACGCGTACGCCGGAGGGCGGCACCCCGCACAGGGGGTGCCGCCCTCCGGCGTTCTGCCTGTGGTGCGCCTCGGCGCGCCCGGCCAGACTCGGCTCAGTAGGCGCTGTTGACGTTGTCCATCGAGCCGTACCTGTCCGCGGCGTAGTTGGCCGCGGCCACGATGTTGGAGACCGGGTTGTAGATGTCGTACGGCGTGCCCTTGACGTGGTACGTCTTGAACGTCGGCGGGATGACCTGGAGCAGGCCCTTCGACGGGATGCCGTTCCGGGCGTTGATGTCCCAGAGGTTGATCGCCTTCGGGTTACCGCTCGACTCACGGATGATGTTGCGGTACAGACCCTCGTACGAGCCGGGGATCTTGTGCTTCTCCATGATGGCCAGCGACTCCTTGATCCAGCCGTCCAGGTTGTTCTTGTAGACGGGCTTACGGACGGTGGAGCGGTTGGCGGCTTCCGTGCCGCGCTTCTCCGCGTCGGCCTTGGCCTTCGCGACGGCCTTCTTCTCGGCCTCGGCCTTGTTCTTCGCGGCCTCTTCGGCCTTCGTCTTGTCCGACGCCGTCTTCTGGACCACGGCCTGGATCTTGGCGGCGGTGTCGGGGCTGTTGAACTGCTTGGCGATGATCGCGCTCACGTCCGAGGTCTGGACGCCGCCGTCCGTCGCCGACGTCGACACCTGGGAGGAGACGGGGGACTGGACGGGAGCCTGGGACTCGGCGGCGACAGCCGGGCTGGGAACCAGCGAGAACGTGACCGCGGCGACTCCGGCGGCGGCGACGCCGGCCATGGAGGCCTTCTGGGTCTTGTTCAGGCGACTGAGACCAGGGGTGCGTGACGAGAACATAGAGACGAACCTCTTCGAGTAGCGGGAGTCGCGGAGGCCGGATGGCCAGCCTGCTCGGCGGCGACGTCGGCAATTCTTAGCGGCCGCAAAATGCTCTGGCAAAGGTGTGACGTACGACCCCGCATAGTGGAGCGGGGCGCCGAAAAGGCGCCCTGCGCCCTATTTATTCCAAGCTCACACCCCCCTTTTGGTCGACTAGTGGAGTTCGTAAGTGATGTGCGTCCTATGTTCGGGCTCACATCGAGCACCTGCCGACGTGACTCGGTGTTGCTTCAGCAACGCAACCTGTGAACGGTCTCCTCCGGGAGGAGGAGATGGACGTCCCCGAACTCGTGCCAGAGGTAGAGCCCGCGCAGCGCCTCCTCGTATCCCCTGGTGAGAGCCGCCTGCCCGGCGATCGCCGCGAGCATCAGCAGATGTGAGGCCTCGGGCTCGTGCAGTCCGGTCAGCAGCCCGTCCACCACCCGCACCCCGCGCCGGGGCGTGATCACCAGATCCGTCCAGCCGGAAGCCGCCCGCACCATCCCGTCCGGCCCGGCCGCGGACTCCAGGGCCCGCACGGCCGTCGTCCCGACCGCGATGATCCGGCCCCCGTCCGCCGCCACCGCGTTCACCAGCAGCGCCGTGCTCCGCGGCACCTCGAAGCGCTCCGGGTACGGCGGCTCGTGCGCCTCCGCGGACGCCACCCCCGTATGCAGCGTCACCGGCGCGAACAGCGCACCACGGCTCTTCAACTCCGCCACCAGCCGCGCCGTGAAAGGCCTCCCCGCACTCGGCATCTCGGCCGAGCCGGCGCCGTCGGCCGAGGGGCGCGCGAAGACCGTCTGGTACGCGGAGAGCGGCTGGTCCCGCTCCGTGTACCCGTACCGGATCGGCCGGCCGTAGCGGCGCAGCAGCCCCGGTACGTCCGCGTACGAGACCCGCGCCAACCACAGCCGGGACCCCTCGGGGGCCAGCGGCTCGTCCAGCACGAGGTGGACCCCGCCCGGCAGCCGGACCACCGCCCCCGCCGGGCCCCCGGCACGCGGCAGCGTGGTCCCCGCGCCGCCGTCCCGCCGTGGCGTGCGCAGCTCGACCGCCCACCGGCCGTCGTCACCCCGCGTCGAGAAGTGCGCGACGATCCGTTCGCCGCCCGGATCGGGCCCCAGCCGCCCGCTGACGGCCGCGGGAAGAGTCGCCGACGTATTGACGACCAGCACGTCCCCGGCCCGCAGTTGCCCCGGCAGCTCCCGGAAGGTGTGGTGCGTCACGCTCGTACCCCGGGAGACCAGCAGCCGTACGTCGTCCCTGCCCGACCCGCGCTGCTCCGCCGGGACCCGCGCCGACAGCTCCTCGGGCACCCGCAGCGTCGGCAGGAGGCTCACTTCGGCTCCAGTAGTGAGGGGGCCGCGTACCGGCCACTGACCGGGCGCCGCTCCAGCAGTCGCAGGAAGCCGGGCACCACCGACGCCGGCTCGGGGCGCGGGTCCGGGTCGTCCGGCACGGCCGCCGTGTACAGATCCGTCCCCATGTCGCCCGGATCCACCGTCCACACCCGCAGCTCCGGTTCCTCGACCGCGAGCACGGCGGCGAGATGATCCAGCGCCGCCTTGGACGCGCCGTACCCGCCCCAGGTCTCGTACGCCTCGGCCGCCGCGTCGGAACTCACCGCGATCACCGCGCCCGCCGCACTCGCCCGGAGCAGTGGCAGCGCCTCCTGGACCAGCCCCAGCGCCGCCACCACATTGGTCTCCAGCGCCGTCCGCAGCCCGTCGAGCGGCAGCGCGTCCAGCCGTACCAGCGGCTCGGCGCCCAGCGCGCTGGCGTTGCTCACCACCAGATCGAGCGCCCCCAGCTCCACCGCCGCGGCCACCAGATCCTTGCGGTGCCCGGCGTCCGTGACATCCCCGGCGCACGCCGCCACCCGGGTCCCGTGCGCCCTGACCTCAGTGGCCGTCTCGTCCAGTACGCGCGCGGTCCTGGCGTCGAGCACCAGATCCCAGCCACGCCGGGCCAGCGCGTCGGCCAGCGCGCGCCCCAGTCCTTTGGAAGCCCCTGTGATGATCGCTACCGGCATGATGTCCGCTCCTTCTCGCTCACGCACCCGCCTGATGCGCCCAACGTAGGAAGGGGACGGCCCCGGACGCCTCGTGCGCGGGCCCGGTCCCGTGACGGCACTTCGGCTTAGGTACTGTCCGGTCGATCGTCCGGTCTGGGACTAGGGCCTGTCTTCAAAGTCCCGCCTGCCCTTCGGGCGGACGGCGCTACTTCGAAGACAGGCCCTAGTCCCAGACCTAGGCCATCCGCCCTGGTCGGGGCGGATCCCGAGGCCGATACGGTCGGCCCCGCCCGCCGGTACGGTGAAACCATGAGCCACCGACCCCGCTCCGGCCTCGCAGCCGTGAGCACCGCACTCCTGGCGATGAGCAGGCATCTGGAGGTGCGTGACGTCCTCAAGACGATCGTGGCCTCGGCCCGTGAACTGCTCGACGCCGAGTACGCGGCGCTCGGCGTGCCGGACGATCACGGCGGCTTCGCCCAGTTCGTCGTGGACGGCGTCAGCGACGAGCAGTGGAAGGCGATCGGCCCGCTGCCGCGCCAGCACGGGATCCTCGCCGCGATGCTCCACGAGGAGAAGGCCGAGCGGCTCGCCGACGTACGCAAGGATCCGCGCTTCGAGGGCTGGCCCTCCGCGCACCCCGACATGTCGGACTTCCTCGGGCTGCCGGTCAGGGACGGTGACGAGACCATCGCCGCGCTCTTCCTCGCCAACAAGCGCTGCCCCAAAGCACTGTCCTCCCGCGGGGACAGCTGCGGCTTCACCGAGGAGGACGAGGAACTCCTCTCGATCCTCGCCCAGCACGCCGCGATCGCCCTCACCAACGCCCGTCTGTACGAGCGCAGCCGTGAACTCACCATCGCCGAGGAGCGCTCGCGCCTCGCGCACGAGCTCCACGACGCCGTCAGCCAGAAACTCTTCTCGCTGCGGCTGACGGCCCAGGCGGCGACGGCGCTGGTGGACCGCGATCCGGACCGGGCCAAGGGCGAGCTCCAGCAGGTCGCCGCGCTCGCCGCCGAGGCCGCGGACGAACTGCGCGCCGCGGTCGTCGAGCTGCGCCCCGCCGCCCTTGACGAGGACGGTCTGGTCAATACGCTCCGTACCCAGATCCAGGTCCTCGACCGGGCCCACTCCGCGCGGGTCAGCTTCGACACCCGCGGGATACGGGCGCTGCCCGCCGCCCAGGAGGAGGCGCTGCTGCGGGTGGCGCAGGAGGCGCTGCACAACGCGCTGCGCCACTCCGGCGGCGACCGCGTCGAGGTCACCCTCGCCCGTCGCGACCAGGGCGCGGTCCTCGGCATCACCGACAACGGCACGGGCTTCGAACCCCGCGCGGTGCGCCGGGCCGGCCGCCATCTGGGGCTGGTCTCGATGCGCGACCGGGCGAGCGGTGTGGGCGGCAGACTCAGGGTGATATCGGCGCCCGGCCAGGGCACCACGATCGAGATGGAGGTGCCCGGTGGCTGATGTGGGTGACGGGCGGGCGATTCGCGTGCTGCTGGTGGACGATCACCAGGTGGTCAGGCGCGGACTGCGGACGTTCCTTGAGATCCAGGACGACATCGAGGTCGTGGGCGAGGCGTCCGACGGCGCCGAGGGGATCGCCCGCGCCGAGGAACTCCGCCCCGATGTCGTGCTGATGGACATCAAGATGCCCGGCACCGACGGCATCGAGGCGCTGCGCAAGCTCCGTGAACTCGACAATCCGGCCAGGGTCCTGATCGTCACCAGCTTCACCGAGCAGCGCACGGTGGTCCCCGCGCTGCGCGCCGGTGCCTCCGGTTACGTATACAAGGACGTCGATCCCGTGGCGCTGGCGGGCGCGATCCGTTCCGTACACGCGGGGCATGTGCTGCTCCAGCCGGAGGTCGCGGGGGCGCTGCTGGCCCAGGACGAGCCGGGCAGCGGCCAGGGCAGGGGGACGTCCCTCACCGAGCGCGAGCGCGAGGTGCTCGGCCTGATCGCCGACGGTCGCTCCAACCGGGAGATCGCCCGTGCGCTGGTGCTCTCCGAGAAGACCGTCAAGACACATGTCTCGAACATTCTGATGAAGCTGGACCTCTCGGACCGTACGCAGGCGGCCCTCTGGGCCGTGCGGCATGGGGTTACGGGCTGAGAGCACACGCGGCCCGCCGAATCGGACGATCGTACTCCGGTCTGAGTATTCATACCGTCGGGTGTATGTCACCCACACGGCGCATCCTGGTCGTCGTTCGCGCGTTCTTCATGGCGTGCGGCGGCGTACCGCCGCTGTTGTTGATCACACGATTAAGGAACATCCCATGAAGGTTGCCAAGAAGGCCGCCCTGGTCATCGTCACCGCCGGTCTCGCGGCGGGTGCCTCCGCCGGTGCGGCGTCCGCCACCGAGGGCGGCGCCCACGCCACCGGCGTGGCGCAGCACTCCCCGGGTGTCGGCTCCGGCAACGCGGTCCAGGTCCCGGTGCACGTCCCGGTGAACCTCACCGGCAACACGGTGAACGTGATCGGCCTGCTGAACCCGGCGCTCGGCAACGCCTCGGTCAACCACTGACGCGTCGCGTCACGCGCCGCCGAGGCCCGGTGATCCCCTGGCGGGTGGTTCCCGGGGCCTCGGCGGCCTTTTTCGTCCACGGCCCGGCGTACGGCGTCTCGTATCTCACGTGCGCGTCCTCAGGACCTCGGGACCTCGGAACCTCAGGAAACGGGCGGCATACCCCGCTCCCGCTCCTCGACATACGCGTTGTAGGACGCCACCAGCGCCCGCCGCGCGCACCGCTCCACCGGCCGCAGCGCCTCACCCCGCGCCGCCATCTCCGACGCGCTCACCGCGCCGCCGTGCCCGTGCTCGTACGCCAGCGAGACCAGCAGCCCGATCCGCTGCGCCAGTTCGAGCACCCGTACGGCCCGCGGCGGATAACCGGGCGCCAGCACCTCGCGGCCCCGCTCCGACCGTGCCCGGTACGCGTCGAGCGCGGCCTCGGCCACCGGCCCGGACGCCGCCACATCCAGCCGCGAGAGCACCTCGGTCGCCTCCCGAAGGGCTTCCGCCAGTTCGCGTTCCGCCTCGCCCAGCGAGGGCACGTCCGCCGGCGGTGCCTCCCGTACCGGCAGACAGTGCCAGAGGACCTCGACATGCTGATCCCCGTCCGGGCCCGCCGCGGAGACTTCGGGGACCAGTCCGTACGGTGCCCCGGTGGCGATCACGGCTTCCTCGGCCTCCAGCGCGCGGGCGTTGAACTCCGGCGGGCCGCTGAGCCCCAGCGGATGGCCGGGCGCCGGCAGCGCGATCCGGTAGCCGGTCACCCCGAGCGCCCGCAGCCGGCCCAGCGCCAGTGTGAGCCCGACAGGACCGGCCTCACCGGGCAGCCCTTCCACCCGGTGCACGGCGTCGTCGCCGACCACGGCGATCACGGCGTCGTCCGGCGATACAAACCCGGCCAAAAGGGCATTTCCCCATGCGGCCAGCAGTCCTGAGCGTGGTTGCGAAAGCATGGCACCAGCGTAGGGAACGGACCTCACGGCCGGACCCCTCGGTGGGTGGCGTAGGTTTTCCCTGGGGGCCGCGCCTACAGGCGCACCTGATACCTCAAGACGATTGCATGGGGAGACAACGCGCTCATGAGCGATGTACTGGAGCTGGTGGACGTATCCGTGGTCCGCGACGGACGCGCTCTGGTGGACGATGTCTCCTGGTCGGTCAAGGAGGGGGAGCGCTGGGTGATCCTCGGCCCCAACGGCGCTGGCAAGACCACCCTGCTCAATCTCGCCTCCAGCTATCTCTTCCCGACCTCCGGCACGGTACGGATCCTCGACGAGCGGCTCGGCAAGGTCGACGTCTTCGAGCTCCGCCCCCGTATCGGCGTGGCGGGCATCGCCATGGCCGAAAAGCTGCCCAAGCGCCAGACGGTCCTGGAGACCGTCCTCACCGCCGCGTACGGCATGACCGCGACCTGGCACGAGGACTACGACGAGGTCGACGAGCAGCGCGCCCGCGCCTTCCTCGACCGCCTCGGCATGACCGAATACCTGGACCGCAGGTTCGGCACGCTCTCCGAGGGCGAGCGCAAGCGCACCCTGATCGCCCGCGCGATGATGACCGACCCCGAACTGCTGCTCCTGGACGAGCCCGCGGCCGGCCTCGACCTCGGCGGCCGCGAGGACCTGGTACGCAGACTCGGCCGCCTCGCCCGCGATCCGTACGCCCCCTCCATGATCATGGTCACCCACCATGTCGAGGAGATCGCGCCGGGCTTCACCCATGTCCTCATGATCCGTCAGGGCAAGGTGCACGCCGCCGGCCCCGTGGAGACCGAACTCACCTCGCGCAACCTCTCGCTCTGCTTCGGCCTCCCGCTCGTCGTCGAGCGCAACGGCGACCGCTGGACCGCGCAGGGTCTCCCCCTCGGCTGACGTTCGGTCGGTCAACTGCTCCCAGCTGACCGGATATCGCCCCTGTCGGGACAGGGACCCCCGCCCCTACCATGACCATGTGGAAATCGACGCATGGGTGTGGTGGCTGATCGGTGCTGTGGGACTGGGCATTCCGCTCGTCATAACGGCGATGCCCGAATTCGGCATGTTCTCGGCCGGAGCGGTCGCCGGAGCCGTCACCGCGGCGCTCGGCGGCGGAATCGTGGCCCAAGTCCTCGTATTCGTCGTGGTGTCCGTGGCTCTCGTCGCCGTCGTACGTCCCTACGCGGCCCGGCAGCGGCACCCGAGCCCCGGCTCGGCCACCGGCATCGACGCGCTGAAGGGCCGTCAAGCCGTCGTACTGGAACGGGTGGACGGCAGAGGCGGCCGGATCAAGCTGGTCGGCGAGGTGTGGTCGGCCCGCGCCTACGACGAGCGAGCCGCGTTCGAACCCGGTGAACAGGTCGATGTGGTCGAGATCGACGGAGCCACAGCCGTGGTGATGTGAGCCAACCCGGCCGAACGGTAAGCACATACGCCCGCGGTCTGAGAAACTCGATCATCAGAACATCCGGCAGCGAAGGGCCCGAGGAACGCGATGCCATCAATCATCATCGTCCTGGTCATCCTGGTGGTGCTTGTATTCATCGCCCTGATCAAGACGATCCAGGTCATCCCGCAGGCAAGCGCCGCCATCGTGGAGCGGTTCGGCCGCTACACGCGAACTCTCAACGCGGGCCTGAACATCGTCGTCCCGTTCATCGACTCGATCCGTAACCGGATCGACCTCCGTGAACAGGTCGTCCCCTTCCCGCCCCAACCGGTGATCACCCAGGACAACCTGGTCGTCAACATCGACACCGTCATCTACTACCAGGTGACCGACGCCCGCGCCGCGACCTACGAAGTCGCCAGCTATATCCAGGCGATCGAGCAGCTCACCGTCACCACCCTGCGCAACATCATCGGTGGCATGGACCTGGAGCGGACACTCACCTCCCGCGAGGAGATCAACGCGGCCCTGCGCGGCGTCCTCGACGAGGCCACCGGCAAGTGGGGCATCCGCGTCAACCGCGTCGAGCTGAAGGCGATCGAACCGCCGACCTCCATCCAGGACTCGATGGAGAAGCAGATGCGCGCCGACCGTGACAAGCGAGCCGCGATCCTCACCGCGGAGGGCATCCGCCAGTCGCAGATCCTCACCGCCGAGGGCGAGAAGCAGTCCGCGATCCTGCGCGCCGAGGGTGAGGCCAAGGCCGCCGCCCTGCGCGCCGAGGGCGAGGCCCAGGCGATCCGTACGGTCTTCGAGTCGATCCACGCGGGCGACCCCGACCAGAAGCTGCTCTCCTACCAGTACCTCCAGATGCTCCCCAAGATCGCCGAGGGGGACGCCAACAAGCTCTGGATCGTGCCCAGCGAGATCGGCGACGCGCTCAAGGGACTCAGCGGTGCCTTCGGCAACCTGGGCGGCGGCATGCCGGGCTTCGACACCGGCAAGGAGCGCAGGCAGGACCCCCCGCTGGACTGATCGCCCCACCCCTTCGTGCATCATCGGTGCATCCAGCACCGATCGCCGGAGGGCAGCGCACCGTGACCACTTGGGAGATGCTCGCCGTATTCGTCGCGGGCATCAGCGCCGGAACCATCAACACCATTGTCGGTTCCGGCACGCTGATCACCTTCCCCGTCCTGCTCGCGACGGGCCTCCCGCCGGTCACCGCCACCGTCTCCAACGCCCTTGGCCTGATACCGGGCTGCATCAGCGGAGCCATCGGCTACCGCGCCGAACTCACCGGCCAGCGCAGCCGCGTACTGCGGCTGAGCGCCGCCGCGCTCGTCGGCGGGCTCGCCGGGGCCGCACTGCTGCTGGCACTGCCCTCGACGGCCTTCGAGACGATCGTGCCCGTCCTGGTCACCCTCGCCCTCGTCCTGATCATCCTCCAGCCCCGACTGGCCAGATCCGTCCAGGCCCGCCGTGCCCGGAAGGGCACCAGCGCGAGCCTCAACGGCGGCCCGCTCCTGTTCACCGGAGTACTGCTCGCCAGCGTCTACGGCGGCTACTTCACGGCGGCCCAGGGCATCATCTATCTCTCCCTGATGGGCATGCTGCTCGACGACACCATGCAACGGCTGAACGCGGTGAAGATCATCCTCGCCGCCGTAGTCAACACCGTCGCCGCGCTCTTCTTCCTCTTCGTCGCGGAGTTCGACTGGACAGCGGTCATCCTCATCGCCGTCGGCTCGGCCATCGGCGGCCAGCTCGGCGCCAAGGTCGGCCGCAGACTGCCCCCGGCGGCGCTGCGCGGGCTGATCGTCGCGGTCGGGGTGGTCGCCATCGTCCAGCTGCTGGTCCGCCGGTACGGGTGACGGGCGGTACGGACGGCCAAAAGCCCGCTCCCGGAAGGGGAACGGGCTTCCCGCGGCACGCTCTGTCGCGCGTTACGCGGCGGACTGGACCGAGGCCAGCCAGTGCGGCAGCTCCGAACGCTCACCGGCCCGCAGGGACAGCAGCATCGCGTCCGCCGGGGACGGTACGAACGGCTGGTGCAGCAACGGCATCCCCGCCTGCTCCGGCGTACGGTCGGCCTTGCGATGGTTGTCCTCGGCGCAGGAAGCGACCGTATTCAGCCAGCTGTCCGCCCCACCCCGGGACCGCGGCACCACATGGTCCACCGTCGTCGCGCGCCTGCCGCAGTACGCGCAACGATGCTGGTCCCGGACCAGCACCCCCCGCCTCGACCACGGAGCCTGTCTTCGGAACGGCACCCGTACGTACCGGCAGAGCCTGATCACCCGGGGGACCGGCAGCTCCACCGCGGCGGCACGCACACGGAGATCGGGGTGAGCGTGCTCGACAACGGCCTTGTCCTGCAGCACCAGCACCACCGCACGGTTGAGTGTCACCGTCGACAGCGGCTCGAAGCTCGCATTCAGTACCAGCGTGTCCCGCATCCCGCCCACCTCCCGTGTGCCGGCCCGAGCCCATCGGGAGGCGTCGGACCTGGATCAACTCTGGCCGGGCACGCCGAGAGGGACAACACAATAAAAAATGCCCTGCCCTGATCTCTCCAAGACCAGGGCAGGGCAAACAAAAGGCAAACGGTCAAAGGGCGGCAGGGGCGGCGTACTCGCCGATGAGCTGCGCACGAGCCAGCGTGTGGAACCGCAAATTGAAGCCGACGACCGCGGGCGACGCGTCGCTGTCGGGCCCCAGCCGCTCACTGTCCACCGCGTACACCGTGAACACATACCGGTGCGCCGGATCCCCGGGCGGCGGCGCCGCGCCCCCGAAGTCCCGCGACCCGTAGTCGTTGCGCGCCTGCACCGCGCCCTGCGGAAGCTCCTCGAAAACCCCGGTGCCCGCGCCCACGGGAAGCTCCGTGACCGACGCCGGGATGTCGAAGACCACCCAGTGCCAGAACCCGCTGCCCGTCGGCGCGTCCGGATCGAAGCACGTCACGGCGAAGCTCCGGGTCTCCGCCGGGAAGCCCTCCCACCGCAGCTGCGGCGAGGTGTTCCCGGCGGCATGGACCTGGGCGTCCTTGAGCGTCGCCCCGGGCGCGATGTCGTCGCTCACCACGGTGAACGACGGCACCTGCGGATGGAAGTCATGAGGGAGCGGAGCCCTCTTGCCCTCGGTCACGTCTGAACCTCCGAATCGGCTGTCCTGCCTGGCTGCTTGGCAGCTGGGCTGCCTCGCGGGGCCGAGCCTAGAGCCTTGGCTCAGAACCAGTTGCGACGGCCACCCACCTCGGAGAGCCACTGGTTGAGATAGGCGGACCAGTCGGTGCCCTGGAAGTCGTTGAGCCCCACCTGGAACGCCCGGAACGAGTCGCTGCCCTCGGTGAACAGCCCCGGCTTCTTGTCCATCTCCAGGATGACGTCCATCTCGCGGTCGTCCGCGACGAACGACAGCTCGACCTGGTTCAGCCCGCGGTACTGCTGCGGCGCGAAGAACTCGATCTCCTGGTAGAACGGCAGCCGCTGACGCGTCCCGCGGATATGGCCGCGCTCCATGTCCGCGGCCTTGAAACGGAATCCCAGTCGGATGAAGGCGTCCAGGATCGCCTGCTGCGCCGGCAGCGGGTGGACGTTGATCGGGTCCAGGTCGCCGGAGTCCAGTGCCCGCGCGATCGCCAGCTCCGTGATCACACCGATGCTCATCCCGCGCAGCTGCTGACCGTCGATCGTCGTGATCGGGGTCTCCCAGGGGATCTCCAGACCGAACGGCACCACATGGACGGCGCCGGCCTGCACCTCGAAGGCGCCGCCGATGTTCTGCTTGGTGAACTCGATGTTCTGCTTGGTCTCCTGGTCGCCGCCCTCGACCTCGACGCGTGCCTGGAGCCCGACGTTGAGCCCTTCGATCTGCTGATTCACGGACCCGCCCTGGAGCCGCACCTCGCCCTGGACGACCCCGCCGGGGACGACGTTCAGCTCGGTCAGCTCCGTCTCGACGGACGCGCCACCGGCGCCCATGCTCGCGAGCAGCTTCTTGAACCCCATGTTCACTCCTTCTAGATCCTGACCTCTACATACGCGCCTCGACCGTATTCGGTTCCCCGGTAGGCTCGTACGCCATGACCGAGAGCCCCGACCGCAGGCCGTTGCCCCGCGACTTCTTCGACCGGCCGGTCCTTGAGGTCGCGCCGGACCTCCTGGGCCGAACGCTGATACGGGACACGGACGACGGTCCCATCGAACTCCGGCTGACTGAAGTAGAGGCGTACGCCGGCGCGGTCGACCCGGGCTCGCACGCTTTCCGCGGCCGCACGGCCCGCAACGCGGTGATGTTCGGCCCGCCCGGCCACGCGTATGTCTACTTCACCTACGGGATGTGGCACTGCCTCAACCTGGTGTGCGGCCCGGAGGGCATGGCGAGCGGGGTCCTGCTGCGGGCCGGCGAGATCGGCGTGGGCGTCGAACTGGCCCGCAAACGTCGAATCTCGGCCCGCCATGACAGGGAACTGGCCAAAGGCCCGGCCCGCCTCGCCACCGCCCTCGATGTGGACCGCGCCCTGAACGGAACGGACGTCTGCGCCGGCCCCGACGCACCCCTGTCGATACTCACCGGCACCCCTGTCCCGGCTGACCAGGTCCGCAGCGGGCCGCGCACCGGAGTGGGCGGCGACGGCGCGGTCCACCCCTGGCGCTTCTGGATCGGCGACGACCCGTCGGTGAGCCCCTATCGCGCCCACGCACCACGTAAACGTCGAACTTGACTCGTTCCGTTCATCCGCCTAACGTAGCCCGAGCCGCTTTCAACGGGTCCTGCTGTTCAGCAGTCCCCGAGGCGGCCACCCACTACTTTCGATCACACCCTGACGGGTAGCGATTTCGGCATGCCGGAATCCGCACTCATTCGCTCGATTATGAGCCGGGCAGGGATTCGGTTAAAGTAGTGAACAGCCGAAAGGCAAAAGGCCAATCCAAAGGCCATCAGAATTCTTGAGGCGGAACACGCCGAATGAATCTGATAGAGTCGGAAACGCAAGACCGAAGGGAAAAGCCCGGAGGAAAGCCCGAGAGGGTGAGTACAAAGGAAGCGTCCGTTCCTTGAGAACTCAACAGCGTGCCAAAAGTCAACGCCAGATATGTTGATACCCCGACCTGCCGGTTGATCCGGTGGGTTGAGGTTCCTTTGTAGTAAACACAGCGAGGACGCTGTGAACCACCGGTCTTATTCCGGCTGGTGGTTCCGCTCTCGTGGTGT